>CBDUGF010000090.1:0-15752 GCA_965366835.1 uncultured Rhodobacterales bacterium
CCGGGCGCCGCATATCGGGTCTGGAGTTTCTGACTGGCGCCGGCGCGGCAGGCTGCTAGGTTTTACTCAAGGGTCTTGAACGGCAAGGTGGATGATGCGGATTCTGATGCTTCTGGCGGCGCTGATGCTGAGCGCCGCACACGGTCGGGCGCAATGCGGCGGCAGTTTTACGGGGTTTGTCGACGGGCTCAAGAACGAGGCGCTGGCGAAAGGCCACGCGCCCGGCACCGTGGACTCGTTTTTCGCCGGGGTTCGCCAGGATGACAAGGTGTTGCGGGCCGACCGGGCGCAGGGCGTGTTCCAGATGGATTTCACCAGTTTTGCCCGACGTCTGATCAGCACCGGGCGGCTGAACACCGGCCGGGCGATGGCGCAGAGACATGACAGCGTCTTTGACGCGATCGAGGAGCGCTATGGCGTGTCGCGCGGGGTGTTGCTGGCATTCTGGGCGTTCGAGACAGATTACGGCGGGTTTCAGGGCGACTTCAACACCCGCGATGCGCTGGTCACGCTGGCGCATGACTGTCGGCGGCCGGAGCTGTTCCGGCCGCAGATTTTTGCCGCGATCCAGCTTTACGAGCAGGGCGATTTCTCACCGCAAGAGACGACCGGGGCCTGGGCCGGGGAGATCGGCCAGGTGCAGATGCTGCCGGGCGATATCCTGGAAAACGGGGTCGATGGCGATGGCGACGGGCATGTGCGGCTGAAGACCTCCATACCGGATGCGCTGATGTCCGGGGGCAAGATGCTGCACTCGTTCGGCTGGCGCGCCGGCGAGCCCTGGCTGCAGGAGGTCACGGTGCCGGATACGCTCGACTGGTCGAAGACCGGGCTGGAGACGCAGATGCCGGCGGCGGAGTGGGCAGCGCTCGGGGTGCGGCCGGTACATGGTGCGCTGGCTGCGGATCTGCCCGCGTCGATCCTCCTGCCGCAGGGGCGCAAGGGGCCTGCGTTTGCCGCCTATCCGAACTTCCGGGTCTATTTCAAATGGAACCAGAGCTTTACCTATGTGCTGACCGCGGCCTATTTTGCCACCCGGCTGGAAGGCGCGCCGGTGTTCGATCCGGGCGATCCCGAGTTGGGGATCCAGGGCGAGCAGATGAAGGACTTGCAGCGCAGGCTGGCCGCGCGCGGCTATGATGTGGGCGGCATCGACGGCATTCTGGGCTCGGGCACGCGCGCGGCGGTGCGCGCAGTGCAGGCCGAGATGGGCATGCCGGTGGACGGCTGGCCGACGGCGGATTTGCTGGGGCGGTTGTAGAGCGGCGCGAATTTCGACGCGAAATTCGGTCCGTTTTCCGACGCGGAAAACGGGGCTCGCCTGGGCCAGTGTCGGAAAACCTCAGCCCGAGACGCCTGCGAATCCCGCGTCGAGCGCCGTCAGGATCGTCTCTACATCCGCGGCGGTCAGAACCAGCGGCGGCGACAGGATGATGTTGGGGCCGGACACCCGCACCATGGCGCCGGCGCGGTAGGTTTGCTCCTGGATCCCCCCGATGGTCTGCTTGTCGATCGCTGTCTTGGTGGCACGGTCGCAGACCAGTTCGAGCGCGCACATCAGGCCATGGCCGCCGCGCACATCGCCGATCAGATCGTATTTCGATTGCAGCGCCTGCATCCCCTCGAACAGCTGCTTGCCGCGGGCGGCGGCGTTCTTGCGGACATCGAGACGGATGGTTTCAGAGAGGCAGGCCAGGGCGGCAGCGGCGCCGACCGGATGGCCGGAATAGGTGTACCCATGGCCGATGGTGGCCTTGCCGGTTTCGTCTTTCTCGAACACCTCGACCACCTGATCGGCGATCATCACCGCGCCGAAGGGGAAATAGCCGTTGGTGATGGCCTTGGCGGTGCAGCTCATGTCGGGCTGCACGCCCCAATGGCGGCAGCCGGACCATGAACCGGTGCGCCCGAACGCGGTGATCACTTCATCGGCGATCAGCAGGATGCCGTGTTTCGAGCAGATCTCGCGCACGCCGGGCATGAACGACGCATGCGGCGGGATCACCCCGCCGGCACCGAGGATCGGCTCCATGATGAAGGCGGCGATGGTGCCCGCACCCTGGAAGGCGATCTCTTCCTCGAGCGCGGCGAGGCAGAGCTGGGCCAGCTTCTCCGGGTCGGTCTCGTTGAACGGGTTGCGATAGGTGTAGGGCGCCGGGATGTGATGACAGCCGGCGAGCAGCGGCTCGTAAAGGGTGCGGAAATTGGCATTGCCGTTGACCGAGGCGGCGCCGAAATGGGTGCCGTGATAGCCCTTCTTGAGGCTGAGGAACTTGGTGCGCGCGGCCTCGCCGCGGATGTTGTGATATTGCCGCGCCAGCCGCAGCGCGGTTTCGACCGAATCCGATCCGCCGGAGGTAAAGAAGGCTCGGCTCAGCCCGTCGGGCGCGAAAAACGCGCGCAGCTCTTCGGCCAGCTCGATCACGCAGTCATTGGTGGTGCCGCGGAAGATCGAATAATAGGGCATACGGTCAAGCTGGTTCGAGATGGCGTCCTTGACCGGCTGGCAGGAGAAGCCGAGATTGACGTTCCAGAGTCCGCCGACACCATCGACGACCGTGTGACCATCGACATCGGTGATCCTGACGCCCTCGGCACCGGTCACGATGGTGGGCGGATTGGCGAGGCTGTCGGCCGGGTGGGTCATCGGGTGCCAGAGGGAGCGTGCGTTTTTCTCCTTGAGGAAATTGCCGTCTTTCATGTGATTTCTCCCTGAGTTTCGGTGATGGCGAGCAGGCGCAGCGCCTGGGCATAGCTGTCGCCCGGATGGGCCACGTTGAAGTGAACGCATGGCAGGCCGATGGCCTTTGCGCCGGCGATGTTGCGGGCCTGATCATCGACGAAGACGCAGGCCGAGGCGGGCAGGGCGAGCCGGTCGAGCGTTTCGCGATAGGCGCGCGGATCGGGCTTGAGGATGCCGGTATGGGTGGCATCGACGATGACCTCGAAATCGGCGAGAAACGGCAGCTTGTCGCGGAAATCGGCGCCATAGAACAGATCGAGCTCGTTGGATAGGATGGCGAGGCGGACGCCGTGGGCCTTGCAGGTGGCCATGGCCTCGCGGAATTCGGGGCGGATCACGGCGTCGGGCTCGGCGCCGCGGGCGGCGCGGACGAACTGGCTCATCTCGGTCCATTTCTCGCCCAGCAGTGCGCCGACCTCGCGGGTGCGCTCGAGCCAATAGGCGCGCTCTGAGATCTTGTCGGCCTGCATCCGCTGCCAGAGCATATCGTTGGCCGGATCGAACGGGCCGTGCCAATCGAGCGAGCCGGTGGGCAGGCCGAGGGCGCGTTCGGTGAGATCGTGGGTCTCGAACAGGGTGCGGCTGATCACGCCGCCGAAATCGAGGATCAGGGCGCGGGATTCGGACCGGGATGGGGGCTGTCGGCTCATGCCGCATCCTCGCGCTGGAAATTCTGCGGCGGGAAGCCGCCCAGAAGCCGGGTCAGGCGAAGCCCGTGGCGGCGCAGCTGACGCTGGATCAGGGCCTGATGCTCGGGCGTCATCCGGGCGGTGGGCGCGGCGACGGCGATGGCGCCGATGACCTGGGCGGCGGCATCGAAAACAGGCATGGCGTGGGAATGCACATCATCCTCGAAGCCGCCGATGCTTTCGGCCATGCCGGTTTCGCGGATCGGGGCGAGGCAGGCGCGCAGCTTGGCGCGGTCGGTGATGGTGTGGGGTGTGCGCTGTTCCAACGGGCCGGAGAGCGCGGCCTCGACGAATTCCGGCGGCGAAAAGGCCAGAACGGCGAGGCCGGAGCTGGTGGCGTGGAGCGCGAGGATTTCGGCGTCTTCCATCGTCACGCGGGTGCCGTGAAGCGGCGAGTAGCTGTAGGCGGTGGTGGTGAGCTGGCCGTTTTGCAGCAGAGAGAAATGCGCGGTTTCATGGGTGGCGGCGGAGAGATCGGCGAGCACCTGCTGCGCCAGATCGCGCAGCGGAACGGCGGCTTCGCGCAGCGCGGCGAGGCGCAGAAAGGCCGGACCGAGGCGATATTCGCGCGCGGTTTCGGTCTGTTCGACGAATCCCTGGCCTTGCAATTCGCTCAGGTGGCGATGCACTGTAGCCTTGTTGAGCCCCGACAGGCGGGCCATCTCGCTGAGCCCGATCGCGGGGCGCGAACGATTGAAATAATCCAGCAGTGACAAGGCTTTGGATACGGTTCCCATGGGAGTGGTCGGGCCTTTCCAGGGTCAGGGCGGAGCCGCGCGGGGCGGGAATTCGGTTTCACATGCTAAAATTCTTGACAGACTCGGACCCGCTCTGTCAATCTGTTTTAGAACCGTTGGTTTGAATAATGAACCGGCCAAAAAGGCCGCAGTCAGGGAGACGAACTATGACAATGAAAACGCTTCTGGGCGGGGCGCTGGCCCTTTCGATGGTGGCAATGGGAGGCGCGGCGCTGGCCGACTATCCCGAGAAGCCGGTGAACTTCATCGTGCCATGGCCGCCGGGCGATCTGGAGGACGTGCTGACCCGGATGATCGCCGACGATTTCCAGAAGGAATATGGCGTCGCGGCGGCTGTGGTAAACAAGCCGGGCGGCGGCGGCGGGCCATTTCCGGGCGCGATCGAAGTCGCCACCGCGCCGGCGGACGGATACACCATCGGCTCGTTCGTGATCGGGGTGCCCGTGGTCGGCCACCAGATCGGGATCGACGAGCTGACCCCGGCCAAGTTCGAGCCGCTGGGCATCTTCCTGACCTATCCCTTCGTGATCGCCACATCGGGCGATGCGCCCTATTCGACCATGGAAGAGCTGGCCGCCTATGCCAAGGACAACGATGTGGCGCTGGGCCATTTCGGCGATCCGCTGACGCCGACGCAGGTGACCAAGGCGATGGCGGTGAACATGGGCTTTGAATGGGGCAGCGATGCCGCCTTCGATGCGCTGGACTGCAACACGCTGGCCAGTGGTGATGCCGATGTGATCAACACCACGCTGCAACTGATCCTGCCCTGCCTCGATCAGGTCAAGGTGCTGGTCTCGATCACGGATCAGCGCATTCCGCTGGTGCCGGATGCGCCGACGGCCGGCGAGGTCGATTCGTCGCTCGATATCGCGCTGTGGAACGGCCTGTTCGTGACCGCGGGCACGCCGCAGGAGGCGCGCGACAAGATCATCGCCGTGGCCGAGAAGGCGATGATGAGCGACCGGGCGCAGGCGATTGCCAAGGAAACCGGGGCCCAGGTCTATTGGCAGAATGCCGAAGACAGCGCGGCGCGGATTGCCAAGGATATCGAGACCGTGGGCCGGATCGAAGCCCTGCTCGAGTAAGCCGCATGATAGGGTGACCGGGCGGATGATCTGCCCGGTCTCTTTCCGTCCGGACCGGTTTGGAGCCTTGCCGAAATGAGCAGTGAAGACGAACGCAGGTTCAAGGGGCCGATCCGGGGGCAGCTGCTGTTTGCGCTGGTGTTCCTGGTGGCGGCGCTCTTGCTGCTGAGCCAGTTGGGCAGCCAGACCAAATGGGTGAAGCGCACCGAGTTTTTCGCCCAGCCGCGATTCTGGCCCTCGGTGGCGGTGGGCGGGATGGTTCTTTTTTCGGCGCTGCATCTCTGGAAACTGCCGCGAAAACGCTTTGCAAAACCCGATTTCATCGAGTGGCGGATCTGGTTTTTCGCGCTCGAATGGGTGATCTGGTTCCTGATCTACGTGATGGTGGTGCCTGTGGTCGGGTATCTGCCGACGACGGCGGCATTCGTGCCGCTGCTGGTCTGGCGGATCGGATACCGCGACCGCAAACTGCTGTGGATTTCGGTGGGATTTGCGGCGCTCGTCGTGATCCTGTTCAAGACGCTGTTGCAGGTGAAGATCCCCGGTGGCGCGCTGTACGAGTATTTGCCCGGCGCGTTGCGCTCATTCTTCATTCTCAATCTCTGAGGCGCCATGGAGCTTCTATATTCAGCGGCTGATATCCTGGCCCGCTGGGATGTGATCCTGGCGCTTCTGGTGGGATCGGTGGGCGGCGTTTTGATCGGCGCGATTCCGGGCGTCGGCCCGGCGGTGGCCATTGCCATCCTGCTGCCGGCGACCTTCAGCATGGACCCGATTGTCGGGCTGACGGTGCTTCTGGGGATCTACGGAAGCTCGATGTATGGCGGGGCGATTCCGGCCATTCTGATCAATACGCCGGGCACGGCGGTGAATGCGCTGACCACCTATGACGGCTTTCCGATGACGGCGCGGGGCGAGGCACGCAGGGCGCTTTCGCTGGCCTATTCGGCGTCGTTCTTCGGCGGGATTTTCTCCGTTGTCTGCCTGATCCTGTTTGCGCCGGTGCTGGCCAGGGTGGCGCCGATGTTTGGCAGCCGCGAGATTTTTCTGGCGGCGTTGCTGGGGCTGATCCTGGTGGTGATCGCGCATCGCGGGCAGAGCCTTATTGCCGCCGCGCTGGCCTGTTTCGGGATCTTCCTCAACACGGTCGGGCTGGAGCCGGTGAAGTATTCCAAGCGCTACACCTTCGATCAAAGCTGGCTCAGCAGCGGTGTCGATCTGATCGTGGTGGTGCTGGGGCTGTTTGCCCTTTCACAGGCGTTCTTCCTGCTACAGGGCGAGGATGAGAAGGTGCGCCTGACCAAGCTGCGCGGCGGCATGTTTCAGGGTCTGCGGGAGCTTTCGCGCCATCCCAGGGTGGCCGGGGTTTCGGCCACGTTTGGCGTGGTAATGGGGATGATCCCGGGTGTCGGCGAGTTCACCGCCCAGTTCCTGAGCTATACCTATGCGCAGCGTTCCTCGAAACGGCCCGAGGATTTCGGCCATGGATCGAGCGAGGGGCTGATCGCGGCGGAGACATCGAACAACGCGGTGCCGGCGGCGGCGATGGTGCCTTTGCTGGCGCTGGGCATTCCGGGCGAGGCGCTGACGGCGATGATGCTGAGCGTGTTTTACGTGCATAATGTGGTGCCGGGGCCGCAGCTTTTCCAGAATGACATGCCGTTTGTGGTGGCGCTCTACCTGGCGCTGCTGATCCTCAACGTGCTGGTGCTGGTGTTCCTGCTGTTTGCCTCGGGGCAGCTGATCAAGGTGGTGAAAATCCCCAATCGCTTTCTCGGGGTGTGCATCCTGACGCTGAGTTTCGTCGGGGTCTACAGCCTGCGCAATTCCTTCACCGACTGCCTGATCGCGGCCTGTTTCGGGGTCTTCGGTTTCGTGCTCAAGCGGTTGGACATACCGGCGGTGCCGATCGTGCTGGGCATGGTCCTGGGCGGGATCATGGAGGTGAAGCTGCGCGCCGGGATGGCACGGGTGAAGACGCCCTTCGATTTCATTGATCGCCCGGTGGCGATGATCCTGTTTCTGATGATCCTCGGCGTTCTGGCGCTGCATATTCGCTATGTGCTGGCCGAACGGCGGAAACTCAAGGAGTTGAGATGGCAAGGCAAGCGGACATCGATGCGCTTCGGACGGCAAATGTTCCGGCGCAGAGATTACTTATCGACGGAACGTGGCAAGCGGGTTCGGGAGAAACGCTCGAAATACACTCCCCGATTGACGGACGAAAACTCACCACGATAGAGCGCGCGACGCCCGAGGATGTGGCGCGTGCGACCTCTGCCGCGCGGCGGGCGTTTGACGATGGGCGATGGTCGCGGATGGCTCCGGCAGAGCGCAAGAAGGTGATGCACCGGATCGCCGATATCATCGAGGCGCGCGCTGTTGAACTGACCGTGCTCGGGGTGCGCGACAACGGCACCGAGTTCAACATGGCGATCAAGGCCGAGGCCGGATCGGCGGCGGGGACATTCCGCTATTACGCCGAGGCGCTGGACAAGATCTATGGCGAGGTGGCGCCAACCGCGCCGGATGTTCTGGGGCTGGTGCACAAGGCGCCTGTGGGGGTTGTCGGCGCGATCGTGCCGTGGAACTTCCCGCTGATGATCGGGGCGTGGAAGCTGGCCCCGGCGCTGGCCGCGGGCAATTCGGTGGTGTTGAAACCGGCGGAAACGGCCTCGCTGTCGCTGTTGAAGCTGGCGGAGTATTGCGCCGAGGCCGGGCTGCCCGATGGGGTGCTCAATGTGGTGACGGGGCAGGGCTCGGTCACCGGCGAGGCGCTGGCGATGTCGATGGATGTGGATGTGCTGGTCTTTACCGGGTCGGGCGGCGTGGGGCGGCGCTTGCTGGAATATTCGGCGCGCTCGAACCTGAAGCGGGTCTACCTCGAGCTTGGCGGCAAATCGCCCAATATCGTATTTGCCGATGCGCCCGATCTGGAGAAAGCGGCGCAGGTGTCGGCGCATGGGATTTTCCGCAATTCCGGGCAGGTTTGTGTGGCCGGGTCGCGATTGCTGGTTGAACGCTCGGTGCATGATGATTTCGTGGCCGCCGTGGCGCGCCATGCCAAGGCGCTGAAGGTGGGCGATCCGCTGGATCTGTCGAGCCAGGTGGGGGCGGTGAATTCGCTGGTGCAGCTGGAAGGCAATCTCGGGTTTGTCAGCGATGCCACGGCTGAAGGCGCCGAGATCGCGCTGGGCGGAGGCCGCATTCTGGAGGAAACGGGCGGGTATTACATGGAGCCGACCGTGCTGACCGGGGTGAAGCGCGAGGATCGGGTGTTTCAGCAGGAGGTGTTCGGGCCGGTTCTGGCCGTCACCGCGTTTGACAGCGAGGACGAGGCGCTGAGCCTGGCCAACGGCACCGAATTCGGGCTGGCGGCGGGGCTGTGGACCGGGAACCTGAGCCGCGCGCACCGGATGGTGGCGGGGATCCGCGCCGGGCTGGTGCATGTGAACACCTATGGCGGATCGGACAATACCGTGCCGCTGGGGGGTGTGAAGCAATCCGGCAATGGCCATGACAAGTCGCTGCATGCGATGGAGAAATACATGGACCTGAAAACCGCATGGATACAGCTGTGAGCGAGACAATCACATCTTCCGCCCGGCGGCACCGCCGGGCAGCGCCCGACCCGTCCCATGGGCGGGCGCTTCTCGCCCACCCCGGGTCGGGCGCTGCCCTATTCACTTGAGCGGAGACAGATATGAGCGAGACCCTGCTTGAACGCCGCGAGCGCCTTTTGGGGCCGCGATTGACCACGTTTTACGAAGACCCTGTGCATCTGGTGCGGGGTCTGGGGACGAAACTGTGGGATGTGGACGGGCGCGAATATCTCGATTGCTACAACAACGTGCCGCATGTCGGGCATTGCCATCCGAAGGTTGTCGAGGCGATCTGCAAGCAGGCCGGGACGCTGAACACCCATACGCGCTATCTGCATGAGGGGATCGTGAACTATGCCGAGGCGCTGACCGGCACGTTCGCTGATCCGCTGAAGGCGATGGTGTTTACCTGCACCGGATCGGAAGCCAATGACATCGCCTTGCGCATGGCGCGGGCCGTGACCGGCAAGCGCGGGGTGATTGCGACCGACCATACCTATCACGGCAATACCGATGCGGTGAGCCAGCTGAGCAGCACCAATCCGCCGCCGGATCGCTGGGACAATATCGAATTCGTGCCCGCACCCGACAGCTACCGGCCGATTTCGCCGCAGGATTGGGCCGGGCATGTGAGCGCGGCGATTGCGCGGCTGGAGGCGCGCGGGCATGGGATTTCGGCGCTGCTCATCTGCCCGTTTTTCGCCAATGAAGGGTTTCCCGATCTGCCGGAGGGCTGGGTGGGCCCCGCGATTGACGCGGTGCGCAAGGCCGGGGGCGTGATCATCGCCGACGAGGTGCAACCGGGGTTTGGCCGGTTGGGCACGCATTTCTGGGGCCATGAGAAGGCGGGGTTCCTGCCCGATATCGTCAGCCTCGGCAAGCCGATGGGCAATGGTCATCCGGTGGCCGGGGTGGTCACCAGCCGCGACACGATGGTGGCGTTTCGCGAGACGTTTCGCTATTTCAATACTTTCGGCGGCAACCCTGTGAGCATGGCAGCGGCGCAGGCCACGCTGGATGTGATCCGCGAGGAAGGCTTGCAGGAGAATGCGCGCGAGGTGGGGGATTATGCGCGGGCGGGCTTGCGCGATCTTGCCGGGCGGCATGAGGTGATTGGGGATGTGCGGGGATCGGGGCTGTTTTTCGGCGCCGAGCTGGTTCGGGACCGGGAGAGCAAGGCGCCGGCGACCGACTACACGAAAAGGATCGCCAATGCGCTGCGCCACAAGGGGGTTTTGATGAATTTTCTCGGGGTGCATTACAACGTGTTGAAAATTCGCCCGCCGATGGTGTTTTCGCGCGCCGATGCCGACCGGATGCTGGCGGCGGTCGACGCAGCGCTGGGCGAGGTGCCGCTTGCTTGAGGCGGCGAGAGAAGCCGCCGGGCTGTGGGGGCTGGGCGAGGCGCCGATAAAGCTGGCGGCGCAGCGCGAGAACCTGGTGTTTCGGGTCAAGGCACCGGGCGGCGATCTGGCGCTCAGGTTTCACCGGCCCGGCTATCGCGATGAATTCCAGCTGACCTCGGAGCTGCAATGGATGGCGGCGCTGGCCAATGGCGGCTTGCGCGTGCCGACGCCTGTTGCGGCCCTGACCGGGGCGCTGATCCAGCGGCAGGGCGATCACATGGTCGACATGCTGGAATGGCTGCCGGGGCGGCCATTGGGCAAGGCCGGGGAACTACAGGGGATCGCCGACAGGGCAGGGTTTTGCCGAAGCCTGGGCGCTGTGATGGCGCAGTTGCACGGGGTTTCGGATGAATGGCCGCGCCCGATGGGGTTTGCGCGGCCGGCATGGGACCGGGCCGGGCTGTTGGGTGCGCATCCGCTCTGGGGGCGGTTCTGGGAACATCCGGGCCTGACGGATCACCAGCGCGCGCTGCTATTGGGCGTGCGTGCACGGGCGGACGCGGCGCTGGCGGAGATCGAGGGAAATGCGGATTACGGGCTGATCCATGCCGACCTGATCAGCGAGAACATGCTTTACGACGATTCCGACCCGCAGGCCGGGGTGGCGCTGATCGACTTCGACGATGGCGGCTTCGGGTTTCGCGATTTCGAACTGGCGACGTTTCTGCTGCGCTTTACCGAGGCCGAGGATTATCCGGCGCTGCGCGCGGCGCTTTGCGAGGGCTATCGCGAGCGGCGGCGGGTCAGGCCGGAGCAACTGGATCTGTTCATCCTGCTCAGGGCGCTGACCTATCCGGGATGGATCATGCAGCGGCTCGACGAGCCGGGCGGCGCGGAGCGCTCGCAGCGCGCGATTGATACGGCCATGCGACAGGCGCGGCAGTGGATGGAGACACGAGGAGACTGAAGATGGCGGATGACAAGACGATCCTGGTGGTCGGCACCTACGACACCAAGGATGACGAACTGGGATATCTGGCCGGGCGGATCCGGGGGCAGGGCGGCAAGGTTCTGTCGATGGATGTGAGCGTGCTGGGCGATCCGGGCGCGCCGACGGATTATTCCAAGCATGACGTGGCCGAAGCGGGCGGATCGAGCATCGCGGCGGCGATCGACACCGGCGACGAGAACCAGGCGATGCAGATCATGGCCGAGGGGGCCGCGGCGCTGACGCTGAGGCTTTATCGCGAGGGCCGGATCGACGGGGTGGTGATCCTGGGCGGCTCGATGGGCACCGATCTGGCGCTGGATGTCTGTGCCGCGCTGCCGCTCGGCGTGCCGAAATACGTGGTCTCGACGGTGTCGTTTTCCGCCATGCTGCCGCCCGAGCGGATGGCGCCGGACATGCAGATGATCCTCTGGGCCGGAGGGCTCTATGGGCTGAATTCGGTCTGCAAGGCGTCGCTGAGCCAGGCGGCAGGGGCCGTTCTGGGCGCGGCGCGGGCGGTGGAAAAGCCGAAATGGGAGCGGCCGTTGATCGGGATGACCTCGTTCGGCAAGACGGTATTGCGCTATATGGTGACGCTGAAACCGGCGCTGGAAGAGCGCGGCTTCGAGGTGGCGGTGTTTCATGCCACCGGGATGGGCGGACGGGCCTTCGAGGGGCTGGCAGCAGAGGGGGCGTTTGCCGCGGTGATGGATTTCGCGCCGCAGGAGGTCTCCAACCATCTGTTCGGCTCAGGCATCACGGCGGGGCCCGACCGGATGACCAATGCCGGGGCCAAGGGCATTCCGCAGCTGGTGGCGCCGGGATGTTATGACCTGGTCGATTTCGTCGGCTGGCAGGCACCGCCGGAGCGGCTGAAAGACCGGCCGACGCACGCCCATAACCGGCTGTTGACCTCGGCGATGCTGGATGCCGATGAGCGGCGCGAGGTGGCGCGGGCGATCTGTGACAAGCTGAGTGGAGCGAAGGGGCCTGTCGAGTTCCTGTTGCCGGTGCAGGGCTGCAACGAGTGGGACCGCGAAGGCGCCGATCTGCATGACGCCGAGGGACTGGCGGCGTTTTGCGCGGAAATGCAGAGTGCCTGCCCGGGCAATGTGAACCTGAGGCAGCTCGATTGCCATATCAACGATCCTGAGTTCAGTGCGGCGGCGCTGGAGGTGTTTGATGGCTGGGTTGCCGATGGCGTGATCGAGACCTGAGCTTTTCGATTTCCGCGCGCGCGTGGGCGCGATACCCTGCGGCCATGGAATGGCGGGATCAGGGCATATTACTGAGCGTGCGGCGGCATGGCGAGACCAGCGCCATCATCGACGTGTTCACCGAGAGCCATGGCCGCCATGCCGGAGTGGTGCGCGGCGGCACCAGCCGAAAGATCGCGCCGATCCTGCAACCGGGGGCGCAGCTTGACGTCAGCTGGCGGGCCCGGCTGGAGGACCATCTCGGCACGTACCACGTCGAGCCGATCCGCTCGCGCGCCGCAGCGGTGATGGGCTCGCGGCTGGCGCTGGCCGGGCTCAATGCGGTGAGTGGCGTGCTGAGCTTCTGCCTGCCTGAGCGCGAGGCTCATGGCGGGCTTTACCGGCGCACCGAACAGCTGATGGATCTGCTCGGCGAGGACGCGCTCTGGCCGCTGGCCTATCTGCAATGGGAACTGGCGCTTTTGGAGGAGATGGGCTTTGGCCTTGATCTGACGCGCTGCGCTGTCACCGGCGCGCGCGAGGGCTTGCTTTACGTTTCGCCCAAGACCGGGCGGGCGGTGTCGCAGGCGGGGGCGGGGGATTGGGCCGACCGGCTGCTGCCCCTGCCGCAGGTGCTGTTGGGGAAAGGCGCGACGCCGGACGCCGAAATTGCGCAAGGATTTGAAACGACGGGATATTTCCTGCGACACAAGCTGGCGCAGGAATTGGTTCACAAGCCGCTGCCCGAGGCTCGGCAACGCTTTGTCGATCTGTTCAATCGGAGCCTTCGGTAAGCGCGAATACCAGGCTCTGGCCCGAGTCGCCGGTCAGGATCAGGTGGTTTGCAGACGCCTCGGCCTGGGTCATCGCTTCGAGCGTTTTTAGATAGGTGCTCTCGAGCGCCAGATCCGGGCAGGCGCGGCGGGTGGCGGCGATGCGGCCCGCCTTGAACCACGGGTAGACGCCCCACATCGCCCCGGAATAGCGGTTGCACGGGGCTTGACCGGCCAGTCTGCCGGGATCGGGGAAGCCGAGCGTCACCCGCGCGCTGACGGGCGCACCATTCATTTCGACGAGTTGCCAGACATGGCCGGGCGCATCGAACGGGGCGTGATTGTCATGGGCCTGGGCCGGGGATGCGGCGAGCAGGGCGGCCAGGACGATCCGCTTCATCGCAGCGCCAGCACCAGATCGACCAGCGTGTCGAGCGCGGCGCGATCCTCGGGAGAGCCCTCCGGCGCCAGAGCGGCGAGGCCGACCGCCGAGGCATAGAGGCCGCGGGCGATTTCGGGATTGGAGATACCGGCATCGCGCAGCAACGCCGCGGTGGCCGCGAGCCTGAGCTGGTCGATCTCGGAGAGCTCGGCCGCGGCGGCGGAATTGCTGCGCGCCCAGGCCCGCATCGCGGCTTCCGCCGGCGCCGGCGCGCCGACAGCTTGCAGGCGTTCCGCCACCGGGGCATCGCCTTCCAGCACGTTGACGAGTGTGCTCGCGGCGCGGCGCTTCCATTCCCGGGCCAGCGCGGCATGAAATCCGGCCAAATCCTTGAAATGCCAGTAAAACGAGCCCTTGGTTGTGCCCATTGCGCGCGCCAGCGGCTCGGCTTTGAGCGCCAGCGGCCCGTTTTCATCAAGGGCGCGAAGCCCGGCGTCGATCCAGCTCTGTGGCGAAAGGCGTGTGTTTTTCATGGCCTAGCCATACGCCAGCGTATTGCCCTTTGCAAGCGCAGCATTTCGACCGATCCGGCCTTGCAACGGATCGGCCATGGGCGGATGATCGCGGTGCAACGCAAGTCGGGAGCAGCGTCTTGGAATACATCCTCGCCATCGACCAGGGCACCACGTCGAGCCGCGCCATCCTGTTTGATGGCGACATGCGCATCAAATCGGTGGGGCAGGAGGAATTTCCCCAGCATTTTCCGCGCTCCGGGTGGGTCGAGCATGACCCGGAGGATTTGTGGCAGAGCAGTCTGCGTTCAATCAAGGCCGCCGTGGCACGGGCCGGGATCGGGGCGCAGGAGATCGCCGGCATCGGGATCACCAATCAGCGCGAAACCACAGTGGTCTGGGACAGGAAGACCGGCGCGCCGATTTACAATGCAATCGTCTGGCAGGACCGGCGCACGGCCGGGCGCTGCAGCGAATTGCGCGAGGCGGGGCATGAAGCGTTGATCCGCACCCGAACCGGGCTGCTGCTCGATCCCTACTTCTCGGGCACCAAGCTCGCCTGGATCCTGGATCATGTGGAGGGCGCGCGGGCGCGGGCTGAGGCAGGCGAGTTGGCCTTCGGCACGGTCGACAGCTGGCTGATCTGGAAGCTGACCGGCGGGCGAGTGCATGCCAGCGATGCCACCAACGCCTCGCGCACGATGCTCTACAACATCGTCGACGGCGCCTGGGACGCGGAAATCTGCGCGCTTCTCGATGTGCCGATGGCGATGCTGCCCGAGGTGCGCGATTGCGCCGGCGATTTTGGGACGACCGATCTGTTGGGCGCGCCGCTGCCGATCCTGGGGGTGGCCGGGGATCAGCAGGCGGCGGCGATCGGCCAGGCCTGTTTCAAGCCCGGCATGATGAAATCGACCTATGGCACCGGCTGTTTTGCGCTGCTCAATACCGGAAGCGAGCTGGTGACGTCGCAAAACCGGCTGCTCGGGACGGTGGCCTGCCAGCTCGACAGCGAGGTGAGTTATGCGCTGGAAGGTTCGATCTTCATTGCCGGGGCGGTGGTGCAATGGCTGCGCGACGGGCTGAAGATCGTTGCAGAGGCGGGGGAGACGCAAGCCCTGGCCGAGGCGGCGGATCCGCAACAGGAGGTGATCCTGGTGCCGGCTTTCACCGGGCTCGGTGCGCCCTATTGGGATGCCGAGTGCCGCGGCGCGATGTTCGGGCTGACCCGCGCCACGGGGCCGGCTGAAATCGCCCGCGCGGCGCTGGAAAGCGTTGGCTTCCAGACCGCCGATCTGCTGCGCGCGATGCGCGAGGACTGGCCCGGTGCTGACGCCGAGACGGTCTTGCGGGTCGATGGCGGCATGGCGGCGAGCGACTGGACGATGCAGTTTCTCGCCGACATCCTGGGCGCGCCGGTCGATCGCCCGGCGGTGCGCGAAACCACCGCGCTGGGCGCGGCTTGGCTGGCGGGAATGCAGGCCGGGATCTACCCGGATCGCGAGGCCTTCGCCGACACATGGGCGCTGGAGCGTCGGTTTGTTCCGATGATGGAGGAAGCCACCCGCGCCCGCCGATACTCCGGTTGGCAAGACGCCGTTGCGCGGACCTTGTCGCGCTGAGCGCTCTGTTTTTACCCCGGAAATGCTCGCGATTTAACCTTCCATTAAGGTTA
>CBDUGF010000091.1:0-15730 GCA_965366835.1 uncultured Rhodobacterales bacterium
ACCCGGTCTGCCAGCCGCGCCGCCTGACCTCGGCCTTGGCGGCGTCGAACAGCGCCAGATCGTTGATGAATGTGTCGATGCGACGCCATTGCCCGTCGATCTCGACCTCGATCCAGGAATGCGAAAGCTCTCTCGGGAGCAGCCGATAGGCGATGCCGGTGAAAAAGCCTTTCTGGATCTCCCGGCTGATCAGCGAGAAATGAATCCGCGCCGAGAGCCCCGCCGCCTTGCACAGCGCCAGCAGCAGCGTCGCCTTGGTGTTGCACTGGCCGAGCCCGCGTTCGAGCGTCTCGGAGGCGCGCACGAAATCGCCCTCGGGCGGAAACCCGAATGCGATGCCGTCGCGCACGAAGAGAAACAGGCGCGCAAGCTTGTCGCGCGGGCTTTTGGCGTCGCGGGTCAGCTCCCGGGCCTTGTCCTGCACGCTGGGTGCGGTGAAATCAGCCAGTTTTTCCATGTGCGAAGCCTGATCCGAAATCTCCCGGGGCGCGTTGATCCGGATCAAGCCGGCGGGCGCATTCAGCGCGGCACTCCCGGCGCGGCAGGTTTCTGCTTCAGGGCGGCTTTATCTCGTGACACGTCAGTTGCCACGACCCGGCACAGCGCGTAGGCTTTGCGGCATGAAACAAGTCCCCAAGAAAACCACGGATGACGCGCTGATCCAGGCATTCCTCGACAAGGGCGGCAAGGTCAGTGTCGGCAAGACCAAGCCGGCCAAGCCCGAACTGGGCCTGAGCAAGAACGTCTGGAACAACAAGCTGACCAAGGAAGAGAAAGCTGCGCGCGACAAGACCTGAGCCTGCGCGCCTGACCCGCCTCGGCGGCAGACGGCTGGCTGGCGTTCAGAGCGCCTTCTCATAGCGCCAGACCTCGAGCGGAAACGGGCCATCGGCGGTCTCGAAGCTCATGGTTTCGGTGGCTGCGCGCAACCAGCCGGATTTCTCATAGAAACGCGCCGCGCGGGTGTTGCCCACGGTGCAGGCGAGCCAGGCCCGGCGCACACCCGTGGCGCGCAGACGGGCCTCGGCCTCGGCCATCAGCAGCGCGGCGGCGCCGGTGCCGCGCGCGCCCCGCGCGAGATAGAACTGGTAGAGCTCGTCGCCGTGAAGGATGACGAAGCCGATGATCTCGGGGCCGATCCGCGCCACCCGGGTCTGGCCCAGATGCCTGGCGAGGCGGTCGTGGAAGTCGTCGAGCCTGCGCAGGCGGGTGAGGCGCTCGGGGACGACACCGGCATGGCCGGCGTGCCAGCCTTCATGCCAGAGCGCCGCAACAGCGGCAATGTTGGCGCTGGCGAGAGGGGCGAAAGCGATCTTCATGGCCCGAGATGTAGCGCTGGGCGCGGATGTGGACAAGCGCCGGGCGCCCGCGCATCATGGGCGCCAACGGAAAGGGAGCAGCCATGCCACGCAAGGTCATCATCACCTGCGCCGTCACCGGCGCGATTCACACGCCGTCGATGTCGCCGCACCTGCCGGTGACGGCGCAGGAGATCGCCGAGGCCGCCATCGGCGCGGCCGAGGCGGGCGCGGCGGTGGTGCATCTGCATGCCCGCGACCCCGAAACCGGCAAGCCCGACCAGACGCCGCAAGCCTTCGCGCCGTTCCTCGGGGTGATAAAGCAGCGCACCGATGCGGTGATCAACATCACCACCGGCGGTTCGCCGTTCATGAGCGTCGAGGAGCGGGTGCGCCCGGCCGAAACCTTCGCGCCCGAGGTCGCCTCGCTCAACATGGGGAGCATCAATTTCGGGCTCTACCCGATGCTCGAGCGGTTCAGGGATTTCAAGCATGACTGGGAGCGCGAACATCTTGAAAACTCGCGCGACCTGGTGTTCCGCAATTCGTTCAAGGAGATCGAATATGTGCTGCGCACGCTGTCGGGCAAGGGCACGCGGTTCGAGTTCGAATGCTATGACATCGCCCATCTCTACAACCTGGCGCATTTCCTCGAGCGCGGGCTGGTCAAGCCGCCGCTGTTCGTGCAATCGGTGTTCGGCATTCTCGGCGGCATCGGCGCGCATGGAGAGGATGTTGTGCATATGAAGCGCACCGCCGACCGGCTGTTCGGCGATCAGTATCAATGGTCGGTGCTGGGCGCGGGCAAGAACCAGATGCGCATCGCGGCGCTGTCGCTGGCGATGGGCGGCAACCTGCGGGTCGGGCTTGAGGATTCGCTCTGGGCCGGGCCGGGGGAGCTGGCGGCGTCGAACGCCCAGCAGGTGCGGATCGCGCGTACACTCGTGGAAGGGCTGGGGCTCGACATCGCCAGCCCCGAAGAGGCGCGCGCGATGCTGGGGCTGAAGGGCGGCGACAGGGTCGACTTCTGAAGGAGAGAGCCATGAAATACCTGCGCACCCCCGACGCGCGCTTTGCCAGGCTGCCGGATTTCGATTTCGCGCCGCATTATGCGCATGTCGACGATACCGAAGGCGGCAAACTGCGCCTGCATTACCTCGATGAAGGGCCGCGCGATGCGGCTCCGGTCCTGCTGATGCATGGCGAGCCGACCTGGAGCTATCTCTACCGCCACATGATCCCGCGCTTCACCGCGGCGGGCCACAGGGCGGTGGCGCCCGACCTGATCGGCTTCGGGCGCTCCGACAAACCGACCGAGCCCACCGATTACACCTATCAGCGCCATGTCGACTGGATCGGCGAATGGCTGCGTGGCCTCGATCTGCGCCGCATCACCCTGGTCTGTCAGGACTGGGGCGGGCTGATCGGGCTGCGGCTCGTGGCCGAGATGCCCGAGCGGTTTGCCCGCGTTGTGGTTGCCAACACCGCCTTGCCGACCGGCGATCAGCCGATGGGGGCGTCGTTTCGTGCATGGCGCGAGTTCTCGCAATCGGTGCCGGTGTTCGATGCCGGGCGGATCGTCTATGGCGGCACCACATCGAAAATCAGCCCCGAAGAGATCGCTGCCTATAACGCGCCGTTTCCCGATGCCGGCTATCAGGCCGGGGCGCGCCGGTTTCCGATGCTGGTGCCCGACAGTCCCGACGATCCCGCCGCCGCGCCCAACCGGGCCGCGTGGCAAGTTCTCAGGAGCCTCGACATGCCGTTTCTCACCGCCTTCGGCGCCGACGACAAGATCATGGCGGGGGTCGACCGGATGTTCCAGAAGGCCCTGCCGGGGGCGGCGGGCCAGCCGCATGTGATCCTGCCCGGTGCCGGGCATTTCCTGCAGGAGGATGCCGTTGCGGCGCTGGCACAGCTGACGCTCGATTTCATCGCCCGGGCCTAGCGGTCTCGGCGATCCCGTCGCGGCGCGTTTTGGCGGCGACACGCACTTGACGCCCCAGCCGATTCCACCTAAAGACCGCAAACGGAATTCAGGGCGCGCAGCAGCGGCGCCCGTTTGTGTTGACGGAGCTTTGAGGCTCCGCATGATCGAGAATGAGGATGAACCCATGTCGCGTGTCTGCGAACTGACCGGTAAGGGCCCGATGTCTGGCAACAATGTCAGCCACGCCAAGAACAGAACCCGCCGCCGTTTCCTGCCGAACCTGAGCGATACCACGCTTCAGTCGGAAACCCTGGGCCGCGGTGTGAAACTGCGGATTTCGGCGGCCGCGTTGCGCTCTGTCGACCATCGCGGCGGGCTCGATGCGTTCCTGGCCAAGGCCAAGGATGCCGAGCTGTCGGACAACGCGCTGAAACTGAAAAAAGAGATCAAGAAGGCCCAGGCCGAAGTCTGAGTTTTCCCGAGAGAGATGAAACCCGGCCCTGCCCATGATGGCGGGGCCGTTTGCGTTTCGCGCGCGCCCCAGCGCCCGATCTTCATCTTGCCGGAAATATCCTGGGGGTTTGGGGGTGAAACCCCCGATCTTCGCCGGCCTGAACGCATTCCATCGCCATGCGCCGAAACACGCGCAGCCAGGGCCCGGGCGCGGGCAGGGGCGATTTGTCGCTTTCGGGCGGCGGGGCGGCGGCTTATATCAGACCTCATGAAGCCCGACACACGGTCATATCTTGGCGTTTTCCTGGCGCTGGTGCTGGCGCTCACCGGCCAGAGCATGGCGGTGGCGCGTGGCATGCCCGATGCCGCCGGCACCATCGTGCTCTGCACCGGGACCGGGCCGATGGTGGTCTCGGTCGACGATCAGGGCCAGCCGGTCGGCCCGCCGCATATCTGCCCGGATTTCGCGGCGATGCTGTTTGCCTTTGCCGCCGCGCCGCCGCTGGAGCTGCTGCGCCCGCCGGGCCGGGTCGAGGCGCTGGTTTCGCTGGAACAGGTCGGTGCGGTATCGCTCAGGCGGCGCGCGGCCATGGCGCGTGGGCCGCCGGTCGCGGCCTGATCCTGCCGTGACCACACGCTGTGCCGCGGCCTGTCCGACCCTGCAAAAATAGTCCAATTTCAATACAAGGAGAGACGCGATGTCTTTCAAACTCCGTATCGCCGCGGCAGCCGCCGCAATCGCCCTGGCCAGCCCGCTTTTCGCCGATGGCATCAAGGTCGAGGATCCCTATGCCCGCGCCAGCGCCAGCATGTCGACCTCGGGCGCGGCCTTCATGATGATCCACAACGAGACCGGCGAGGCCGACCGGCTGATCGATGTCAAATCCGACATCGCCCAGAAGGTCGAGCTGCACACCCATATCGAAGACGCCAACGGCGTGATGAAGATGGTGCATGTCATGGAAGGCTTCGAGCTGCCAGCCGATGGCATGATCGCGATGCAGCGCGGCGGCAAGCATGTGATGTTCATGGGGCTCAACCAGCCGCTCGAACATGGCGACAAGGTCAATGTCACGCTGGTGTTTGAAAAGGCCGGCGAGGTGGGCGTGGAAATTCCCGTCGATCTCGAACGCAAGCCGATGCATGGCCAGATGCAGCACAATATGAACGACTGACCGGCAACGGGGCCGGCCCTGACACGGGCGCCGGGACCGCGAAGACTTACCGGGCGCGCGGGGCCACTCGCGCGCCTTTTGCTGTCGCGCGGTCAGGCGCCGAGCAGGCTCTCGGCCCATTCCGGCACCACCTGCGTCGCCGGGCCGAACCGGGTTTCGTCAAATGCCGAGACGACGGAGGAGGGCGCGAGATTGAGCTCGACCGTCTGCGCCCCGGCGCGCGCCGCCAGCGCGACGAACCCGGCGGCGGGATAGACCTCGCCGCTGGTGCCGATGGCGGCGAACAGGGTGCAGCTTTCGAGCGCGGCCATGATCCGCTCCATGTGATAGGGGATCTCGCCGAACCAGACCACGTCGGGGCGGGTGGCGGCGGCGGCGCAGTTCGGGCAGGGATCGTCGCGGTGCATCTCGGCGGGCGCGGGCCAGCGCTGGCCACAGGCGGCGCAGAGCGCCGAATTGAGCGCGCCATGCATGTGAATCACCGCGGTCGCGCCGCTGCGCTCGTGCAGATCGTCGACATTCTGCGTCACGATCACCACCTCGCCGCGATACTCCGCCTGCAACCGCGCCAGCGCGGCATGCGCCGCATTCGGCGCCGCGCCCCGGCAATTGGCGCGCCTTGCGTTGTAGAACCGATGCACCAGCACCGGATCGCGGGCGAAACCTTCGGGCGTGGCGACCTCATTCAGATCGTATTTCGTCCACAACCCGTCGACATCGCGAAACGTGCCGAGCCCGCTTTCGGCGGAAATGCCCGCGCCGGTGAGGATGACGATCTTTTGGTTCATGCCGGGGCTTTCGGGTGGTTCGTTACGGAGCATTGGTGGCGGCGCGCGGCAGGGCAAGGCGGGCATCGGGCGATCCGCAGGGTCGGGAACTGGGCTTCAAGCCTAGCGCTCGGCGCCGCAAACTCAAGCCCGGCGTTTTGTCGCTTGCCATGGCGGCGGGTTATGCGAGAGGGTGGGGCCATGTTGCAGACCGGTCCGATCATCTTGGGGTTCAGGGGCCTGCTCGGGATCCGTGTCGAGATCGGCCAGACGCTGGCCGTTCTGCTGCTGATCCTGGCCGGGCTGTCGCTGAGCGCGGGCGGCGATCCGCTTTGGCTGGCGCTGCTCCTGGCGATGATCTTCGCCATCATCTATCTGCACGAGCTGGGCCATGCCTGGGCCTGCCGGGTCGAGGGCATACCGGTGCGCCGCATCGTGCTGCATGGCGGCGGCGGCTTCTGCGAACAGGAACGCCCGGCGACCCCGCATCAGCAGGAATTCATCGTCGCGATGGGCCCGCTGGTCAATCTCGCGCTCTGGGCGCTTGCGACGCTGGCGACCGATTGGGTCTGGGACCGGGGCCTGGGCGGCGGTTCTCTCGGCCATTACCTGTCGCTGTTTGCCTGGCTCAACCTGATGTTCTTCGGCTTCAACATGCTGCCGGTGCTGCCGCTGGATGGCGGCCGGCTGTTGCAGCTGGTGCTGGCGCGCCTGGTGGGGCAACCCACGGCGCTGCGCGTCGCCGGCGGGGTCGGGCTGGTGGTCGCGATCCTGTGGTGGCCGGCGCTGCTGTGGCTCTGGTTCTCCACCGGCTGGCTGTTGCTGTTCGTGCCGTCGATCTGGCTGCATTACCGGCTGATGCGCGGCGAATTGCGGATCTGAGGAGAGCTGGCGATGCGAACGGTGGGAATCCTGGGCGGCATGGGGCCTGAGGCGACGATCCTGCTGATGCAGAAGGTGATGGACGCGGTGCCGGCCAGGGACGACAGCGACCATATCCCGCTGATCGTGCACCAGAATCCGGGGGTGCCGAGCCGGATCGCGCATCTGATCGAGGGTACCGGCGAGAGCCCGGCGCCTGTGTTGAAGGCGATGGCGACGGAACTGCAGGCCGCCGGGGCCGAGGCGCTGGCGATGCCATGCAACACCGCGCATGCCTACAAGGACGTGTTTGCCGCTATCGGCCTGCCGTTTCTCGACATGATCGACCTGACCGCGGCGCAGCTGGACGGGCGCGTCGGCATGCTGGCCTCGCCGGGGGTGCGGCGCGCGGGGGTGTTCGATGCCGCCTTCGCGGCGCGCGCGATCACGCCGGTCTGGCGCGAGGAAGAGGCTTTGCTGGCGCTGATCCGCGAGGTCAAGGCCGGGCGCGGCGAGGCCGGCGCGCTGGCCCGGATCGCGCGCGTCCTGGCGCGCGATTGCGACATGCTGCTGGTGGCCTGCACCGAGCTTTCCCTGTTCACCGACGCGCTTTCGGGCCTGGCATGGATCGACAGCCTGGATTGCCTGGTCGACGGGATTGTCGGCTTTGCGCAGGGGCAAGGTGCGTGAAATCACGCACCCTACGGCGTCAGCCGCAGATCGCGGCGGCGGTTTCGGCGTAATCCTTGTAGGTTTTCCAGAACCGTTCATGGGCCGAATTGTCGGATTGGCGGATCTCCTGGGCGCGGTGCGGATCGCCGTAGAAGCTGGCGGCGAGGCGCTGGTCGGCACTGTCGAGCGTATCGTTGGCCACGGCCTGGATACAGCCGCATCTTTCGCGCGATCGCGCCTTGCGATCCGAGCCGAGGCAGGCATTCGAGATCGGCCCCGATGCCATGCGCAGCGGCTGGGCGGCGATGGCGGTGCCGCCGGCAACCTTGACCGGCACGCGCACGGTTGTCTGGCCGACATCGCGCCCGGCCTTGCGATAGCCGCCGCCGCAAGCGGCGAGCGCGAGACATGCTGTAACAGCGATGAGGATACGCATCTGCCCGAACCTCTTGGTTTATTGTTTTGCCGGGATCATGGCGCAAAACCGCAGAGAATTCAATCGGTCGCGCGCGGGGGGCCAGCCCCCCCGCACCCCCCGGGATATTTTCGGTCAGAGGAAGGGCCGGGTTGACACGAATCGGCAAGAGGCGGAGTCTGACTGGGCGATCAGTCAGTTTTTTCCTGACCGGTTTTAGCATTTGAGCTTCGGGGGGAGCTTCTTGACAAGGCAAGCGGCACAAAGGCGCGAAGATCCGGCCAGCGGGCGATCCGACGCCATTCTCGACGCCGCCGAGCAAGTTTTTGCCGGGTCGGGCTACGAGGGCGCGGCCTTGCGCGAGATTGCCGAGCGCGCCGGGGTGGCGCAGGGCTTGATCCATTATCATTTCGGCAACAAGGCGCGTCTGTTCGAGAAGATGGTGGCGCGGCGTTCGGGCCAGATCAACGAGGCGCGGGCCGAGCGGCTGAAAAGCCTGCGCGCCGCCGGGCCGCTCAGGCTGGAAGAGATCGTCGAGGCGCTGTTTCGCCCCACCATCGAGGCCGGGATCGAGCTGGCCGAGGATGGCGGCAGCTTCGCCCGCATCCTGGTGTCGATGGCCAATTCGAGCGACCCGATGGCGCAGGAGCTGACCGCGACCTATTACGACCCGATCGCGCATGACTATATCGCCGCCCTGCGCGAGGCGCATCCGGCGCTGGGCCGGGGCGATGCGGTCTGGGCCTACATGTTCGCCATCGGCGTGGGCATGACGATGATGGCGCGCACCGGCCGGCCCAAGCGGCTGTCGGGCGGGCTGTGCGACGATGGCGATGCCGATGCGATGCTGGCGCGGATCGTGCCGTTTATCTGCGGCGGGGTCCGGGCCTTGATCTGAACGTGAGACATAACTTTGGGAGGAGTGAGACAATGAACAGATTTGCAAGAAGCGTGGCGCTGGCCGCGATGGCGCTCGGCGGGGTGATGGCCGCACCGGCGGTGATGGCCGAGGAGATGACCGTGACCATCGTGGCCGGGCATCCGCCGGTGTTCCGCTGGGTCAAGCATGTCAGCCAGACCTTCATTCCGGCGGTCGATGCGGCGCTGGAGGGGACGGATCACAAGATCACATGGTCCGAGCAATATGGCGGATCGCTGGCCAAGGTCGGCGACGAGCTGGAAGCAGTCGAGGAGGGGCTGGCCGAGATCGGGCTGGTCTCGTCGCTGTTCGATCCGGCCAAGCTCTCGGTGCAGAACGTGACCTATTTCACGCCTTTCGTGTCGAGCGATTCCACCGCCGTGTCGAGCTGGATGGACAAGCTTCAGGACAGCAATGCCGACATGAAGGCAAGCTGGGCCGAGAACGGGCTGGAATATCTCGGCGGCGGTATCGGGATCGACGACTACCTCTTGATGACCACCTTTCCGGTCAATTCGATTGCCGATCTCGACGGTCGCAAGATCGGTGCCCCCGGCCCGGCGGTGAACTGGCTCAAGGGCACCGGTGCGGTGGGTGTCTCGGGCAACCTCACCACCTATTACAACGAGATCAAGACCGGCGTTTATGACGGCGTGATCGTGTTTGCCTCCGCCGCCCTGCCGGGCAAGCTGCACGAGGTGGCGCCCCATATCACCAAGATCGGCTTCGGCGCGCAATATGCCGGCGGGATCGCTGCCAACAAGGACTGGTATGACGGGCTGCCGGCGGAGGTGCAGGCGGCACTGAAGGCGGCGGCGGCGGCCGATGCGGCGGCCTATCAACAGGATCTCGATGCCTCGGTCGAGAAGTTTCTCGGCATCATGCAGGAGCAGGGCGCGACCGTGACCGAGGTCGACCAGGCGTTTCGCGAGGAATGGGCCAATGGCATGGACAATGTCGCCAAGCTCTGGGCCGAGCAGCTCGACGGCGAGGGCAAGGCCGGAACCGCGGTGCTGAAAGCCTATATGGACACGATGCGCGCCGCCGGGGCGACCCCGGTGCGCAACTGGGATCAGGAATGATCTGACAAGGCGCGAACCCGTCCCGGACCAGCTTCGGGGCGGGCCGAGCCTTGGGGGAGGCAGATGGCGGAGCAGGCAGAAAAGGGCGCGATGCCTGGGTGGTATCGCCGGCTCAGGCGCGCGGCGGATGTGATCACGCAAGCGCTGAACGTCGCCGGGACGCTGCTGATCGTGGCGGTGATGCTGTTGATCAATGCCGATGTGATCGGGCGCGGCGCGTTCGATGCGCCGGTGTCGGGGGTGCCGGAAATGGTCTCGATGTCGATCGTCGCCATCGTGTTCCTGCAAATCGCCCAGACCTTCCGCATGGGGCGGCTGACGCGCACCGAACTGCTGCTCGGCGGGCTCGAGCGGCGCAGCCCGCGGGCCAGGCAGGGGTTGGAGCTGGTGTTTTCCGTGGCCGCGATCGCGCTGGTCTGGCAGATCATCTGGGCGAGCTGGCCGCTTTTCCTCAAGGCCTGGGAGCGCGGCACCTATGAAGGCACGATCGGCGATTTCATCGCCCCGATCTGGCCGGTGAAGCTGATCATCCTGGTGGGCTGTGGCGCGCTATTGATGCAATTGGCGCTGCATGCGCTGGGCGCGGTGTTGCGGCTGCGGCGCGGGGCGCCCGCATGAGCCCGTTCGAGATCGGCATGCTGAGCTTCGGCGCCATGGTGGTGATGATCTATGCCGGATTCTGGGTGCCGTTCGCGCTGATGCTGTCGTCTTACGTGGGGGTCTGGGCGATCAAGGGCTCGCCGCTGCTGGCCGGCAAGTTGCTGGCACTGGCGGCGGGCGAGACGATATCATCCTATTTCTTCGGCGTGGTGCCGCTCTTTGTGCTGATGGGCTATGTCGTCAGCGTCACCGGCATGGGGCGCGATGCGTTCGACGTGGCCAATCACCTGTTTCGCCGGCTCAGGGGCGGGCTTGGCATCGGCACGGTCGGGGCGAATGCGATCTTCGCCGCGATCACCGGGATCTCGATCGCCTCGGCGGCGGTGTTCACCCGCATTGCCGTGCCGGAAATGATCCGCCATGGCTACAACAAGCGCTTCGCCGTCGGGGTGGTGGCGGGCTCGTCAGTGCTGGGCATGCTGATCCCGCCCTCACTGCTGTTGATCCTTTATGGTCTTCTGACCGAGCAGTCGGTGGGC
This sequence comes from uncultured Rhodobacterales bacterium, assembly GCA_965366835.1. Taxonomy (GTDB): domain Bacteria; phylum Pseudomonadota; class Alphaproteobacteria; order Rhodobacterales; family Rhodobacteraceae; genus JAKGBX01. The sequence continues at coordinate 10,712 of CBDUGF010000091.1, forward strand.
GATCTCTTCATCGCCGGGATCGTGCCGGGGATCCTGCTGGCGCTGGCCTTCGGCTTCGGCATCTGGCTGACCGCTGTGCTGCGGCCGGGATGGCTGGGCGAGGGGATTTCCGACCCGGCCGAAGACCCTCTAAGCACGGTGCAGGTGGTGGCCAAGGGGCTGCCGATTTTCGTGCTGATTGGGCTGGTGATCGGCGGCATCTATGGCGGCTTCTTCACGCCGATCGAGGCGGGGGCGGTGGGCTGTCTCGGCGCCATCGGCATCGGCATCCTGCGCCGCTCGCTCTCCTGGGGCGATTTCTGGCAGGTGTTGCAGGATACCGGGCTGGTCACGGCGGCGATCTCGTTCCTGATCATCGCGGCGCAGATGTATAGCCGGATGCTGGCGCTCAGCGGCGTGCCGGCCGAGTTCGGCAGCTATGTCGCCGGGGCCGAGATCGGATACTGGGGCGTGATCCTGGCCTATGTGCTGCTGGTGGTGCTGATGGGGGCGATCCTGGATTCCAGCTCGATCATGCTGATCCTGGTGCCGCTGATGCTGCCGGTACTTGCGCCGATGGGGGTCGATCTGATCTGGTTCGGCATCATCACGGTGATCGCCGTGGAAGTGGGGCTGTTGACGCCACCGTTCGGGATCTCGGTGTTCGTGATCAAATCGGCGTTAGACGATCCGGAGATTTCGCTGGGCGATATCTTCCTCGGCGCGGCGCCGTTTGCCTTGCTGATGCTGTTCGTGCTGGCGCTGGTGCTGGCGTTTCCGGTGCTGGCCACCGGTTTGATATGAAGCGTCGCATGAATATCCCGTTCCGCCCGGCGGCACCGCCGGGCAGCGCCCGACCCGCCCCATCGGCGGGCGCTTCACGCCCATCCCGGGCCGGGCGCCGCCCGGAGCGCAATCACTCGCAAGAAGGAGCCTCACATGGCCAGACGTTTTGTTGATATCTCGGTGCCGCTGGAAACCGGCATCGTCTCGGACCCGCCGATCATGCTGCCCGAGATCGAATACATGACCCATGCACAGACCGCCGAACAGGTGATGAGCTTCTTTCCCGGTTTGAAGAAAGAGGATCTGCCCGGCGGCGAAGGCTGGGCCGTGGAGCGGATGACCATCGCCACCCATAACGGCACCCATCTCGACGCGCCCTATCACCACCATTCGACGATGTCGGGCGGCGAGCGGGCGATCACCATCGACGAGGTGCCGCTGGAATGGTGCATGAACCCCGGCGTCAAGCTCGATTTCCGCCATTTCAAGGATGGCTATATCGTTCAGCCCGAGGATGTCGAGGCCGAGCTGAAACGCATCGGTCATGAGATCCGGCCGCTCGACATCGTGGTGATCAACACCGCGGCGGGCGATCACTATGGCAAGCCCGATTACCTGGTCAAGGGCTGCGGCATGGGGCGCGCGGCGACGATGTATCTCCTGGAACGCGGCGTGCGGGTGACCGGCACCGACGCCTGGAGCTGGGACGCGCCGTTCCCGCTGACCGCGCAGGCCTATGCCAGGAGCCACGATGCCAGCATCATCTGGGAGGGCCACCGCGCCAGCATGGAGATCGGCTATTGCCACATGGAGAAACTGTCGAACCTCGAAAGCCTGCCCGGCGACGGCTTCGAAATCTCCTGCTTCCCCTACAAGATCAAGGGCGCCAGCGCCGGTTTCACCCGCGCCGTTGCCATATTCGAGGAGTAAGCCTGATGCGTCTTGGAACCGTTCTGCATGAGGGTCGCAAGCGGGTGGTCACGCCGCTGGATGACGACACGCTTTTGGATCTCGATGCCGCCGCGAAGATGGCGCGCTATGAGACCGACACGTTCAAGGACATGCAATCGGTGATCGAGGAGGGCGACTATGGCCTGGAGCAGGCGGGGAACCTGCTCAGCCGCGCCAGCAAGCGCACCACGCTCAAGACCGCGGAGGTGGAATTCCTGCCGCCGGTCATGCCGGTGCAATACCGCGATTGCCTGGTGTTCGAGGCGCATCTGTTCAACTGCCTCAAGGCGTTCGGCCAGGCCGAGCCGCAATTGCCGCCGGTCTGGTATGACCAGCCGCTCTATTACAAGGGCAACCGGATGAGCTTCATCGGTCATGGCGCCGATGTGCTCTGGCCGGGATATGCCGAGCATCTCGATCTCGAGCTGGAACTGGCGATCGTGATCGGCAAGCAGGGCAAGGATATCCCGGCGGGCAAGGCGCATGAGCATATCTTCGGCTATACCATCCTCAACGATATCTCGGCCCGCGATGCCCAGATGAAGGAGATGCCCGGCCAGCTCGGCCCCGCCAAGGGCAAGGATTTCGACACCGGCAATATCCTCGGCCCCTGGATCCTGACGGCCGACGAGGTCGCCCATCCGGTGGCGCTCGACATGGAAGTGCGGGTCAACGGCGCGCGCTGGGGCGGCGGCAACTCCTCCAGCATGCAGCATGATTTCGGCGCCATCCTGGCGCATGTCTCGGCCAGCGAGACGCTCTATCCCGGCGAGGTGATCGGTTCGGGCACGGTCGGCACCGGCTGCGGGCTCGAGCTTGGCAAGCGGCTGGCGCCCGGCGATGTGTTCGAACTCGAGATCGAGAAGATCGGAACCTTGCGCAACCGGATCGTGAAGCCATGAACGTGACGCTGGACAACGCCCCCGACCGCGCCGTGGTGGAATTCCGCTGCACCGGCACGGCGGTGGGCAAGATGCGCAACGAGCTCGAGGTGCGCATGACCCGGCCGATGGAGGAGCGCTTCACGCTGGCCACCGACGAAGGCCCGTTTCATGGCGGCGAGGCCACGGCGCCGCCGCCGCTGGCGCTGTTCATCGCCAGCCTCACGGGCTGTCTGATGACCCAGATCCGCGCGTTTTCCAGGCGGCTCGATGTGCCACTCGACAATCTCACCGTCGAGACGGTTATCGAGTGGGACTGGGCGCGCGAGGGCCGGGTCTATGAGACCGCGCCGAAAAGTTTCGCCATCGACGTCGCGGTGGAAAGCACCGCAGCGCCCGACAAGGTCGAAGCCCTGATCCGCGCCGCCAAGAAAGGCTGTTTCATCGAGCAGACCCTGGGCCAGGCCAACCGCATCACCCACCGGATGAAACGCGGCGACGCCTGGGTCGAGGTCGCCTGAGCCGATCGGGCATGGCGCCCGATTTGAAACCGCCGCGCGTGAGGCCGGGGGTGGGATTCGAGTATTTGTGCCAAGAAAAAGAAGATCGGATTCGCCGCTCCTTCATCTTGCCGGAAATATCCCGGGGGTGCGGGGGCAGCGCCCCGTTCCCGCCCCTTCAACCCGCGCCGAAAGGATCATGCGGATAGCCGACGCTGGCCAGATAGAGCCCCTGCGGCGGGCAGACCGGGCCGCAGGCAGCGCGGTCGCGGGCGTCGAGCGCCGTTTTCACATCCTCGGGCGCCCAGCTGCGCGCGCCGACCCGTTCCAGCGTGCCGACGATCGAGCGCACCTGGTTGTGCAGGAACGAGCGCGCCCGCAGGCGGAACCGGAACTCGGTGCCGTCGGCGCGGGGCTGCTCGTCGATCGCGATCTCGTCCATGGTTTTCACCGGGCTGTCGGCCTGGCAGAGGGTCGAGCGGAAGGTGGTGAAATCATGCTTGCCGATCAGATATGCTGCCCCGGCCCGCATCGCGGCGAGATCGAGCGGCGCCTTGACCTGCCAGACCAACCCCTTGTCATGGGTGGCGGGGGCGCGGCGCACCAGCAGGCGAAAGAGATAGCGCCGCTCCTGCGCCGAGAACCGCGCGTGCCAGTCCTCGGCCACCGGCGCCGCCTCGAGAATCGCCACCGGATGCGGCCTGAGATGGAAGTTGAGCGCCTCGGACAGGCGGAACGGGTCCCACGCCTTGTCGAGATCGCAATGCGCCACCTGGCCGAGCGCATGCACGCCCGCATCGGTGCGCCCGGCGGCCACGATCTTGTGCGCGCCGGGTTGCAGACGCGCCAGCGCCGCCTCGATCACACCCTGCACCGAGTGCTGCTCGGTCTGGCGCTGCCACCCGGCGAAGGGGGCGCCGTGATATTCGATTCTGAGCGCGTATCTGGGCATGAACGCCCCTTAGCGCGCGTGCCTGTCTCTGGGCAAGGGGTGGCGCGCGGGCCTGCGGCGGATTATCTAGGGGCAAAGGCAGGCAAAAAGGGCGCCGCGCGTGGTCATTTCAGCACTGGCAGACAGCATATCGCGCGGCATCGAAGCTGTTGGCGACACCGTCTCGGGGGCGTTTTTCGAACCCGTGATCCGGCTCGGTGTCACCGGGCTGGCGCGCTCGGGCAAGACCGTGTTCATCACCTCGCTGATCGCCAACCTGATGGATCGCGGCCGCATGCCCGGCCTGCTGGCGGCGCAGGAAGGTCGGATCGGGGCGGCGTTCCTGCAGCCCCAGCCCGACGACACCGTGCCGCGGTTCGATTACGAGACGCATCTCGGCGCGCTCACCGCCGACGCGCCGCATTGGCCCGACAGCACCCGCGCGATTTCCGAGCTGCGCCTGTCGCTCAGGGTGCGCCCTTCGGGGCTGCTCGCCGGGCTTGCGGGCGCGCGCACCCTGCATCTCGACATCGTCGATTATCCCGGCGAATGGCTGCTCGATCTCGGGTTGATGGACAAGAGTTTTGCCGAGTGGAGCGCCGCAATCCTCACCCGCATCGCGCCGCGCCCGGAGGCTGCAAGCTTTCTCGCCCTCGCCAAGACCACCGATGGCGCAGCCCCGCTCGATGAACCGAAGGCGCAGGAGCTGGCGAGAAGCTATACCGCCTATCTCGAAGCCGCCCGGCTGGCGGGTTTCTATGATTGCACCCCGGGCCGGTTCCTGCTGCCCGGCGATCTGGCCGGCAGCCCGGTGCTGACCTTCGCGCCGCTGGCGCGCCCCGACAGCCCGCCGCGCCGCTCGCTCTGGCGCGAGATGGAGCGCCGCTTCGAAGCCTACAAGGCGCAGGTGGTCAAACCGTTCTTTCGCGATCATTTCGCCCGGATCGACCGGCAGGTGGTGCTGATCGACGCGCTCGGCGCGATTCATAAC
>CBDUGF010000092.1:0-15660 GCA_965366835.1 uncultured Rhodobacterales bacterium
TTTTTGGAACCGAAGATGGCCTAGACTGAGAGAGTGTTCGGCTCATCTGGTTGTTCGCATTGCGCGGCGTGTTACCTCCCAACTTAGAGTCAAAGAGGCCGACATTGGGCCAAACCTGTTCCGCCGGAAGCGGATGGTTTCATGGCTGACGACGATCCCACGTTCGCACGCCAGAACTTCAACGCTCCGAAGTCAAAGAGGAAACCGATCATCAACACTCACCGCAAGATGGATAACCGAGCGTCTGGTTTTGAACTGGCGAAATGGCGAGCGTCCAACCCTTCTTGAAGGCTACGAAACCACCGTGACGGCCCAAACCCATGTCTTCTGACAGTACCGTTGTGCTTGATGAATCGAAGATCCAAGCGTTTCACTTCCCGGTCCTCATATTGCTATTGCAGTCCGCCATATTCTTTCAACCACGCGATGATCAACGTCGCCATAACGCCCCGGTTCTCGCGCCACGCGCTGTCTGGCGCTTCTTGAAAGCCGAAATGATGGATGCCCACCAATTGACCGGCGGTGTTGAGAATGGGCGCACCGGATGACCCGTTCGCAGTATCGCAGGTATGGGTAAAGTCGCTGTCCGGCGCACGCCCCGGCACCGGGCTCTCAATCATTGCGCAATCCGAAATCGAAACCTGCTTGGGAAGATCTCCTGGATGTTGAATGATTATGAGCGGACCGGCGGGATCGACTGACTCTTCGGGCATGTTGATGAAGCCGAATGCCTCGCCCGGCGAGGCCGACAGGCGCACGGCTGTCACATCGAGCTCAAAACTCGATTGATGGGCTTCATAGCCTTTGCATCTGAGCTGTGGCCCCATCGCCAGCCCGCCTTCGGCGTTGCGCTGATAGCCGAAGACGGCGGTCATGGTGCTACAGGTTTCCTCTGAGCGAATGCAATGCTCGTTGGTCAGCAGCAAATCCGGCTCGATCAGAAATCCGGTACAGGTCCGCGGCAGGCCGGCATCGAAGAATGACAGGAACGCAACCGGACCGGCCAGCGCCTGCACCTCCGGTGGAACGTCGGGGGAGGCGATCGGCCAAAGCTGGTTTTCGCCATGCACCGAGTAGAGCACGACGTCGTCCTGCTGGAGCGACAGATTCTCGATGATCACCGTGGTGTCCGCGTCAAGCAGGTCCGGGGTAAAGAGCGCCATCGTGACCTGGCCATTGGGGATCAGCCCGGTCCAGTAGCCGGCTTCCGGTACCTCGATGAGCGGAATCTCGAATTCCTGCCCCAATCCGGAAAACAGATAGAGCCTGGCGGTCTGTGGAACCGGCGGCCCCTCGACCCGGATCAGCAGCCGCAGGTAATCCGTATCGGGAATGCTGATCCCGCTCTTCCAGACCACCGGCGCCTCTTCGCTACGCATCGCCACGTCAATATGCAGGTTCAACACCCGCAAACCGCCATCGACGCGCGATTCGAGCACGGGAATATCCTGGGCCGAGGCCGCCACGCCCCAGGCAAACGCGATCAGCCAGCCCCACCTCATCCCTGGAACAGCGGCGAGGTATAGTCGCGGATCGCGCTGAACGGAAAGCTGACTATGACAAAGGTGTTATCGACAGTGGTTCGGACCTCGACCATGGCGGTCAGCGTGTTCACGAGGCACGACCCATTCCGATCTAACTTGCCATAACGGCTGCTGATTTCCTCTTCGGTATGTTGAAACAGAATGTGCCGGTCCTTGCTGGCGTTGTATGTAAGGCGGCGGATATTCCACCAATTGTAAAGTTGCTTCGATGGGTCCGGTGAACGGCAGGCGATCATATCTGGTGCCTTCATCACCTGCCCGATGATCCGGCGGCCATCGAACAGCTCGAACTGTGCGAATTGCAGATTGATCGCGCGCTCGACGTTCAGCCGCCCCGCCATCACCTGTCCATTCAGGCCGGGAAAGAAATCCGCGGTATAGATCAGCCGATCCTTCACCACCTTGGGCGCGAGTTGCCCGCCCGATTGCAGCAATGCAGGATCATCGCCATAGATGAATTCGCCGGCAGAAAAGATCAGCGACGCGACCGCTGTCACCTGGGGCGCGGCAAAGGACGTGCCGCTCATCGTAGCAAACACGTTATCGCTCGACGTGGTCAGTATGTTCACGGCGGGTGCGCCGATTTCGAATTTCGGGCTGGTGTTGCTGCCCTGGGTAGCGCTGCGCCACGGGGCCGGATTGTCGAGGCTATCGTCGAGTCCAACCACGGTGATGACGTTTTCCAGCGAATTGAGACAGGCAGGGATCAGCGGGCAGCCATTGTTCAGCACCTTGGCCTCGTTGCCTGCGGCGGCGACGATCAGCAGGCGGCTTTCGTGAATCCGCAGGGCGTTTTCCACATCACCGTTGCCTTGAAAATCTGGTAACAATCCGAAACTCAGATTGGCCACGCGCGCGCCGACGGGGATATCCATCATGATCTGTTCCGCGAGCCGGACAATCTGCCTGTCACGCGAAAGCGTCTTGTCGAACGAAATCATGTGCAGCCGCGCGTAGGGGTTGATGCCCACCATACCCTTGCCGTTCTCGGGCGAAGCGATCACCCCTGCGACGGCGGCGCCATGTTCCGATTGGCTCAGCGCCAGCGGATCGATCTTGCTGCAATCCACCAGCGTCGCAGACATGTCCGCCACAGGCACAGCCGTGGCCTCCGCGCTCGCGTCGCTTGCGGTGACGTCCTCCGCTTCCGGCGGGCCGAGCACCTTGCCGTTGCTCAACATCAGGGGGGGCAGATCACAGTGCCATTTCGTCACCGCGCTGTCGATCACCACCACATCCACCGGATGGCGGTACTGCTCCGCCAGCGGCTTGAGATCGGCGAACGGGTGATGGATCAGCTTGAACAGGCCGATCTGATTGGCCACCAGAGGTTCGTCGCTTAGCCCGTATTCCTGGACGCTGCCGGTCGTGCGCAGGTTGGGTTGCAGGATTTCCAGCGCAAGATCGTTCAGGGAACTATTGCTGAATTGCCGCTGCCAATTCGGTGCAAAGACCACCCCCGGATCGACAAAAACCTTGGTTCTGTCAGATGTTACCAGCGAATCGGCGAGACTTCGGACCAGTTTTGATTGTGGATCAGAGCGAAGCGTTATCGCTGCCTGCAATTGCAGCTGTGGCAAGGTCACACTTCTCTGGCCGTCCGGCGCCTTGATGATCGGCGGGTTGAAACGCGCGATCACATCCTCGCATGTGCCCTTGAAGGCAGAGCAATCCATGCCCGGGCTGATCGTGAAATCCCCGATCTGCCAATCGCCCGGCACCTGCTGGCGGGTCAGCGTGGTGATTGAATGAAAAACATAGTCGGGCACCACGATCGTATCGCCCAGCCTGGTGCGCCACCGCCCCGCGCTGGTGGTGTAGCCGCCGACATGGTTGGTCAGACTGCGCAACTGACGGTCCGATGCGGCGGAGCGGCTGCGGCGGCAAAGGTCCGGGTTGAGATCGCACATCATCGCATCGAGGCTTTGGGGAAAGTGCGCCCCGAAGAACAGCCCGTTGTCGCGCAGCACCCGCTCGGCGAAGGGGCTGTCGTCCATCTTCACCTTGCGCAAGGTCAGATTGCCGGAGTTGTAAAGCGAGAGGTAGAGCGTCTCGAGCTCGGTCGACAGCTCGACGGTGTTTTCGCTCTTGGAGCGCCATTCGAGCACAAGCTCGGGAACGGCAGACTGGGCGGCGATGCCGGTCGCGCCCAGCGTGACGATCGCTGCCAATGCAATGGATTCCATCATCCCGCGATGCTTTTGAAAGTAAATCATGGCGTTGTCCTCACAATCGTCACATTGGCCGTCCCGGCGCCAAATCCATGCACCATCACATTGGCAAGCGATTTGCCTGCAGGCACCTCGAAGGCGCAGGTTTCGGTCGCGCCTTCGGTGTAGGGGCGACAATCGAACCCGGCCAGTGTGACCGGGCCATCGAGGCGCACGTAGAGATCAGGATCCCCGGTGCCGGTCATCTCCGCCCGGAAGCTGGTTCCCGGCGCCACCTCGAAACTGCCGACGGATGCGGTCTGATCGCCGGTCAACTCGAACGGTCCAAACTCTTCGCGCACCGCCGCGTTGAGGCCTGCGGACGGTTTGCAGATCGTCGGGTCGATCCCGAATCCCGCCGCCGCGCCATAAACGCAAGCAATGCCGTTCTTGTCGGTTTTGGTAAGTCGCAGCGTCCAATCCCCGAGGCCGTTGCATTGCGGGTAGTGCATCACCGAAAACGCATCGTAATCGGTGACCCCGCGCCAGTTTTGATCTTCAAAGCAGGTGCCTGCCTCGGGCCGCGTGTGTTCGTGCCGCCCGCCCAGCACATGGCCAAGCTCGTGGCGCAGGATGCCGCGCAGGGTCAGGGCCTGGTTGGGATCGAGACCAAACGACGACGGGTCGATCACCACGCTGCGCTTGGCCCGCGGATCATTGGGGAAGAAGGCCGCGGCGAGAAACAACCCGCCCGCATTCACCGGACGCACATCAAACAACACCCGGGTGTTCGCGGCGTCGCAATTCTGATCTTCCGACTGGATGTAGTGGAACTTCAGATCGGCGACCGCCTCCCAGGACGCGGTTGCCGCCTGCATGTCAGCGACGACAGCGCCGTGGCGGCTTGCGAAGCGGGTGCTGACGCAATAGGTCAGCGCGCGACGCTGGCTCGGCGACCAGATCTGATCGAGCCCGCCGACTGTGATGATGGCGAATTCGGGGATTTCGCCCTCTGGCATGGGCGGCGCGTTGGCGACGTTGCGCTGCCAGAATTCGCGCAGCAGCTTTTCGTTGCGGATCGGTGTATCGCCGTTGACATAATACTTTCCGGTCTCTTCGACATAGCGGGTACTGTCGCGGAATTCCTCGAAGCTCATGCTGCTGGCGGTTTCGCGCGCCGTCTCGGCGAGTTGTCCGAGCGCCTTGTTGCCTTCTTCGGGGTCGAGTTCCTGCGCGGCGCCATGGGAAAACGCCAAGCCCGCGATGACTGCGGCAACCAAGAAATGTCTCATTCTAAATCCTCCGTTCAAGCCGTCAGGATGGAAACAGCTCCTCAAAAATCGGGTGCCCCTCATAGAACGCAGCGAGTCGCGTGTGCTGCGCACCTTTGTCGGACAGGCCGAGAAATCGGGCGGCATTGCCGCCCATCACGGCCTGCAAACGGTCGCCGGCAAAGCCCAGTTCCTCGAGCGCACCTACAACCTGGGCCGAGTAAGTCTGATGCCCGGGAATGCGGCCGGTCATCGACCAGTCCGAGCCATACATCATGCGCTCTTCGACCAATGGATACCGCGCGATCAGTGCGCGCATCCGGGTCATCAGCCGTTTTCGATCGGCGCCATCAAGGTCGGTCGCAACGGTCCAGAAGCCGAGATCGCAATAGAGTCCCGGGAAATCGCCGAACATCCCGGCGATACTGTCTTCCCAGTCGTGCAGCGCGGGGGGCTTGGCTGTCGGGGCCGTCTCCTTGAACCTGCCGAAATGGGCGAGGTTCACCCGCAGCTTGTTGAATTCGGGGCGCGACAAGACCTGCCGCCAACCCTCGGGCGCGGCAAACTCACCTGTCCCCGGGCCTGCGCCCATCGAGTTGGTGGCATGGGCCTTGATCGGCACGTCATTTTCGACACACCAGGCATAGAGCCGCTCAAGCTCACGGTCGAGCGCGGGGCCGCCGCCTTTCGGCGCACGCTTTGCCCATTTCGACACATCGGCAGTGTTGCCGATGGGCTTGAATCCCATGGGCGGGTAAATCTTGATCCCGGCAAAGCCGCGATTTTCGATGGCGTGTTTCACATGGCGCAAAGAATCCCGGCCCGGGTGCGCCTCTCGTTCCAGCGCCGCGCGCAGGGGGCAGAACGGCGCGAAGGGCAGCACCAGCGCATCCTGAAACCGCTGTGCGATGGCCGATACCACCTCGATCTGATCCGCTACAGACTCAACATCGGGTTCGCTCGTTTTGAACCAGTAGGCAAAATCGACGATAGAGGGCGAAAACACCCGCACCTGCGTCTTGCCGCCATACAGTCTTTGCAGTTCCCCCAGGATGTCGAGACGCGCGCGGGTCAACAGCCCGGCCCAGCGGATCGATTGCAGCAACGGAGACAGGTGGCGATATTTCTTTTGCGTGCCGGTGCCCAAGGCGCCGGGTGCGCCCTTGGCATAGATCTCGGCGGCCAGCGTTCGGGCCTGCTGGCGCGGGGTCTGAAGCCCGGTCCGTACCGATTCCAGTTCCACCTCCCGGGCGATCCTGTCGAGGAGCCGGCTTTCTTCAGAAGGTGTCACGCTCAGGCCGGAAATGTTGGGCACTGCACCGGCGGCAAATTCCGACAGGGCGGTGGCCACGTTTTCCTGGTCGCGTCTCTCAATTGCATCCGGCGGCGTGACCGATGTGCCGCCCGTCACATCGGCAAGTTCCTGCTTCGCCGTGGGTGTGTTGGTCAACAGAATGGTCTTCAGCAGCTTGAGAAACGCGGTGCTGATCATGTCGGGATCAACCGGGCCATGCGGGTCACGCAGAAATGTCTGCTGCAGAAACCCGATCGCGGGGACGTCACGACCGTTGAAGAAATGGGAGTGAACGTCAATCGTCGCATCCGTCAGATCGGGCTGAAACCACTCCCTGAGCCACCCGCAACCACCCAGACTGCTGGAGAGCATCAAGCCACCAAGACCACCCAATACGAAACGCCGATTTGCCATATTCGTTTCCATTCAAAAACTAAGTGCTGAAAAAACGCTGATGTAAGCACTGGCTACAAAAACCCGGAACCGCTTCGCCGAAACGGCAAAACCTTCTGCTCACCCTAGGATAACACAATTTCCCGTATAAATTGAGTGCGGGATTCCCTACCCGACCTTGAGCGTATCAGGCCGAGTCAGAGCCGGCGAAAACCGGGTCGCAATCCAGGTCTCGCCAGGCATTCCGCCATGACGGCCATCGCAGGAAGTGCGGCGCCAAACCGTCGTGCAATATGTCTTGCGTTCCCGAATAGGCCTCGTGAAGGCGCGGCGATCTGCATCCCGAAGGTCAGTCTACCTTCGGCAACGGGATAAGTTCGCTCTGCCCATCGCCAGCGTCGCTGCCCTCTGGTGGTTCGGGAATGCTCACGGCCTGGTTAGGTTCGGCATAGACCACACCCTCGGTCGACGAGAGCGCGTCGATGATGTCGCTCTGACTAGAAGGATAGGGGATTTCGACAAGATAGATTTTGCCATCCATCATCCGGTCTATCTCCTGCGCGCCGATACGTGCGATGATCCTGGCCGCCTCGGCTTCGGTCATGCTGTCTTCGAAGCGAATGAGAATCTGCCCTGTCGCATTGTCCATCTGGGCTTCCCGGGCTTTTGAACTGGCACAGTCGGATCTGGCTGAACCTGCAAAAACCGCCGCGCCGGTCGCCGCCAGCATCAGTGCAATCACGAAAGGGCTGATTGGGTTCATGGTGATCGGGTCCAACTCCTGCACGGAAGATACGAGATTCAGAACGGGTGGTAAATGAACGCTTTCGTCATTGGCGCCGGCCTGCGCGGATCCGCGCAGGCCGGCGCCGGGACTTGTCTCAGTCCGAGCTTGTCGTGCTTTGCCCCATAGCGTCGGAGCCGAGCACTTCCTTGCGCGGCGCGGCACCCTGATCCGCCTGGGTGCGATCCGCCGACATGGTGGCGGCGCTGCTCAGCGAGAGCTTGCCGCCCATCACGCAGGGAATGCCCCGCACCGTCAGCGTGCCGGAATCGAACTGCAGCTTGGCCCCCGTCACCCAGATCTTCCAATAGATCGTGTGGCTTCCCCTGGGCAGGACAATGCTGAAATCGCTCGACACATCGCGATAGTCTGCGGTGCCGCCGGCAAAGTTCATCCGCCGATACGATCCGGTCCACATCACGTTCTCCTGCGGCTGGTTGTAGACACCGGTGCGAACCACGGTGTTGCCCGATCCTTCGACCCGATGCGCCGACGTGTCGGTGGAAATATCGACCACCATCGGCTCCGGCAGGGTAAAGCTCACGCTCAGGATATTGCTGTTCTCCTTCACCTGAAGCTGATCGGACCACATGAACTCATTATAGGCGATCTGCGTGTGGGCCTTGGACTTGCAGACTTCGGGCTTTTCGGGCGGCGGTGTGCCACCATCCCCCATCGCCTTGGCAAGATCGAGCCGCGCCCCGGTCACGCTGGTTCCCGACAGGCCGGGGATGACCTCGGCCGTGTTCATCAGCCGCTCCTTCAGCTCGACATGGCTCAACGTCGGGTTCTGAGCCCAGACCAGCGCCGCAGCCCCCGCGACATGCGGGGTCGCCATCGAAGTGCCGTTGAAGGAATCATACTGCGCGCCCGGAATGGTCGACAGGATATCGACCCCCGGTGCGCCCATGTCGACGCTGGTAGCCCCGAAGCTCGAGAACCCGGCCATGGCATCATTCTGATCCGTCGCCTGGACGGCCAACACGTTGGGCACGTCATAACTCGACGGGTAATGCGGGTTGGCATCATTGTTGGAATTGCTGTTCCCCGCTGCGGCGACAAACAGAATGCCCTCCGCATCGGCCGCACGGATCGCATCTTCCAGCGCACGGCTGAATCCGCCGCCGCCCCAGCTGTTGTTCATGATGTCGACATCCATCTTGATGCCGTAATCAATCGCCCGGATCGCCCCGGCCGTGGTGCCGCCGCCCGAGGCCGAGAGGAATTTCAAGGCCATGATCTGCGTCGTCCAGTTCACACCGGACACGCCAAGCGCGTTGTTGGTGACCGCGCCGATCGTGCCGGCGACATGGGTGCCGTGGCGGTTGTCATCCATCGGATCGCCGGTGACTGCGGCGTCGACGAAATTGGCTCCGAACACATCGTCGATCACGCCGTTGCCGTCATCGTCGATGCCATTTGCCGGGGTTTCGCCGGGATTGATCCACATGTTCGCCGCCAGATCAGGGTGGCGATAGTCGACGCCCGTATCGATCACCGCAACCACCAGATTGCCGGAATCGGTCCGCAGATCCCAGGCCGCGGGGGCATTGATCTTGGGGAATCCCCATTGCGAACCATAGGACGGATCATTGGGGGTCGCATCGACCCGCACGACATAGACCGGCTCGATATAGGCGATGCCGGGCAAATTGAGCGTCTGGGCTGTCAGCTCTGCAAAATCGGCGCCTTCGGCTTCGATCACCAGCATGCCGACCTCTGGCAACACATCGACGACGCGTGCACCGTCCGAAAGCGACTGTATCCCGAACTTCGCAACATCGGTGCCCGGCGTCGTCTTGACGATGAACTGGCCGGGAACGATCTCGGCTTCGGTTTGGGATTGGAATGTCACCTCCTGGGCATGAACCATGCCTGCGAGGGACAGCACGGCAGCAGAAACAGAGACTGCAATACGATGTCTCATCGAACTTCTCCTTTTGAAAATTTATTCAGGGCATTCAGGGTGGTGAGCAGGGCCGCCTAAATCGGCGGCCCCCTTCTCGATCGGTTCAGCAACCGATCGAATTGCAGAGTGCGACGATGTTGTCAGACGTGAAACGGGGACCGTTGAACGTCTGGCCGAAGCTCCCGGTGCAGCTGGTGCTGTCATAGCCGCTGACCACCGAGTTGACCCAGTTGCCACCGCGCCAGCCGCGCAGCCACGGGCCGCCGCTCGAACCATAGGTCATCGAGCAGCCCATGTTCAGAACCGACGCGCCGCCGCAGCCCGAGGACGGGTTGAAACTCTCGGCCGCGCAAAGCTCCATCTTGTTGCCGCCACCGATATTGCCGGGATAGCCAACGGCGTGCAGCGATTGGGTCGTGCCATAGTTCCACGACCGCCCCAACCACCCGGTATAGAAGGTTACGGGGCGATTCTTGGAGTTGTTACGCAGTTTGATCACGCAGACGTCGGACTTGCGGTCGCCCACGTTGATCCAACGGTTCAGGACTGTCGCACTCGACCAGTTGAACAAGCCATAAGGCGCATTGCCGCTGTCATAGGCCGGTGCAAACTGAAACCCGCCGATCCAATTACCGGACGAGCGGTTGTAGCAGCAGTGCGCCGCCGTCACGATCACGTTTTTCGAGCTGATCACCGAGGCAGAACACGAGCCCGAGTTGGTGAAAAGCTTGCCGATGGCGCGACGCGGATAATGGGTGCGGTACTGCGACGCGCTGTATTGCGTGAAAATGTCCTTTGTGCCCTGAATGCCGGGCGCGTCGTCTGCTCGAACGCCCGACTCCTTCCAGGCATCGGGAAAGGCCTCGGCCGCTTCTGCATCTGCGTTCGGGTCTGGCATGCCCGGCGCTTCCGCACCTGGAGACAAATCCGCGGGATCCAGAGACTCTGGTTCCTGCGCGGCCCGGGTCCGAAGCCCATCACCCCGCGTTACATCCCAATCAAGCGGTTCAACCGCCATGCGCGCTTCGGGCGTATCAAGTGTGGTGACGGAACTTGCGTCGTTTTCGATGGTGGTGGTCGATGTCTGCGCAAACACAGATCCGCCGATGCCGACTGAACATGTCAAGGCAAGGGCAAGCTTATGAAATCGGATCGACATTCCATATACCTCCAAGATTAGGGTTGGGGCCATAAGAACGACTGAAAACTTAATCGGCCTGATGGCCAGGGTCGAATTCACCGTTAAAAAAATTTCTGATCAACAATTTAGAGTATAGCAAACTCCCGCCGTTTTCTCCATGCCGGTATTCCATACTTCTCCTCCAACGTGCGTGCAGACACGGCAACGCGCGCGCGCGAGCGCGAAGGAAAGCCAGCCGCGCGCCTGGTCGTTCAAAACGCCCTGACATCTCATTTGCGGGTTGGAAAGCAGCGGTTCCCGCTATTGATCACAACCTGTTTGATTCATGTAAATATCTGTTATCAAACGCTTTAACCTGTGTGTGCAGTTTCCGTCTGCAAGCAAAGTGCCACCATTCAATCAATTCGCCAGAGCCATGGAATCCCGGCTCTGCCGCGTTGCCAGAGCCGCAATTCGCAACACGCATTCGGTAGGTTTATCGGAGTGGTCACGCCGGCGTGCGCCGATGGAACGTGCAATCTATAGGCGACATCTTGCTCACATCCCTCCAGCGAATGCTGACAGCACAATTCGGAGGGTTCATGGCGGAGCTATGCTGCGCCTGGAACGGATCGTCGAAGTGCTTGACGTCGGTATTCCTGTTCTGGCGCGCGATATCCGCCGCACGCTCCTCAAGCAGACCGCGCACCTGACCGACCGGACCGCCGCCGTCATAACGAGAATAGGGGTGATATCCGTCCGGTGTCGCCACATGAACTGGCGACTCACCGAAGCGCGCCGCCAATTGCCCAACGAGAGCAGGTTCATCCACATCCCAATCCCCGAGCGCAGACGAGGCCGAACGTCTGCCCCGACATGCCATGCGCCGCCTCACGATCCGCCGAGGAACTTCCGCTCACGGATCAGGGCGATCAGATCGTCGCCGGACTGACGCAGGCTCCTGCCCGAGGTATCAAGCTCGCCGTGGGCCTGCCGGTAGATGGATTCGCGGCTTTTCAGGATCGCGCGCAATTGCTCCATCGCTTCCGGATTGCCCGCCATCGGCCGCATATCGCCCTGCGAGCGCACCCGCGTCATGTGGTCCTCGGGGCTCGCCTTGATCCAGATCGTGTGAAAGTGGCTGCGCACGGTGTTGTAGGTCGCCGGCTCGGCCACGATCCCGCCTGCCACGGCAAGGATGACACTGGAATGGGTGGCGATGATCCGATCCACCGCGCGTGCTTCCAGCGTGCGGTATCCTTCCTGTCCATAAAGCGCCATCAGCTCCGTCACCGGCATGCCGGAATGGTCTTCGATCTCGCTGTTGAGTTCCAGAAACGGCAGGCCGAGATCGGCCCCCACCAGCGCGCCCAGCGAGGATTTCCCGGCGCCGCGCAAGCCGACAAGGCAGATCCGGCTGGCCCGCAGGTTTTCCGGCGGGATCGGCGTCAGGGCCTCGCGCACCTGCCGCTTGACCTCTTCGGTCGAGGCCCGGAAAACCTCGGCAAAGCGCAGCGTTTCCGAGTTCCAGGGGTCTTCTTCGCCCAGCAGCCATTCGATGCGGATATCCAGGGCCGTGGCTACACGTTGCAGCAAACCGATCGAGATGTTGCCCTCTCCGGCCTCCAGCTGCGCCAGATAGCGCATTGAAACACCCGAGGTTTCCGAAACCACCCGGCGCGGCAGGCCCTTCATCTCGCGCGCCTTGCGCACCCGCTCGCCAACCCGTGCCAGCAAGGTTTCGACAGCGCGTTCCGCCGCCTGCGCCGGGGCGCTGGCGGTAACGGTGGCCTTGCCCCTGAAATTGGTGATCTCGCTCATGCCATGCGTCGCTTATGTATTATATCGCACAAGCTAGCCCATTTTGGTGGCGTTTCAAACCAATTCGCAGGCCAGGGTGTGGCGCGCGGACAGGTTCAGTAGGTCTCGACGTGATAGCGCCCGTCGCTGCGCATCGCATCACGGGTGGCGCTCCATGCGATGCCCGCACTTTCGGCGATATTGGTAAACGCCTGGTCCACCCCCACTTCCATGCCGCGCAGACCGCAGATGTAGATGTGGGTTTTCGGATCGGCGATCAGCTCGGCGATCTCGTCCTGGGCCGTCATCATCCGGTCCTGCACATATTCCTTCGGCTGATCCGGCAGACGGCTGAAAACCATGTGCTTTTTCAGGATACTGTCGGGCACTTTCCCGAGCGGCCCGAAATAGGGCAGGCTGTCGGGAGTGCGGGCGCCAAAGAACAGCACCATGTCGCCGCCATCGGCCCCGGCCATGCGGGTGCGGTGCATGGTAAAGGCGCGAAACGGCGCCGATCCGGTGCCGGTGCAGATCATCAGGATGCGCGCATCCGGGTCATTCGGCATCAGGAAGGTGGCCCCGAACGGCCCGGTGACGCGGACCTCGTCGCCCTTCTTCAGATCGCAGACATAATTCGAACAGACCCCGCCCTCTTCCCGCTTCACGGTCAGCGACAGGTTGTTGAATCCGGGCCGCTCGCCGTCGCGCGGGCTCGATACCGAATAGAGCCGCGGCAGATGCGGATTGCCGTTCTCGTCCTCGCCCGGCGGGATGATCCCGATGGATTGCCCTTCCAGCGCCGGCATCGGCTGACCGGCGAAATCGAGGATGATGTGGCGCACATCGCTGTCGGCCCCTTCCGCCGTCAGCCGGTAATTGCCCTGCACCCGGGCGACCGCCGGTTTGCCGATATTGTAGAGATTGACCGTGGGTTTCGAAGCGGTTTTCGGCGCATGCGCCTTGCCGCCCGCGCCCTCATGCGCTTCGGCCAAGAGCGCCGCCATCGCCTCGTCGATCGCCTCGATATCGGTGTCCGCGCCCTCGCCCAGATCTTCCTGTTCGGGCAATTCGGTCCAGCCAAACTGCGCCTCCAGCGAATAGGGCGTGCTCACGACGCGCCATTCGTCGATCGAGCCGGTCGGACAGACCGGAATGCAATCCATGCAGAAATTGCACTTGTCGGCATCGACCACCACATTGTTGTCGTCATGCGTGATCGCCTCGAGCGGGCAGGTCATCTCGCAGGTGTAGCAGCGGATGCAGATTTCCGGGTCGATCAGGTGCTGTTTGACGGGCTTGTTCATGGCCCCTCGCGCGTGTCGCTCAGGATGACATCGGGCAGCACCAGCGCCTCGATCAACTCGGCACAGAGCCCGCGGCAGTCGCGACACCCCACACAGGGCACGTTCAGCACCGCGATCCGCCCGGCAAGGGCGTCGCAGCGTGTGGTCTCGCCGCGGCTTCTGGTAACATTCATGCCCATCTCGCCCTTCCTTCGATCTGAAAATCGCCTGGCCGGAGCATCAAAGCACCCCGGCCAGCGCAGGTCAATTCACGCCATGTGAAGCTTCACATATTCGAAGTCGCCGGGCTTGTTGTCGATGCCCACCTTCGGCGGCGCGATCCAGCCGGCATATTGCCCCGGCTCGTAAACCGGCTTCATCAGCGACTGGATGTAGTCGCCATCGGCGTGGCTGGGCAGCCATTCGGTCATGCCCTTGTCATATTCCGCGCCGGTGATGAAGTTGCCTTCCGGGTCGATCAGCTTGTCGGCAAAGACACCGATCTTGCGGTGGAACGCCTCATGCGGCAGCTTCAGCTCGAACTGGACGCCCATCTTCTCGATGATCTTGTTCCAGCGGCCCACACCACCCGCCGCATCCTTGGTGTAATCGTCGCGCAGCCGCATGTTGATCGCGGTCAGCGCCGGAACATCATGCTGCACGATCTTGCCATCGACGATATCCCACACCCGGTAGGTATCGTTGGTGAGCTTGTGATCGTCGGTCAGCCGGTGCTCCTGATAGCGGCCCTTGATCCCGGCGTTGAACGCATTGGCCGCGTTGGTCGAAACCTCCTGACCGAACAGGTCGAGCGACAAGGTATAGTGCAGGTTCAGCTTCTTCTGGATCAGCGGCAGGTCCATCACACCCAGAGCGCGGATCTTTTCCACCTCGTAAGGGTCTTCGATGCCGTTTTCCTTCATCACCTCGCAGGTGCGCTGGATCGTGCGGCCCACCCCGGTTTCGCCCACGAACATGTGATGCGCTTCCTCGGTCAGCATGAAGCGGCAGGTGCGGCTCAGCGGGTCAAAGCCCGATTGCGCCAGCGACTCGAGCTGCATCTTGCCGTCGCGGTCGGTGAAATAGGTGAACATGAAGAACGAGAGCCAATCCGGCGTTTCCTCGTTGAACGCGCCCAGCATCCGCGGCGCCTCTTCGCTGCCCGACTGGCGGCGCAGCAGGTCATCCGCTTCCTCGCGCCCGTCCCGGCCGAAATACTTGTGCAGCAGATAGACCATCGCCCAGAGATGGCGGCCTTCCTCGACGTTGACCTGAAACAGGTTGCGCATGTCATAGAGCGACGGCGCCGTTATCGCGAGGCTCTTTTGCTGCTCCACGCTGGCCGGTTCGGTATCGCCCTGGATCACGATCAGACGTTTCATCAGGTTGCGATACTCGCCCGGCACTTCCTGCCAAGCCGGCTCGCCGGCAT
Source organism: uncultured Rhodobacterales bacterium (assembly GCA_965366835.1). Classification (GTDB taxonomy): domain Bacteria; phylum Pseudomonadota; class Alphaproteobacteria; order Rhodobacterales; family Rhodobacteraceae; genus JAKGBX01. Next base: position 14,981 of record CBDUGF010000092.1, read on the forward strand.
GTTCACCGCAAGGAATGCGGCGGTCTTCCACCTCAGGCGCCAGCAGAACGCCCCAGCGGTATTCCGGCATCTTCACATAGTCGAACTTGGCCCAGCCCTTGGGGTCCACGCTCACCGCGGTGCGCAGATAGACCAGCGATTGCTGGAACTTGTCGGGAATGAGGTCGCTCCACCAGTTGATATAGCCAGGGTGCCATTTCTCCAGCGCCTTCAGCACGCGCTTGTCCGAGGACAGCCCCACATTGTTGGGGATTTGGGTGTCGTAACTCACATTGATCAGATCGAGCATTTCTTTTCTCCCTTTCGCGCCGTCAGACGCGCTTCATGTCGTATTCACCCTTCACGCCGGTGCCATAGCGCTGCAATGCGCCATCGGGCCCCACGGCGTTGGGCCGTTGGAAAATCCAGTTCTGCCAGGCGGTCAGCCGCCCGAATATCCGTGTCTCCATGGTCTCGGGGCCAGGAAAGCGCAGGTTGGCCTCCATCCCGGTCAGCGCATCGGGGCTGAAGCTGGCGCGCTCTTCCATGAAGATGCGGATCTCGTCCTCCCAGTCGATATCGTCGAGGATGTAAGTCACCATCCCCAATTCATCGGCCTCTTCCGCCTCGATCGCCTCGCCGATCTTGCCTTGCAGCACCTCCACCGACTCCGGCTCACCCAGAAAGCGGGTTTGCAGCCG
>CBDUGF010000093.1:0-15296 GCA_965366835.1 uncultured Rhodobacterales bacterium
AACAACCAGATGAGCCGAACACTCTCTCAGTCTAGGCCATCTTCGGTTCCAAAAACCCTGACAACGGACATTGAAAAGGTTGGAGGCGAGTACCGGAATCGAACCGGTGTACACGGATTTGCAATCCGCTGCGTCACCACTCCGCCAACTCGCCATCCGTGGTGTCAGGGGCGTCTTATTGCCGGAATCGGGGGGCTTGTCCAGATGCCAAACCGCCGATTCATTGCAGGTGCCGGCGCATGAAGGCGGCGGCGCGCTGGTTGGAATCCCGGGTCGCGAGATCGTCGGCGAAGGTGCGCACATCGGGCGGGCGAAAATCGAAGCCGCGCCCGACTCCGGGATAGACGATCAGCCGCACGTCGCGCCCGGCTTTTTTCATGTAGAGCACGGCGGTTTCGATCGAGCGGCGGCGCTGGTATTGCTCGAATTCGCCGATGAAGACCAGGGTAGGAACCGCCAGCCGGTCGAGATCGCCATGGTAACGATAGACCTGCTCGGGCTCGGGCGCATTGGGATCCTGCCAATGCGGATAGAACGAGACATAACAGGCCACCGCATCGTTCTGGCGGGCGCGATCGACGGCGACGCGCAGCGCATAATAGCCTCCGCGGGTGTGCGAATAGAGGCAGATTTTCGACCCGGCCACATCGGGCAGTTCCAGCAGGAAATCGACCCCGGCATTGACATCGCCCTCGGTGGCTGGGTCGTGCTCCAGCGGGAACAGATCGATGAAGCGGGCGGCGTAGACATCGGGCGCCAGCACGACGAAGCCGCGCGCCGCCATCCGCCGCGCCAGCCGCTGTACCAGTGGATCGAGCCCGCGGCGGCCGTGCTGGAACAGCACGCCGGGGAATTTGCCGGGCGTTTCAGGGCGGAAGAGGATCGCGGGCACTTCGGTGCCATCCTCGGGATTGATGTAGCTCAGCTGACGTTGGATCACGGTGTGGTTCTGCGGCACCTCGAGCTCGCCGTTGTCATACCAGGCGTCGGACCACCAGAATTTCTGCGCCACCGGCAGGGTGTTGGACGGGGCCTCGACGGGATGGGCTGTGAGTGTGTCGGCGGCGGTCTGCTGGGCCGCGACCGGGGCGGAAAGCGACAGCAGGGCGAGGCAGGCAAGCCGTTTCAGGGCCGGATTGTTCGCGAGTCGGATCATCGGATGGTCCTCTGGAGTGGCGGCGGTACTGCGACAAGGCAACGCGATTGCCGCCCCGCGCGTCAAGAGCGGGATCGCTGCGGCGTAAACATGCCAAAATCCGAATGCGACGTCGTTACGCGGGCAGCGTCTGTCGCCAGACATTGCCGCGCGCCGGCATATATGCCAGAACAGGCCACAGGATTCTGCTAACCCGACAGGCCAAAGATCATGACAGATTATTCCGCGCGCCGGACGATGATGGTGGACACTCAGATCCGCCCTTCGGACGTTACCAAATTTCCCATCATCGAAGCGATGCTGAGCGTTCCACGCGAAGCTTTCGTTCCGGCCGAGAAACGCGAGGCGGCCTATGTCGGCGAAGATCTCGACCTCGGTGGAGGCCGGGTCATGCTGGAGCCGCGCACGCTGGCCAAGATGCTGGACGCGCTGGACATTCAGGGCGACGATCTGGTGCTCGATATCGGCTCGGGGCTGGGCTATTCCGCGGCGGTGATCGCGCGGATGGCCGAGGCCGTTGTGGCGGTTGAAGAAAATGAAGCGTGGATCGAAGAGGCGCAAAGCATCCTCAACGATCACGGCGCGGACAATGTGATCGTGCAGCAGGGCGCCTTGACCGAGGGTGCGGAGCAGCATGGCCCTTATGATGTGATCTGCATCGAAGGCGCGGTGGAGCATCTGCCCGAGGGTCTGGCGGGCCAGCTCAAGGATGGAGGCCGCATAGGGGTGCTGTTTGCCGAGGGCGCGCTGGGTGTGGCGCGTATCGGTTACAAGATCGACGGCAAGATGAACTGGCGATTTGCTTTCAACGCGGGTGCACCGGTGCTGCCCGGGTTTGAACGTCACGCGGCGTTCACGTTGTAATCCGGCATGGCTCCGGGCAGGTATCGGGCCAGACGAATGGGCCCGGCCAAGGGGCCAGACAGAAAAATGCCAGCGGACAGGAGCGGTGCAGATGGGTTTTGAGCGATGGAAAGCCTGGATGGCGGCGACAGGTGTGACTCTGGTCATGGCGCTGGCTCCGGTGACGGCGGCGGCGGAAACGCTGGCCGATGCGATGGCCTCGGCTTATGAGCATAACGGTCTGGTCGACCAGAACCGCGCCTTGCTGCGGGCGGCAGACGAGGACGCAGCCCAGGCTTATGCGGCGCTGAAACCGATCCTCAACTGGTCGGGCGATGTAACCAGGACTTTTGGGCGCAGCTATAACACCACCCTCGGAATGTCTGTCGACAGTGGCACGACGGCAGCGTCGATCGGGATTGCCGCCGAATTGCTGCTTTATGATTTCGGCACCAGCGAATTGCGTATCGATATTGCCAAGGAGGCGGTTCTGTCGACACGCCAGGCGCTGGTTTCGGCCGAACAGCAGGTATTGCTGAGGGCGGCTCTCGCCTATCTGGAAGTTTTGCGCAACAATGCCTTCGTCGGATTGCGGGAAAACAACGTACGGGTGATCACAGTCGAACTGCGCGCCGCGCGCGACCGGTTCGAGGTCGGCGAAGTGACCCGCACCGATGTGTCGATCGCCGAAGCGCGACTGGCCGGGGCGCGCGCTTCGCTTGCCGCGGCACAGGGCGGGCTGGCCCAGGCTGTGGAAGAATTCCGCGCCGCCGTGGGCCGCAAGCCAGGGCGCCTGGCGCAACCACCACGTATTCCGACCACTGCCAAATCGCTCGAAGAGGCCAAGGCCACGGCGCTGCGCCATCATCCCGACATGCGCAGGGTTCAGCATGACGTGACTGCCGCCGAGATCGGCATACTTGCGGCGGAAGGCGCGATGAAGCCGACGGTAAAGCTGAAGGGTACTTATGGCCTGAGCCAGACCTTCAATAGCCAGGTCTACAATAATGGCGGCACCATCGGGGTTGATGTAACCGGACCGATCTATCAAGGCGGGCGGCTGACTTCGGTGGTGCGCAAGTCGATGGCGCAGCGCGATGCGGCGCGGGCCGGGTTGCACCAGACCCGTCATTCCCTGGCTTTGAACGTCGGCAATGCCTGGGCCCAGCTTCAAGTGGCGCGGGCCAGCAGCGCAGCCAGCGAACAGCAGGTGCGGGCCAGCAGCGTGGCCTTCCAGGGTGTGCGCGAAGAGGCCACCCTGGGCGCGCGCACCACGCTTGATGTGCTCGACGCCGAGCAGGAACTTCTTGACGCCCGCGCCAACCTGGTTTCGGCCACGATCGATCAACATGCCGCGGCCTATCGGCTGTTGGCCTCAATGGGTTGGCTGACCGCGGAGCGCCTGAAGCTGAGAGTTCCGCAATATGATCCGGCGGCCTATTACAACATGGTCAAGACCGCGCCGCCGCTATACAGCAAGCAGGGCCAAAAGCTCGACAAGGTGCTGCGCAAGCTGGGTAAAGAGTAAAAATCGCCCTATCTGTTGTGGGAATCTCGCCACCGGGTTACAATCGAGGCGAGGCGAGTAGTGGTAAAATCAGATGAATGACCCCGTGACCAATGTGGAAATCGAGGATGTGCTGTCCTCTATCCGGCGACTTGTGTCGGAAAACGCGCGTGCCGAGCGGACGCCCGAAGCGGCTGAACGCCAGGCTGAAGGCGTGAACGAACGCCGCAAGGGGCTCAGGGACGAACGCCTGGACGAACACCGGAGCGAAACGGCGCAAGCCGACGCCAGGGCCGCGACGCCCGACGTCGAAGCGAAAGAAGCCATGATGCTGGTGCTGACACCGGCGCTGCGCGTGGAAGAAGAACCGGGGGTTGAAGCCGATGCGTCGCCCGAGGAATCGGACGGCAAGGACGACGCGGCAGACGAGTTGCACACGCTGGTCGACGATCCCGCAGAAGCGACCGCGAGCGAAAACGCCATCGAAGACGTGGTTCACGAAGCAATGGAGCGAGACGATGAGGCGGCGGACGACATGAGCCGTCTGTCGTTCATCCATTCCGACGACGCCGCCCGTTCGCCCGAAATGTCGACGCTGGAAGATCGGATCGCCGGGCTGGAAGCGGCTGTGGCCCAGCGCGAGGATGATTGGGAACCCGACGGCAGCAGCGATGATGACAACGCCGGAGCGCCGGTGGAATCGCTGAACTGGGAAGACAGCGATACCGTGGTGTCGCGGTGGGAAGATGATGACGATGTGGAAGACGCCGAGCTGATCAGCGAGCACGATGCCGAGCCGGCGATGGATCTGTCGGAGTTTGCCGATTTTGCCGATACGGATGCCGAGACCGCCGCGCAGGCCGAGGCGCCGGTGCCGGAGATGGCGGCGCCCGAATCGGCTGAGCCTGAGGATGCGCCACAGTCTGGCGCGGCAGCAGAGGTGGAAACGGCGCCGGAACCCGCCGATCCGGAGCTGTCGCTGGGGCTGGAGCTTGATCCCGACCTGTTTGGCGGCGACGACTCGGTGATCGACGAGGAAGCGTTGCGCGACATGGTGGCCGAGATCGTGCGCCAGGAGCTGCAGGGCTCGCTCGGCGAAAGGATCACGCGCAATGTGCGCAAGCTGGTCCGGCGCGAGATTCACCGGGCGCTGGCGGCACGCGAACTGGACTGATTTTCCGAGACTGCTGACGACGCGGCGGCGCGAATTTTCTGCGAAAATTCAGGGCAAGCGATCGGGTATCTTGCGACATGTGCGCTTGCGTCGCTGAGACAGGGTGTCTGGATGCGCATTCCGCGACATTGCGGAGCGCCAGAAAAAACCGGCCCCCGAGAGAGCGGGAGCCGGTTCTTCACTGATCGTCTGGAGTCTTTGGTTTCAGGCGGCTTCGGCCTGTTGTGCGGCAGCGTTGCGGCGTTCGCTTTCTTCGCGCGAAAGCGCGACAGAGGTACGCACACCCTTGCCGACAAAATCCATCAGACCGGTCACAACCCGCTCGTTGGGGTCGATTCCGGCACAGCTGAGCACTTCCCGGCCATCGCGAGAGCGCGCCCAGCGGGCGATTTGCTCGGGCCCATTTCCATATTTCTTGTCATCGGCGATAGCATCGTCGAGCGCAGCCAGTACGACAGCTGCGAAGAGTTTGCGTGCACGATTGCCTTGCTCGTTATTGAAGGCCGTGCCATCAACGAAATCTTTCATGTTTCGTCCTTTTTTTATTGCTCTTGTAATTCCGGCGTGGAGACCCTTATGACGGCTTTCAGGTGATTCTGGTAGCCTGTATTTGCATAGCATCCATGCAATTTTTGCATATCTGCTGCAGGTGCAGCACGAGATTTCGTCTTCTTGCCCTCCCAGCGAACGCCATATATAGGTGCCGCCAAACTTAGATCAAGCTTTTGCCAAGGTTTTGCCACAATGCCGAAAATCAACGGAAACGAGATTCGCCCCGGGAACGTTCTGGAGCATAATGGCGGGCTCTGGGCCGCCGTGAAGGTGGATCATGTGAAACCCGGAAAAGGCGGTGCCTTTGCCCAGGTCGAACTCAGGAACCTTCGTAACGGATCAAAGCTTAACGAAAGGTTTAGAAGCGCCGACAAAGTCGAGCAGGTGCGGCTGGAGCAGAAGGATCAGCAGTTCCTCTATGAAAACGACGGCATGCTGGTGTTCATGGATGCCGAGACCTACGAGCAGATCGAATTGCCCGCCGAGATCCTGGGCGAGCGGCGCCCGTTTCTTCAGGACGGCATGACCATTCTGGTGGAATTTCACGACGCCGAGGCGCTGAACGCCACGCTGCCGCAGAAGGTGATCTGCAAGGTGGTCGAGACCGAACCGGTGGTGAAGGGCCAGACCGCGGCAAACAGCTTCAAGCCGGCGATCCTGGACAACGGAATCAAGGTGATGGTGCCGCCGTTCGTGGGCCAGGACGAGGACATCGTGGTCAATACCGAGACCATGGAATACTCCGAACGGGCCTGAGCGCCGCAAGGCCAGGCAATCAACCCGCTTTCAAAGCTCCGCCAGTGCGGGGCTTTTTTTCTTGGCCCGGGATAGACCTGAATAGTGGGAAGGGGCGCTGGTTTTTCCCCTGACCTGCGTTTCAGGCGCGCGCCATAGTCATCTCATCCGGTGGCTGCTCCGCTGGCGGGCATGTTTTTTGGGGACTTTGTGAGTGTGATGGTTTGCCGGTCAGTCCTCGGAGCGGTGTTTCGGTATTCGTGGGAGAAAAATAAACGGTAACAATCGGTTCGCGTGCGCCACGAAGGGCGGGGTCGGGGCAATCCGGCCCCGTTTTCATGTCGTGGGTTCATGCAGCCATTCGGCAGAGCTGTCGCCTGCCATGAGACCCCCGGCCGCACGATCGAAGCGCAGATAGGCAATGGCGCGATCGCCTGCCACGGTATGCACGGTACCGGCCGGTTTGCCATCTGCGGTCAGTGTGGTGCCGGAGGCGACCGGGGCGGCGAGGCGGATCAGGCCCAGGCCCTTGCGCAGTTCGGTCTTGTGCTTCATCCGCGCGGTAACCTCCTGGCCGACATAGCAGCCCTTGCGGAAATCGACGCCATGAAGGCGCTCGAACCCGGCTTCAAGGATGAAGCTGTCGGGGGTGAGCTCGATCCCGGTTTCGGGGATCAGATGGGCGACGCGCAGCGCGTCCCAGTCGGGCTGTTCATCGGTCGTTTCCGGCGCCGCTTCGCGATAGGCGCGCCAGCCGAGCGCGGGATGGCGGGGATCGGCAAAGCCATCTTCGGGCGCCGGGCCGATTCCGCGATGCAGGTGCAGACCGGTTTCGGCGATGGCGACATCGGCGCGCAGCTTGTACATCGAGAGCCGCTGGATCGTCGGCGCGGCGATGGAGGCGTCGATGTCGATCAGGATCGCATCCGGCGCGGGAACCATGAAGAAATCGGCGAGGTATTTGCCTTGTGGCGTCAGCAGCGCGGCATAGACCAGACCCTCCTTGAGCCGCGACACGTCATTGGTGACCAGCCCTTGCAGGAAATGCTCCCTGTCGGCCCCGGTGATGCGATAGATCGCGCGTGTCATTAGCTTCTCCCGTCTTGCTCGCCATTGTAATATAGAGGCTCGCAAACCGGACAACAGGGGCAAGATGCGCGCTGCCGTTTCCATCGTGATTCCGACGCTGAACGCGGGCGAGAGCCTGCCGGGCTGTCTGGCCTCTTTGATGGAGGGTCTGGAGGCCGGGGTGATCCGCGAACTGGTGATCGCGGATGGCGGCTCGGACGATGCGACGCTGGCGATTGCCGACGCGGCCGGGGCCGCGCTGGTCGAGGCGGCGGCGTCGCGCGGCGGGCAGCTCAGGCGCGGCGCCGAGGCGGCAGAGGGCGATTGGCTGTTGTTCCTGCATGCCGATACGCGGCTGGCGCCGGGATGGAGCGCGGCGGTGCGGGCGCATCTGCGCGAGGCGCCGGAGCGGGCCGGGTGGTTTGGCCTGCGCTTTGATGCGCCCGGCGCGGCGGCGCGGATCGTGGCGGGATGGGCCAATCTGCGGGCGCGGCTGCTGGGCCTGCCATTCGGCGATCAGGGGCTACTGATTTCGCGCAGCCTTTATGACGCGGTGGGCGGGTTTGTCGATATCGCGCTGATGGAGGATGTGGCGATGGCCCGCGCGCTGGGGCGCAAGCGGCTCAGGCGGCTGCCGGCTATTGCCCGAACCAGCGCCCGACGATACGCGCGAGAAGGCTGGCTTCGCCGCGGCGCGCGGAACCTGACGCTCCAGATCCGGTTTTTCGCAGGCGATTCCCCTGAGCGGCTAGCGCGACGCTATCGGCGGTAGGGCCATCGGTGCGGAATTGCAGCGTGTGCAGGCGCGCATAGAGCCCGCCGCGCGCCAGCAACTCGTCATGCGTGCCTTCATCGACGACCTCGCCGCGGTCCATCACGATGATCTTGTCGGCGCCGCGCACTGTCGAAAGGCGATGCGCGATGACCAGCGTGGTGCGCCCGCGCGAAAGCAGGTCGAGCGCCTGTTGCACCACCGCTTCGGATTCGGCATCGAGCGCCGATGTGGCCTCGTCGAGCAGCAGGATCGGCGTGTTGCGCAGCAGCGCGCGGGCGATGGCGACGCGTTGACGCTGGCCGCCCGAGAGGTTGGAGCCGCGCGGCCCGACCGGGCTGTCGAGCCCGTGTTCGAGCTTGGGCAGGAAATCGGTGACATGGGCGGCCTTGAGCGCGGTTTGCAGGGTTTCGTCGCTGACATCGATGCGGCCCAGCAGGATGTTTTCGCGCAAGGATTCGTCGAACAGCGCCGCGTCCTGGCTGACCACTGAAAACAGGTCGCGCAAGCTTTCGAGCGCCATCGCGCCGGTCGCCACGCCGCCGATCTCGACCGCGCCGGATTGCGGATCGACCAGCCGGGTGAGCAGGTTGAAGATGGTCGATTTGCCGGCGCCGGACGGGCCGACCAGGGCGGTGGTCTTGCCCGGCTCGGCGATCAGCGTGGTGGCGTTGAGAACCTTGGTCTCACCATAGGACAGGGTGACATCCCTGAGCGCCACTCCGGGAATGCCTTTGGGCGGAGCCACGGGCTCGGCGGGTGAAAGCAGCGTCGGTTCGCTGTCCATCAGCGTCTTGACCCGCTCGAGCCCCGAGGCCGCGATCTGCCACAACCCGGCCATGGCGCCCATCCGGCGCAGCGGCTCGAACGCGAAGCCGATGGCCGTGAAGAACGACATGAACTGGCCCACGGTCTTTTCGCCCGAGATGATCTCGCCGCCGCCGAACCAGAGCACGCCGAGAAAGCCGACCCCGGCCATCACATCGACAAGGCCGGGGATCGAGGCCATGCCGGCGGTGGTGCGCACCTCGGCGCGCACCAGATCATCGGTGAGCGCGCGGTAGCGTCTGGATTGATAGCGCTCGAGCCGGTTGAGCTTGACCGGGATGATGCCGTGGAACACCTCGTCCAGCCTCGTGGCCAGGCGGGCGCCGAGATCGCGGGCCTCGCGGGCGCGGGCGCGCACGAAGCGCTGCACGATCAGGCTGGGCGCGACCAGCAGCGGCGCGCCGACCAGCGCCACCAGCGTCCAGCGCCAATCGACCGAGATCGCCACGCCGATCAGGATCACCAGCGAGATCACGTCGCGCGCCACGCCGGTGAGGATGTTGGGCCAGACCTGATTGATCTGGGTCACGTCGCCCTGCACCCGCTGGATCAGGAAACCGGGCGGGTGGGTCTGATGAAAGCTGCCATCCTGCACCATCATCCGGTCGAGCAGGGAGGCGCGCATGTCGGCGGCAGTGTTCTGGGAAACATAGGCCATCGCGGTTTTCTGTCCGACCGCGGCGATGGCGCGGATCACGAAGATCGCCAGCACGGCGAAGCCGACCCAGACCAGCGCGCTGCGATCCCCGGCGAGAAAGACCTGATCGAACATCGGACGCATCATCAGCGCCAGTGCGCCCTGCATGCCGCCCTCGAGCGCCATCAGCAGGATCGCGAGGCCGAGCACCGGGGTGTGACGCCTGAGATAGCCGCGCCAGAGCCAGAGCATCAACGTGCGGCTGCCGGCGTTTTGGCTGTCGGGCGCTTTGGCTGGCGCGTTCATCCCCGGCCTCTTTTGGCGTCAAACCCGGCTTGCAGCGCGACGGCGTCATAGTCCTGCGCGACCCAGTCCTCGAACGCAATCGGCTCGGCGCTGTCGCGGGCCTCATAGGCGTCGAGAATATGATCGAGAATGCCGGTACGGGTCCATTTCAGATGGATGAAGCGGGGCGAGAGCATCTTGCGCGCCTCGGCGACCGGCGCATTCTCCTGCGTCAGAAGGTAGACGGCGGCGGCGAAGCTGGCCCGGTCGGCGCCGGATTTGCAATGCATCACGAAGGGGCGCGGCAGGGTGCGAAACAGCTCGATCAGGCCGAGCACGGCTTCACGCGACGGGGCTTCGCGGGCGGTGAGGGAATGCTGCACGAGGCGAAGTCCGAGCGCGCTGCAAGCTTCGCGTTCGAGGATCAGCGGCGCCGGGCTGAGCCCGCCGCGCAGGCAGAGCACCGTGTCGATGCCTTGTGCCTTCCAGCGCGCGAGCCGCCTGGCGTCGGGCTGATTGGAGCGGAAGACGCCCGGTGCGACCTGAAAGAAATTGTGCCAGACCCGGCGCAGGAATCCATGATCGAGCCACATCTCATAGCGGCGGGCCAGGGCGCGGTCTTGCGGGCTGGCGAAGGAGGAGAGCTGTTGCGGGCGCAGGGTGCGTTCCCATTCCTTCAATCGGGTGATCGACGTCATGCGCAATTCCGGGCTCATCGCATCAGGCAGGCGGACGGAGCCTGCGGGCCTTTCCCATGTAGAGAAGGAGAGGGCGGAGGGCAAGCGCGCGGAGGCGGCGCGGGATTGACGCCGGGCGCGGCGCCGATAGGGTCGCGATTGAATCAATGAGGGAGAATCGCGCATGTCGGGTTCTGGGGGTCGTTCGTATCTTGCCATTCCGGGGCCATCGGTGATGCCCGATGAGGTGCTGCGCGCGATGCATCGTGCGGCTCCCAACATCTATGCCGGTGAGCTGGTGGAGATGACGGAATCGCTATTGCCCGATCTGCGCTATGTCGCGCGCACCAGCGGCAAGGTGGCGATCTATATCGCCAACGGGCATGGCGCCTGGGAGGCCGCGCTGGCCAATGTGCTGAGCCCGGGCGAGCGGGTTCTGGTGCCGGCGACGGGGCGGTTTGGCCATGGCTGGGCGGAGATGGCCGAGGGATTGGGCGCCGAGGCGGAACTGCTGGAATTCGGACGTGGCAAACCGCTTGATCCCGACGCTGTTGCAAAGGCGCTGAAGGCCGACAAGGGCGGGCGGATCAAGGCGGTTCTGGCCACCCATGTAGATACTTCGACCGGCATCCTGAACGATATCGCCAGCTTGCGCCGCGCCATCGACGACGCCGGACATGACGCGTTGCTGATGGCCGATTGCATTGCCTCGATGGGCTGTGACCGGTTCGAGATGGATGCCTGGGGGGTCGATGTGGCGGTCACGGCGAGCCAGAAGGGGCTGATGGTGCCGCCGGGTCTGGGCTTTGTCTTTGTGAGCCCGAAGGCCGAGGCGGTGCGGAAGGCGATGCCGCGGGTGAGCCGCTATTGGGACTGGGCGCCGCGGCTCGACCCGGAAATGTATTACCAGTATTTCGGGGGGACGGCGCCGACGCATCATCTTTTCGGCCTGCGCGCGGCGCTCGACATGATCCGTGCCGAGGGGATCGAGGCGATCTGGGCGCGCCACGAGCGGCTGGCAAGGGCGATCTGGGCAGCATGCGAGACCTGGAGCCAGGACGGGCCGCTATCGCTCAACGTCACCGAGCGCGCGCATCGCTCGCGGGCGGTGACGGCCTTGCGCATCGGCCTGCCGCACGGGCCGCGGTTGCGGCGTTGGGTCGAGCAGAATGCCGGGCTGACGCTGGGCATTGGCCTTGGCATGTCGGAAGAGGGCGATCCATCGGGCGGCGGATTCTTCCGGCTCGGCCATATGGGGCATGTGAATACCCAGATGATCATGGGGCTTCTGGGCGGTATCGAAACGGCTTTCGTAGCGCTGGATATTCCGCATGGGCAAGGCGGGCTGTCGGCCGCGGCGCGGGAATAGGCGAAGGTCTGAGCCAAGGGCGCGCAGGCTCTCAAGGCCTGGTGCGGCGTGTGATTTCGGGGCGCGGCGCCGGTGGGCGGCTTCGGGATTTGAGTATTTTTGCCAAGAAAAAGCGGCAGGGCGGCGTTTTACTGGGTGCGGGCGCGATGATGGGCGAGGCGGGTGATCAGGTAGTTGAGAAACACCGCCACGGCCAGCACCGCAGGCAGGCCGAAATTGGCCCAGATCAGCAGCAGTGACCAGAGCAGATTGACGAAGCCCATGATCAGGGCGGCGTTGGTATAGTCTGGCGCGACGCGCGGGGAATGATCATGCATCCTGGGCTCCTCTCGATGCCCAGAATAGCAAACTAAATGCGAACAAGTGGTAAACGTTGCGTGTGACGGCTCAATCGCGCGCGGCGGCGAGCGCGTCGGGCAGGGTTTCTTCAAACAGGGCAAGGTCTTGCGGGCGCCCGCAGGACAGCCGAATGCAGCGATTGCCGGGTGCGGCGAAGGGCATTCGTACGAAGATGCCGCGGGCGACGAGCTGATCCAGCAGGGCCTTGGCGAAAGTTGCATCGGCGCCGCAGTCGATGGCGACGAAATTGGTCGCCGAGGGCAGGGCGGTGAGGCCATTCTCGGCGGCGATACGGGCGATGGTCGCGCGCGATTGCACCACGTTTTCAAGAGTTTGAGCGAGCCAGGCCCGATCGGCGAGAGCGGCGAGGGCGGCGGACTGGGCGGCGCGGTTCATGCCGAAATGGTTGCGGATCTTGTTGAAGGCGGTGATCGTTCCGCCCGCGCCCATGGCATAGCCCACGCGCGCGCCGGCCATGCCATAAGCCTTTGAAAACGTGCGCATCCGGATCACGCGAGGATCGTCGATTGCGAGTTTCGGCACGGCATTTTCGGGGGCGAATTCGACATAGGCTTCATCGAGGATCAGCAGGGTGCCGTTGGGCAGATCAGTCAGGGCGGATTCGATCTCGGCGCCGGTGAGCCAGCTGGCCATGGGATTATCGGGATTGGCGAAATAGATCAGTTTCGCGTTTGTTTCCCGGGCTTTGGCGATCAGGCCGGGGAGGTTTTCGCGGTCGTTCTCGTAAGGGATTTTCACCAGGTTTCCGCCGTATCCGGCGACGTGATAGTTGAAGGTGGGATAGGCGCCGTCGGATGTGACCACGCTGTCGCCAGGGCCGACGGTGAGCCGCGCGAGATAGCCCAGGAGGCCGTCAATGCCTTCGCCCACAACGATATTTTCAGGCCTCACATTGTGGTGAGCGGCCAGGGCGGCGCGCAGATCGTGGCTTTCGGGATCGCCATACATCCAGATGTCGGCAGCGGCCTTTTGCAGCGCTTCGATTGCCTTCGGAGAAGGGCCGAACACGTTCTCGTTGGCGCCCAAACGCGCTTTGAAATCAAAGCCTTGCAGGCGCTCCTGGGTTTCTGGTCCGACGAAGGGGACGGAGGCCGGGAGGGAGGTTGCGAGGGCTGTCAGGCGGGGGCCGGGGGCGAATTCCTGGGTCATGGCGGCGAGTTAACCTTTTCGGGGCCGGTCGGGCAAGGGTTTGAACGCGGTGATTCGGGTGTCAGGTTGAGAGTCGGGTTCAGCTTGGGGGATGTCCATGGCGAAGCTTTCACGGCGCGGATTCCTCGCCGCGTCATTGGCCGCGCGAACGGTGCGCAGCCTGCCGCAGATCGCCGCGAGGACCGGCGGCGGGCGGCGGATCCTGACGCTGGTTTATGACAAGGCGGCGGGGGCGATGCGGGCGGTGGAGCGGCTTGTGCCGTAGGGTCAGGGCTTTCGCGCAAGCGGCGCAAAGGGCAGTCTGGGGCAAAGCCACAAGGAGATAGCCCATGGCCCGCGTCAGCACCGAAATCAGAGACCACGTCGCCCATGTCACCCTGACCCGGGGCGACAAGATGAACGGGGTCGACACGGCCATGGCCGAAGCGATCGTGGCGGCCGGAGAGGCGCTCTGCGACAACGACGATGTGCGCGCGGTGGTGCTGTCGGGCGAGGGGCGGGCATTTTGCGCCGGGCTCGATGTGGCGAGCTTTGCGATGCTGGCGGCAAAGGATCCGGAAGGCGCCGTGATGCCCCGGCTCAAGGGCAGGAATACCAATCTCTATCAGGAGGTTGCACTGGTCTGGCGGCGGGTGCCCGTGCCGGTGATCGCCAGCCTTCATGGCGTGGCCTATGGCGCCGGGTTCCAGCTGGCGCTGGGGGCGGATATCCGCATTGCCCATCCCGAAACCGAGATGTCGGTGATGGAGATGAAATGGGGACTGGTGCCGGATATGGGCGGCATGGTGTTGATGCCGGAACTGATGCGCTCGGACGTGATCCGGCGGATGACCTATACCGCCGAGCCGGTGAGCGCGGCGCAGGGCGTGGACTGGGGCTTTGTGACCGAGCTGAGCGATGATCCGCTGGCGGCGGCGCGGGCACTGGCAAGCACGATTGCGGGGAAAAGCCCGAGTGCGGTGCGCGCGGCCAAGCGGCTGATCGGCGTGGCCGAGAGCGGGGCGGGCGAGGATGCGGTTCTGATGGCGGAAAGCCGGGAACAGACCGACCTGATCGGCAAGCCGCACCAGATGGAGGTGATCGCCGCCAACATGGGCAAGCGGGCGGCTGATTTCGGGTGAGATTGCGGGGCTGGTTGGTGGGGTGGCACCCCACCCTACGCCGGGATTGGAAGGTTCAGATGTCAACGCGGCGGGCGGTTGGGTTAACGGGGTTTGGGGCGCCCAATATGGGGGGGGTGACTCCCGGCTGACATTCGGCTGACATCCGGCTGCCGGGGGATTTGCCCTGGGGTTAACGGAAAATTGGGTTAAGGCAGCGCGCGGTGTGAGTGCAGGGCAGCCGAATTCCGACGCGGAATTCGGGGCTTTTTCCGACGCGGAAAAAGGCGCGCCGGAAGAGCGCGGTGAAGGACGCTGGCTTTGGTCGTATCCCTGGAGGTGGGATCAGGCGCAGAAATCCGTGTCGGATTTCGGACCGTTTTGCGCGTCGCAAAACGTGGCGCCTAGCCAACCTCCTGCAGACGGGCGAGAGCGGATCTCAGCGTCGCCTCTTCCTCTTCGCGCAGGGCCAGATTTTCGCGAGCTTCGGCGACCACCTCTTCGGGCGCGTTCTCGGCGAATTTGGGGTTGTTCAGCCGCCCCTTGAGGCCGCCGATCTCCTTGGCCAGCTTTTGAAGCGTTTTCTCCAGCCGGGCCTTTTCCGCGTCGATGTCGATGATGTCGGCAACAGGGATTAAGAATTCCCCTCCTTCGACAGGTATGGTCAATGCGCCCTTTTTCTTTTTCTCGTCAATGATGTCTGCGCGATACTGAACGCGAGCTAGCCTTTGAATCAACTCACGGTTCCGGTTCATGAACTCTAGTAGTTCAATCTGCGTTTTCGCGTCTTCTTCGCCTATGTCGTAAAGCAACTCTGCCCAAACGCCAGCAGGCACATGAACCTGTGCGCGAGCTGAACGGATACCGTCGATTAGAGAGATCACCCAGTTCATTTCGCGATCCGCCTCTGCGTCGATCAATTTGTCGCCGTAAGTTGGCCACTCGGCATGGACCAGCATTTTCGGGCGCTCGATCTGGCTCCAGAGTTCTTCGGTGATGAAGGGCATGATCGGATGCAGCAGGATCAGCGCCTGGTCGAGCACCCAGGCGAGGGTGGCTTCGGTCTCGGCCTTGGCGGCGGCGT
>CBDUGF010000094.1:0-15031 GCA_965366835.1 uncultured Rhodobacterales bacterium
TCGGCCTTGTTCTGGCTGGCGACGGCGAATTCGTCCTGCTGGTCGCGGCTGATCTGCCATTTCTCGGCGACGTTTTCGGCGGTCTGGCCCATGTGATAGCCGTTGAACGCGTCCCACAGCCCATCGCGGATCATCGAATCGATGTAGGACACATCGCCCATCTTGGTGCCTGCGCGCAGATGCGCCACATGCGGGGAAAGGCTCATGTTCTCCTGGCCGCCGGCGGCCACGATATCGGCATCGCCCAGCATGATGTGCTGCGCGCCCAGCGCCACGGCGCGCAGGCCGGACCCACAGACCTGGTTGATGCCCCAGGCCGAGTTTTCGACCGGCAGGCCGGCATTGATATGCGCCTGGCGCGCCGGGTTCTGGCCCTGGCCGGCGGTCAGCACCTGGCCGAGAATGGTCTCGGAGACTTCGCCCTTTTCGATCCCGGCGCGGGCCACCAGCTCTTGCAGAACGGCAGCGCCCAGATCATGCGCCGGGGTGTTGGCAAAGGCGCCGGAAAACGAGCCCACGGCGGTGCGTGCGGCGGAGGCGATAACGACATTGGTCATGAATGAGATCCTCTTCCCTCTTGGGCTGGGGCGTCACGTTGCCATGCAATTGCCCGGCACAGGCCGGCACAGGCCGCCCCCGGCCCGGTTCCGGGTTTGCATAGCGGATTTGCCGCGCTGCGGCAACTGCTGCGTCACGTAAGGGAAGGCGGCCCGGTCCGGCGCTGTCAGGCGCTGGCGCGCCGATGTTCGCGCCAGGCCGGATATATCGTCGGCGCGCCAAAGTAATAGCCTTGCAGACAATCCACCCCGATCTTGGCGAGCCAGGCCGCGTCGGCGGCGTTCTCGACAAACTCGGCCACGGTAAACATGTCGAATTGCTGGGCAATACTGACCAGCGCCCGGGTCAGCACCTGATTGTCCGGGTCGGCATGGATGCCGCGGATGAATTGGCCGTCGATCTTCAGGATATCGAACATGAAATCCCTGAGATAACGGAACGAGGTGAAGCCGGCGCCGAAATCATCGAGCCCGAAGCTGATCCCCTTGGCTTGCAGCGCCGACATGAAATTCGTCACCAGTTCGGGCACCAGCATGGCCGAGCTCTCGGTGATTTCGAGAATCAGCCGCTCTCCCGCGGTGGCGTCTCGTTGCAGCCCGCGTTTGAGCGTGCGCATCCAGCGCTCATAGCCGATCGAGCGGGCCGACATGTTGATCGACAGCCGCAGCCCCGGTTCCCGAGCCAGCGCATGGAGCCCCATTTCCAGCGCCAGGCAATCCATGATTCGCCCGGTTTCGGTCTCTTCGATCTGGGCGATGAAATCGCGCGCCGGGATGATCCGCCCGGTCTCGTCCTGCACCCTCAACAGCCCCTCGTAGAACGCCACGCGATCGGGCCGCTGCGCCTGCACGATCGGCTGATAGGCCAGCAGCACCTGCTTGTGGCGCACGGCGTCCCTTACCATCTCCAGCACCGAGCGATTGCGTGATTGCACGGCATAGTTCAGTGGGTCTTCCTGCCCGGCCGGAACATTCGCCCATTTCTCCTTGCCTGCGCCTGCCATGCCGCTCTCCGTTGCCAAATTCGTCGCTTCGCCTGCGGCCATGTTTGCGGCCAAAACCCTAATAACGGGTGAAACTTCGAGTTTTAACGGATCGTGCGGGCTCAGTCGTCCGGCCGGGCCAGTGTGAAGCTCTCACGGATCACCGCATAGTCGCGGTATCCGAGCCGCGCCAGGGGCCGGAATCGGGTGATGTCGAAGATGCCGTCGACCAGGAAATCATCGCTCAGATGGATGCCCGTCACCGTGCCGAAACAGACGAAATTCGCCTCGCCCTCGAGCTGCACGATCTGGCTCATCCGGCATTCCAGCGCCGCCGGCGCTCCAGCCACGCGAGCGCAGTCGATGGTCTCGCAGGCCGCACGCGTCAGCCCGGCGCGGTCGAACTCCGAGACATCGGCGGGCAGGGTGGCCGAACTGGCGTTCATCGCATCGGTCATCGCCTGGGCCACCATGTTGACACAGAACACGCCGGTGTCGCGGATATTGGCCATGCTGTCCTTGCTGCCGTCGCGGTCGGGCTTGGTCCCGGTCGAGGCGAACATCACCTGCGGCGGCACATAGGCGGTGCCGTTGAAGAAGGAATAGGGCGCCAGGTTGTCGATCCCGCCCTTGCCCCGGCTCGAGATCCAGCCGATCGGGCGCGGCACGATCAGCGCGTTGAACGGATTGTGCGGCAGGCCGTGGCCATCCTCGGGGCGGTAAAACATCTTGCGCGCTTCCTTTTCTCGGTTTGCCCCGGTTTTAGGCCCGTGCTAGGGGCGAGACCAGCCACAAAACATAAAAGGGCAGGGCCGGTGTTCACGTTCACCCCCGAAAGCGACGCGGATTGGTGGGAGGTCGAGGCGCTCTTCGATCTCTGTTTCGCGCCGGGCCGCAATGCGCTCTCCTCGTACCGGCTGCGCGACGGGGTGGCGCCGCTGCGCGAGCTGTCGCTGGTGGCGCGCGATGTCGATGGCACCGCCGGCGGCGCGATCCGCTACTGGCCGGTGCGGATCGAAACCGGCCCGGGCGAATGCGTGCGTGCCCTGCTGCTCGGCCCGATCGCCGTGCATCCCACCCATCAGGGCGAAGGGCTGGGCCGCTTGCTGATCCGCGAAAGCCTCGATCTGGCGCGTGCGCGCGGCTGGGCCAGGGTGATGCTGGTCGGCGATGCGCCCTACTATGGCCGCTTCGGCTTTTCCCGGCTCGATGGCATCGAAATGCCGCCACCGACCAACCCCGATCGGGTTCTCGGCATCGCGCTCACCCCCGGCGCCTGGGATGGTCTGCGCGGCAAAGTCATCCGCGACGCTTGAAATTTTCCCGATTCCAGCCAATCTAGTGCACATGGAGATACTGGACAGCCCCCCCGCCACGCTCGATGTCGAGGCCGAGCTCGATGCCCTCGCCAGGCGCTATCGCAGCGCCTCGGGGGTCGGCATCCAGCTGTTGAACCTGATCGGCGGGCAAACCGAAAACCTGCTCGAGAAACTGCCCGAGGGCGTGCGCAGCGGGCTTTCGGGTCAAACCGAAAAGGCCCTGCGCGTGGCGCTCAAGGCCGCCCAGGGCTCGCGTCGCGCGCTGCCGGATCAGCCCGGCTGGCTCAACACCGCGGTGACCACCGCGATGGGCGCGGCGGGCGGCTTTGGCGGGCTGCCCTCGGCATTGGCCGAATTGCCGGTCACCACCACGGTGCTGTTGCGCGCCATCACCGGCATTGCCGCCGAACATGGCTTTGATCCGGCTGAGGAAGGCGTGCAGTTCGACGCGATTCAGGTCTTCGCCGCCGCCGGCCCGCTCGAACATGACGACGGCGCCGATCTCGCCTTCATCACCACCCGCGTGCTGGTCACGGGCTCCGCGCTGCAAGGATTGATTGCGCGCGTGGCGCCGCGTCTGGCCACGGTTCTGGGCCAGAAACTGGCGGCGCAGACCGTGCCGCTTCTGGGCGCATTCGCGGGCGCGGCCACCAACTACGCCTATACCAGCTACTATCAGGAAATGGCGCATGTGCATTTCGGCCTGCGCCGCCTTGCCATCACCGCCGATCGCGATCATGCCGAACTGGTCGAAGGCCTGCGCACGCGGCTGCGCAAACCCGTGGTCAAATACGCGTCCTGACCTATTACCCGGGGTGAATACGCCCGCGCGGCGCCCGAAAACTCCGCGCTTCCCACGCAATCAAATGTAGGGTGGGGTTTCGCGCCACCTTCCGCCGCGGCGTCAGCTCACCGCCCAGCCCTGATCGCGCAGATTCTCCATCACCGCCGGGCGGACCGATTGCTCGCCGCGGTCGCGCGCCTCGCAGATCACCTTGTAAAGCGCACCGAGATCGAGCTGGCGGATCATGTTCTTCACCGGCCCGATCGAGGCCGGGCGCATGCTCAGCGTGTCGAGCCCGATGGCGGCGAAACAGGCCGCTTCCACCGGCCGCCCGGCATCCTCGCCGCAAAACGAAAGCGGCGTGCCCGCCGTCCGGCAGCGTGCGATGATCTGCTCGATCAGGCTCAGGAAGCTGACATTGAGCGTGTCGTAACGCTTGCGCACCCGCTCGTTCTCGCGGTCGGCGGCAAAGAAGAACTGCTTGAGATCATTGCCCCCGATCGACAGGAACCCGACCTCCTCGAAGAACTTGTCGGGCGCGAAGGCGAGCGAGGGCGTCTCCAGCATCGCGCCCACATCCAGCGTCTCGGGCAGCGGATGGCCCAGCACCTTCTCGCGCGCGACGGCCTTGTCCAGCTCGGCAACGGCGCCGTGATATTCGTCCGACTGGGCGATGAACGGGAACATCACGCTCAAGGGCCGGCCATTGGCGGCGCGCAGAAGCGCCTGCAGCTGCATCCTCAGCACCCCGGGCTTGTCCAGCCCCACCCGGATCGCGCGCCAGCCCATCGCCGGGTTGGGCTCGTCCTGCGGCGCCATGTACGGCAAGACCTTGTCCGAGCCGATATCGAGGGTGCGAAAGATCACCCGCTTGCCCCCCGCCGCATCCAGAACGCTGGCGTAAAGTGCCGACAATTCGCTGCGCTTGGGCAGCTGGCTGCGGGTCAGGAATTGCAACTCGGTGCGAAACAGCCCCACGCCCTCGGCGCCCGATCCCACCAGCGACGGCAGATCGGCCATCAGCCCGGCATTCATGTGCAGCGCAATGGTGCGGCCGTCGCGGCTGGTCGCCGGTTTGTCGCGGATCGAGGCATAGCGCTCCAGCGCCTGGGTGTGCATCGCCAGCTTGTCGCGAAACGCGCTCACCACGCTGTCATCCGGGCGCAGATGCGCCACGGCCTGATCGCCATCGACCAGGATGTGATCGCCGTTCAGCGCCTCGGTGGTGATCTTGCCGGCATGGATCACCAGCGGAATCGCCAGCGCACGCGCCACAATCGCGGCATGGCTGCCGACAGAACCCTCCTCCAGCACGATGCCTTTCAGCGCGCGGCCATAGTCGAGCAGCTCCGCCGGGCCGATATTGCGCGCCACCAGCACCGGATCGCCCGGCATCTCGGCGCCGGTCTGGCTGCCTTGCCCGGTCAGGATGCGCAGCAGCCGGTTGCTGAGATCGTCAAGATCATGCAGCCGCTCGCGCAGATACTGGTCCGTGGCCTGCTCCATCCGCGCTCGCGCGGTGGATTGCTCTTTCTCCACAGCCGCCTCGGCGCTCAGGCCGCGCGATACGTCCTCTTCCATGCGCCGCATCCAGCCCTTGGAATTGGCAAACATCCGGTAGGCTTCCAGAACCTGCATCTGCTCGGCATCGCCGCCCTTGGCGCCGTCGAGCATCTGATCGACACTGACACGCAGCTCCTCGACCGCCTCATGCAGCCGCTCCAGCTCGCGTTGCGGATCGTCGGCGATCGGGTTGGTGACGACAACCCGCGGCTCATGCAGCCAGACATGGCCCTCCGCCGCGCCTTCCTGGCCGCTATGGCCGCGAAACAGCGCCGGTTGGGTGTGGCGGGCGGTCAGCGCGGCGCCTTCGCCGACAAACGCACCCAGTTCGGCCATCTCGGCCAGCACCATGGCGACCACTTCCATGGTCTCGATCTCGACATCGGAGAACTTGCGCGCGTCCTTCGATTGCACCACCAGCACGCCGAGGTTCTCGCCCAGACGCTGGATCGGCAGGCCGAGAAAGCTCGAGAAAATCTCCTCGCCGGTCTCGGGCATGAAGCGGAAGCCCTTTTCCGATGGCGCATCGGCGGTGTTGATGGTCTTGGAATATTTCGCCACGCGGCCCACCAGGCCCTCGCCCAGCTTCATCCGCGTCTGGTGCACCGAATCCGGCTTCAGCCCTTCGGTGGCGCAAAGTTCCAGCGTTTCCTGATCGCGAAACAGGTAGACCGAGCAGACCTCGCAATGGGTTTCCTCGGCGATCAGCCGGGTGATCTGATCGAGCCGGGCCTGCCCGGCGCTGTCCTCGGCCATGACCCCGCGCAACCGGCCCAGAAGCTGGCGGCTGTCGGTCCTGTGCGTCTCGCCGCCCATCATTTCGTTCGACACCTTCTTCGTTGCCACATTTCACTGGCTACGCCGAGGCGCGAATGCCGCCGGCAAGCTCACTCTTGCACGTGTATCATGACGGGCGCGCGCCCCGAGTTCCACGGAAAACCGGATGGATGAGCGAATTTCTCGCATTGCCTGCGCCGTTGCCCTCGAGAGGGCAATACGAGGCAGCGCCTGGCAGGCCGTGACAATGGTTTGCAAGCTGGCGCTCAGGCCGCATTGATCCTGCGCCACTGCTCTGGCGGATTTTACCTGTGACAAAGAGCATTCGCGAAGGAACTCTTGTTGAAATTCAAGCGGATGGAACGCAGATTTGGGGGGATAGTCCGCCGAGTTTCAAGGACGGCGAAACCGCTTCATCCCGGCGGCGCGCGCCATTTCCCAACACCCCGCTATCGTCTTCATGCCTCAAACCCCTGAAATCGCGCGGTTTTGGCGCCGCTGGTGCAGGAAAACGGATCCTGTCGCTGGGGTCTCAGGCGGGTTTTTCCAGCTCGAACGTATCATGCAGCGCCTGCACCGCCAGTTCCATGTATTTCCGGTCGATCAGCACCGAGATCTTGATCTCCGAGGTGGCGATGACCTTGATGTTGATGCCCTCGTCGCTCAGCGTCTTGAACATCCGCGCCGCCACACCGGATTGCGAGCGCATCCCGATCCCCACGGCGCTGACCTTGGCCACATCGGTGTCGGCAATCAGATCGTGAAAGTTGATATGGCCCTGGGCCCGGGCATCGTTGATCGCCTTTTCGGCGCGTTTCACCTGGTCGGTGGGGCAGGAAAAGGTCATGTCCGTGCGCCCCTCTTCCGAGATGTTCTGGATGATCATGTCGACATTCACCCCGGCCTCGCTCAGCGGGCCGAAAATGGCGGCGGCGATGCCGGGCCGGTCGGCCACGCTCACCAGCGTCATCTTGGCCTCGTCGCGGCTGTAGGCAATGCCTGATACGGGTCGGTTTTCCATCACTTCCTCCTCAGCGCACACCAGCGTCCCGGCGTCGTCGGATTGTTCCTCGAAACTGCTCAGCACCCTGAGCTTCACATTATAGCGCATCGCCAGCTCGACCGAGCGGGTCTGCAACACCTTGGCCCCGAGGCTGGCAAGCTCCAGCATCTCCTCGAACGCGATCCGGTCGAGCTTGCGCGCCTTCGAGCTGATCCGCGGATCGGTGGTATAGACCCCGTCGACATCGGTATAGATATCGCAGCGCTCGGCCCCGAACGCGGCGGCAAAGGCCACCGCCGTGGTGTCGCTGCCGCCCCGGCCCAGCGTGGTGATCCGGCCCTTCGGGCTGATCCCCTGGAACCCGGCCACCACCGCCACGCGCATGCCCTCGCCAAACTTGGCGTTGATGTTGTCGGTCGGGATTTCCTCGATCCGTGCCGCCGAATGGGCGTTGTTGGTCCTCACCGGCACCTGCCAGCCCTGCCAGCTGCGCGCCGGCACGTCCATCTCCTGAAGCGTCAGCGCCATCAGGCCGGCGGTCACATTCTCGCCCGAACTCACCACCGCATCGTATTCGCGCGCGTCATAGAGCGGGGAGACCTCGTCGACCCAGCCGACCAGCTCGTTGGTGCGCCCCGACATCGCCGAGACGATGACGATCACGTCATAGCCCTTGGCCACCTCGACCCCCACGCGCTTGGCCGCGCGCCGGATCCGGTCGGTATTGGCGACGGATGTGCCGCCGAATTTCATCACGAGAACAGGCATGCGGGTTTCCTGCTGGTTTGGTTGCGCGCGGTTTAGGCGGCTTTGCGCGCAAGGGCAAGATGGCAGATCATTCGCGCGGTTTCCCGGCAAATGCGATCACCCGGATTTCCACCACCGCGCCCTCGCGCAGCAGCCCCGCCACCTCCACAGCCGTCCAGGCCGCTGCCCGTGGTACCGGTCAGGAAAAGATGATCGCCCGAAAGGATGCCCAGCGACAGGTCGAGCGCTCCTGCCATTGCACGGAAATTCTCGGGGATGATGGCTTTTCGTGGCATTTGTCCACTTGTCTTTTGGTGCCGGACGGCAGGTTCGAGCCTACAGCGGACCCATTTGGGTGCGCGTCTTTTGAGAGCTATCGCCCGGTGCAAGCAAGAATTTTGGCACGAACCGCGTTTTACTGTATGCTGCTTGTCTGTAGTTAGGGGCGATTAGATGTCCGATATACATTTCGATTCAAGTAACTCGGTTTTCTACCTTCACACACGACCAAAACGCGAGGCTTCACCGACCTTCGTGTTTGTAAATGCCCTGACCGGCTCTACGGATCATTGGGAAGCGGCGGTCGCACCAGAATTGCGCAAACGTGGCTTCGGGACGCTCAGCTACAACTTCAGGGGTCAGGACAAGTCGTCCTTCGGCCGGGGAACGGAACTGACGAATTCTCTGATCGTCGACGACCTGTCCTATCTTCTGCGCGAGATCAGCCCCCGCGCCCCGATATTGACTGGTTTGTCCATCGGCGGGCTATACGCGTCGCAAGCCTACGCCCAAGGTGCCCCTGCCAGCGGTATTGTCCTTCTCAACACACTGCGGGAAATCAACCCGCGCATTGCGTGGATCAACGACGCGCTTCCGCACTACGTGGCGACCGGTGGTGCTGCTTTGTTCATGGGGCTGATGATGCCGCTTCTGACCAATCCGGACTTTGCCTCTGGTGTCCGGTCAAACTACCTGAACGGACCATACACGCCTCTGGATCCGGATCATGGCCATGCGAATCTGATGCGCAATTCGGTCGACACAGATTGGGATTTCGACTGGTCGTCTCTCGACCTTCCTGTGCTTTCGATTACCGGATTGCACGACAGAGTGTTCCGCGACCCAGAGATCATCGACCGCCTTTTCTCGCTGCTTCCGGACGCCCGACGCGAAGACTGGGACGACGCCGGACACCTGTTGCCGCTTGAACGGCCGGTAAAGCTTGCCGAAAGCCTCGCAAAGTTTGCCAAAGAGATCGAGCAGCCATGAATATTCCCGCCCAATGGGCTTATCTTGCTGTATTCGTGGGGGTTTGCGGACATGCGAGTTCGGAATTCTTCGCAAAGCTGACCGGCGTGGCCGGTCCGGAGGTTTCAGTCTGGCGGTACCTCATTGGCGCCGGGGGATTGCTCGTTTGGTCACTTTTGCGGAAAGACACGCGCGACCTTGCGACACCGCTTCGCGAGGATTGGCGGATGCTGATCCCGCTGTCGCTACTCGGGGTTTCGCTGGCCTATCTGTTCTTTCACTGGTCGCTGGATTTCGCCAGTGTGATTCAGGTGGCCACACTGGTCACGACCATCCCGATCTTTGTCGGACTGATTAATCTGGCGGTCAACCGCACTCCGATTTCCAAGGTCAAGATCATCACAGGCGCTCTAGCTGTGGTGGGCGTCGCGGCATTGCTCACAGACGGCTATCTGGATGTACTGACCGCTGACGGCACGTCGCTCTGGGGCGTTCTGATGGCAGTACTCTGCGCGGCGCTCGTTGCCGGCTATTCGGTTATCGCCAAACCGCTCATGGTCCGGCACGGAGGCATGCGGATTACAACACTCGCGATTACGATCGGTGCGGTCGGACTTTGGGTCGGTGTTGGCACCTTTTGGGGGAAATGGGTCAATCCGCTTACGCTCACCGAAAAGCCAACCGTCGCCATTTGGTCTCTGATTGTCCTGGGGCTTTGGAATACGACGATTACTCAACTGCTGTGGCTTGGAGGGCTGGCCTCAGCTTCCGATATGACACGCGCCTCTTATCTGTTTTTCCTCAAGCCGGTGATTGCCGCCGGACTGGCGATCATCTTTCTCGGCGACAGTCCAACGTGGCTGCAGATTGTTGCAATCGTCGTCGTGTCGGGATTGGTCTTCTTCGAGGTGTTTTGGCCACAACGACGCATCGTCGCGAATTTGAAGTGAGGTGGAAGAGGCTAAAGTTGGCAATGTCCGTTCGGTCCGCAAGCCGGACCTGAGCAATCCACCTCCCTCAGCTCGTCCAGAAGGCAATGCGAAGCCTTACCGCGGCTCCCCGGTCCCGCATGTTCAAAACGGATGCGCCCGCCCGTCCCAGGTCTCGAAACAGCCCGTGCTCTCCAGCGACAACGCATCGAACCGTGCCATCAGCCCCTCTGCGGCCTCCTCAACGCCGATCGCCGCGCCGCCGCCGCCCATGTCGGTGCGCACCCATCCGGGATGGTAGATGCCCACGGCGATGCCGATCCCCTTCAGATCCACCGCCAGGTTGCGCCCCAGGTTCAGCGCCGCCGCCTTCGAGGCGCGATAGATATAGGAACCGCCGGGCGCATTGGTATCGCTGGCCATCTGGCTGGAAATTATGGCGATTTTCGCGCCGTCTCCGGATTGCAGCTCCGCCAGCAGCGCCTGCACCGTCAGGAATACGCCGGTCACATTGACAGCAAAGCTTTTCGCCCACATCTCGGCCGGATAGCCATCGGCCAGGTTCTGGCCCTTGTCGAGATAGACCCCGGCGTTGCAGATCAGCAGATCGACCGCCCTGCCATCCAGCGCCGCCGCCAGGGCGCCCTGCGCCGCCGGGTCGCTGACATCGAGCTTGGGCCCGGCGAGGCCGTCACGCGACGTTGCGGTCACATCCCAGCCGCGCCCGCGATAGCCCGCCGCCAGCGCCGCGCCGATGCCGCGATTGGCCCCGGTGATCACCACATGTTTCGCTGCCATGCCGCCTGCCTCCGCCCGTAGGGTGCGTGATTTCACGCACCTTCGCATCCCGCGCGTCAGGCAACAAGCTCAGTTCGATTTTCGCTCAGTTCGATTTGCGCCCCGGGCGAAACGGCAGCGGTGCCACCGGCACACCATCCTCGATCAGCCGCCGGGCCTCGTCGGGCCGTGCCTCGCCATGGATCGCGCGCACCGGCGTGTCGCCGTCATGCATCGCGCGCGCCTCGCGGGCAAACTCCAGGCCGACATAATCGGAATTGGCCTCGACATGGCGCTTCAGCGCCGCCAGCGCCTGTTCCGCCGGGCTGGCCGGAGTGCTCAGCGCGCCGCCCCTGCGTTCTGCCGCCTTGCGCGCGGTGCTCACCTGCGGCGCCATGATCGCCTTGCTGACATCGCCCGACCCGCAGACCGCGCAATCGACATGGCCCGCGGATTTCAGCGCCTCATAGGCCGCCGCCGATTGAAACCAGCTGTCAAACTGGTGCCCGTCGGCGCATTTGAGGGTGAATCGGATCATTCGCGGTCGCCATCCTTTCCATGAAGCGTCACGCCAAACCTCAAATCACTGGATTTTGGCGTGGCGCGCGAAACATTCATCCGTCGCGCTGCGCCCCGCCTCATCCCAGTCTTGAGGTTAAGGCGGAACGCTCCAGACACCCAATAGATAACCCTCCTGCGCCCGCGCGCAAGATCGCAGCATCCGCGCCGCTGCCGATTTCACGGCTTGAGGTGCTTCGGATCGAAGGTCCTGAGGATCTGCGCCAGTTCCGGCTCGCTGACCAGTGCAGCGGCTTTTTTCGGCGTGCACCACTTGCGCTTGCGCTGCCCGGCCTCGGGATATTCCTTGGCCAGCCGCGTCACCTTCACCGGATAGACCATCGCCACACAGGGCAGGCTGGTCGCGCGGTCGATCCGCTTGGTATAGGAAAACAGCCCGAGGCATTGCTCAAAGGCCTTGCCGATCACCCCGGCCTCTTCCCAGGCTTCGGTCATCGCGCCCTGGCCCGGCGTCTCGCCGCACAGCGGCCAGCCCTTGGGAATAATCCAGCGATTGGTCCCGCGCGAGGTGATCAGCAGGATTTCGGGCTTGCCCTTGGTCACGCGCCAGCACAGTGCCGCGAACTGGGTGCGCAATTCGCCTTTGTGCGCGACCGATACCGAGATCGGCAATTGACTGATGCCTTGCAGGGTCATTCTTCGCCCGATCGTGCCTTGTGCCAGCGGTTTTTTCACGTCTGCTCCAACAAAGTTAGCCAGCCCCGGCGTGTTTTTCCAGCTTTTCCAGCCTCGGAATCGCGAAAATCGTCCCACATGTGCCAATCACACCGCATGTTGTCCCGACATCTGGTGGTTTGTCCCGCGCTCGCCCGGCCTCGGCCCAAGGAAGGCACAGCCATGCTGCTTTGCGATATTCCGGCACCGGCACTCACCACTTACAGCCCCGTTTCAGGCCCGGTGCGCGCCATCGGCCAGCGACTTGACGAAAGCCAGAACATCGCTTGCGGCGTCGCCCTTGCCGATCCGGCTCACGATCGCGCTGCCCACCACCGCGCCATCGGCGACCGATGCAATCGCCTGTGCCTTCTCGGGCGTGTTGATGCCAAAGCCCACGATCACCGGCAGATTGCCCGCCTTCTGGATCCGCGCCACATCGGGTGCCACATCCCCGGCTTCGGCCTCGGCCGATCCGGTGATCCCGGTGATCGACACGTAATAGACAAAACCGCTGGTATTCTGCATCACCTTGGGCAGACGCCGGTCATCGGTCGTCGGTGTCGCCAGGCGGATGAAATTCAGCCCCGCCGCCTGCGCCGGAATGCACAGCTCCTCGTCCTCCTCAGGCGGCAGATCGACCACGATAAGGCCATCAATGCCCGCCGCCTTGGCATCGGTCAGAAACCGCTCGACGCCGCGATTGTAGATCGGATTGTAATAGCCCATCAGGACGATCGGCGTGGTGTCGTCGGTCTTGCGGAATTCGGCGGCGAGCTTCAGCGTCTTTTCCAGCGTCATGCCGCTTGCCAGCGCGCGTTGCCCGGCCAGCTGGATCGTCGGCCCGTCGGCCATCGGATCGGTAAACGGCACGCCCAGCTCGATCACATCGACTCCCGCCCCCGGCAGCCCGGTCACGATCTCGAGCGAGCGGTCATAATCCGGATCGCCCGCCATCACATAGGCGACAAAGGCTTTCTTCCCGTCTGCCCGCAGCTGGGCGAACTTGGCGTCGATACGTGTCATTGGGTCACTCCCGCGAAACTGCCTCAGCGGGGTTTGCAGAATATCGGCGCGGAAATCAACGCCCCATTCGCGCTCCCCCACCGGGCGTTGCGTTAAGCTTTGGCGTTAGGATTCTGGCAAGCTTTGCCCGGCAGCCGGATGTCAGCCGGGCGGCAGCCGGGAGTCACCCCCCTGTTTTGGCACCGTGCGGTGACGTTAACCGGGCTTGACCGCGCCCCGCTCCGTCCCATACATGCCTCCCGCAGCCTTGCAAATAAAGGACATCTCCATGGGTTTCAGAATGGGTATCGTCGGCCTGCCGAATGTCGGCAAGTCCACGCTCTTCAACGCGCTCACCCGCACCGCCGCCGCCCAGGCCGCGAACTTCCCGTTCTGCACCATCGAGCCTAATGTGGGCGAGGTCGGCGTGCCCGACGAACGCCTTGAAAAGCTTGCCAAAATCGCCGGTTCCAAACAGGTTATTCCGACCCGGATGACCTTCGTCGATATCGCCGGATTGGTCAAAGGCGCGTCCAAGGGAGAGGGCTTGGGCAACCAGTTTCTGGCCAATATCCGCGAGGTCGATGCCATCGCCCATGTGCTGCGCTGTTTCGAGGATGGCGACGTCACCCATGTCGAAGGCCGGGTCGATCCCGTGGCCGATGCCGATACCATCGAGACCGAACTGATGCTCGCCGATATCGAATCCATCGAGAAGCGAATGGTCAACATCACCCGCAAGGTCCGCGGCGGCGACAAGGAAGCGGTGCAGCAGGAACGCCTTTTGAAACAGGCACTTGGCGTGTTGGAGCAGGGTCAGCCCGCGCGGGTGGTTTCGGTCGATGACGAGGATGCACGGGCCTGGCGCAGCCTCCAGCTGCTGACCACCAAGCCCGTGCTCTATGTCTGCAACGTGTCCGAGGAAGACGCCGCAGAGGGCAATGCGCTCTCCGCCGCCGTGGCAGAGATGGCCGCCGCCCAGGGCAATGCCCATGTTGTGATCTCGGCCCGGATCGAGGAAGAGATCAGCCAGCTCGAACCCGACGAAGCGGCAATGTTTCTTGAAGAGATGGGGCTGCACGAGGCCGGTCTCGACCGCCTGATACGCGCCGGTTACGAATTGTTAAACCTGTCCACCTATTTTACGGTTGGGCCGAAAGAAGCCCGCGCCTGGACGATCAAGCGCGGCACAAAGGCGCCCCAGGCCGCCGGCGTGATCCATGGCGATTTCGAGCGCGGCTTCATCCGCGCCGAAACCATCGCCTATGACGATTTTGTCAGCCTTGGCGGCGAGCAACCGGCCAAGGAAGCGGGCAAGATGCGCGCCGAAGGCAAAAGCTATGTGGTGCAGGATGGCGACGTTCTGCATTTTCTCTTCAACACCTGAGCGGGGTCGATTTGCGTTTTTCGGGTTGCCGCGTTAAGGTAGCTACATGAAAACCGCGATGTAAGACCATGATTTTCAAGACCTGTTTGCGCAAATGCAGGCGGGGATATGGCGGCGTGCCCGGCCCGATCGGCATCGCAGGCAATCGGTTCCAGTCCTTTCATGGCCCGCTTTTCCATATCTGAAATCCGAAGGAAACGGCGCAGAAGCGCCGATCAAAACGATGAGGAGCAGCCCCATGACCACGGCCCTGAAACAATCCCGAACAACTGATATCGATACCGGTGAGACCGCCGGTTCAACCCCTGAGTCGGAAGACCTCGATCCTTCGCGCGTACGTGAAAAGGCCGGTCTCAGTGTCGAGGAAATGGCCAATTTGATGGCGATGAGCGAATTCGGCTACAGTGCCTGGGAGCGCGGCCATCGCCGGCCCGGCGGCCCCGCCTATCAACTGTTGCGCCTGCTCGACGACGACCCGGCAACCGTTGCCAAAGCCCTTGCCTCATAAGGTTTTCCTCACGCGCAAACAAATCCATTCATTCGCCCTTGTCTCCGCCGCCCCAGATCATTAAACGAGACGGCGGAGACGTGGCCGAGTGGTCGAAGGCGCTCCCCTGCTAAGGGAGTAGGCCCGGAAGGGTCTCGTGGGTTCGAATCCCATCGTCTCCGCCAGCCACATAAGTAATTGATATTGCTCACAAAAATACCGAATTTTCGGT
>CBDUGF010000095.1:0-15027 GCA_965366835.1 uncultured Rhodobacterales bacterium
CGGATTCAAGATCGCCGATCAGGTCGGCCTGCAGGTCGGAATCGAGCTCGTCGAGCACTTCCGCGGCGCGCCCGGGTTCCATCCGTTCGACCAGATCGGTGGCCGCGGCGTGCGGCGCCTCTTCGAGCAGTTCCGCGGCCAGCTCGACCGGGACCAGCTTCAGCAGCTTGTCGCGGTCTTCGGCCGAAAGCGCCAGCAACTGACGCAGCGCGCCGCTGAGCGGCAGCGGTTCGAGCAGCGCCGCCAGCGTGGCGGCATCAGCGGCGTCGACCGCTTCCTTGACCATTTCGCGGACGCTGCGCCCGTCGGGATCCTGAACCGGGGTGGGATCGAGCGTTTCGATCTCGTCGTTGTTGTTGTCGGTCAAGGGTCAGGCTCCTCGTCTGAAAAAAACTCTGCGGAAAAATTCGGGGCGTCAGAGCCGGGGACGTGGGCGCGCGGCAATGGCCCGTGGCGCGAATGGAGAGCTCTGCGTGCTGACTGCTTGCGGTCGGGAACCGGCGGAGTCACCCGGCATCATTGCCGGGGCCGGATCCCGGCAGGCGGCGTTTCGCCTATGTCGGGTGGGGGCGGCGCGCCCTGAAGCGCGCCCCGTTGGTTTGCCTGCGCCTGATCAGACCGGGGCCGCTCAGACGGCGGCCATCGCATCCGCGAGAGCAGCCTCGAACAGGCCCAGGCCCTCTTCGATGATCGCATCCGATGCGGTCAGCGGCACCATGATGCGCACCGCGTTGCCATGCATGCCGCAGGACAACAGGATGAGACCTCGCTTCAGCGCGTGGGCGATGATCGACTTGGTAAAGGCGGGATCCGGCGCAGCGGTTTCGAAATCGGTGACGAATTCCACCGCCAGCATCGCGCCCAGGCCGCGGATATCCCACATGCGATAGGGCGCGACCCGCGCGCCGATATCGGCGAAACGGGCGCGGAAATGTTCACCCAGGGCGGTCGAGCGGGCCAGCAGGCCCTCGGACTCGATCGCCTCGATCGCCGCCAGCGCCGCGGCACAGGCCACGGGATTGCCGCCATAGGTGCCGCCGAGCCCGCCGGGCGCCAGCGCATCCATGACATCGGCGCGCCCGATGACGCCGGCGATCGGATAGCCGCCGGCCATGGATTTGGCGACCGTGATCAGATCGGGTACGACGCCGGAATGTTCGATCGCGAACCATTTCCCGGTGCGCGCGAACCCGGCCTGGATCTCGTCGGAGATCAGCAGGATGCCATGCTTGTCGCAGATCGCCCGCAGCGCCTGCCACATCTCGGTCGGGACCGGATGATAGCCGCCTTCGCCGAGCACCGGCTCGAGGATGATCGCGGCAACGCGTGAGGGATCGGCATCGGTGAGAAACAGGGTTTCGAGCCCCTGCAGCGCATCCTCGACCGTGACCCCGGTGCGGGCATCGGGGAACGGCGCGCGGAAGATATCGGCCGGGAACGGGCCGACGTCCTTCTTGTAGGGCGTCACCTTGCCGGTCAGACCCAGAGTCATCAGGGTGCGGCCATGATAGCTGCCGGTGAAGGCGATGACGCCGGTGCGGCCGGTGGCGGCGCGCGCGATTTTCACCGCGTTTTCGATTGCTTCCGCCCCGGTTGTCACCAGCAGCGTCTTCTTGGCGAAATCGCCGGGGGCGAGGGCATTGAGTTTTTCGGCCAGCGCGACATAGGGCTCATACTGCACCACCTGAAAGCTGGTATGGGTGTAGTGATCTTCCTGCGCCTTGGCCGCGGCGATCACCTTGGGGTGGCGATGGCCGGTGTTGAGCACCGCGATACCACCGGCGAAATCGACATAGCGATTGCCTTCCACGTCCCACAGCTCGGCATTTTCGGCATGCGCGGCAAAGACCGGGGCGGCGGAGGCGACACCACGGGCAACAGCGGCCTCGCGGCGCTTCAGCAGGGCGGCATTGGTGGCCGTGCCGGTTGCGGCGGCGGCGGATTTCGCTGCCGCTGCGGCTTTGGCGGGTTTCGCGGCGGGGCTGCCGGTTTTGGATTTCGTGGGGCGCGGATTCTTGGATTTGGTAGCGGTGCTCATGGACATATCCCGGTTGACGTTTGTGATTGATATTTTTATGCTGTGATGATTATAATTGTCAATTCCAATCCATTTGCCAAGCAAGAAATCGCATGTTTGGCATGGTTCGTGAGCTAAGGCCGGAAGATGATGAAACTTTTTGGTTGACGGCGAGAGGGTGTTGTCGATTAAGATTTCAATCTAGCGATAAGTGGAGAACTACACGGGTGGATATTGGCAGCAGGCTCAGGGCGATTCGGGAGACACGCGGACTCTCCCAGCGGGTGCTTGCCAGCCGCGCCGGGATGACCAACGGCGCGATCTCGCTGATCGAGCAGAACAAGAGCAGCCCGTCGGTGGCATCGCTCAAGAGCCTGCTGGATGCGATCCCGATGACGCTGTCGGAATTCTTTGCCGATGTCGAAAGCATCAGCGTGCCCAAGTATTTCTATTCGGCCAACGAATTCATCGAGCTGTCGCCGCAGGATGTCGGCCTTGGCGAGGGCGCGGCGCGGGTGTCGCTGCGCCAGATCGGCGACGCCTGGCGGCATTCCCTGCAAATGCTGCACGAGACCTATCCGCCGGGAGCGGATACCGGGCCCGACCTGCTGAAACACGAGGCCGAGGAAGCCGGTGTGGTGATCGAGGGGATCATCGAAATCACGGTCGCCGACCAGATTCGCGTGCTCAATCCGGGCGACGGCTACCTGTTCGACAGCCGCCTGCCGCACAGGTTCCGAAACATCGGAGACAAGGACTGCACCATCGTCAGCGCCTGTACGCCGCCGACGTTCTGAATGATTAAGTTCGTTTGATATCAAGGGTTAAGAGAGGCGAAGCGGGCGCACTGCCGAAAAAACCAGATGTCGCTTTCATCGAGTCGAGTGTCGCAAACGGAATTCTATTGAAGGTTCCAGCCCCGATGCTACCCTAAAGGAGACCCGGACGGGAGCTTCGGGGTGGCCACTATCAATGACCACTAACAATAATCAGGGAGTAGAAGATGAAGATCATGAAACTTACCGCTGTGGCGGCTGTCGCAGCGCTGTGCAGCCAGGTGGCGACCGCCCAGGAGCGGTTCATCACGATCGGCACCGGCGGCCAGACCGGCGTTTACTTTGTTGTCGGTCAGTCGATCTGCCGGCTGGTCAATCGCGGCACAGCCGAACACAACCTCAAGTGCACCGCGCCATCGACCGGCGGCTCGATCGCCAACATCAACGCGATCAAGGCCGGCGACATGGACATGGGCGTGGCCCAGTCCGACTGGCAGTTCCATGCCTATAACGGCTCGTCGCAGTTCGAGGGCGACAAGTTCGACAAGCTGCGCGCGGTGTTTTCGGTTCACAGCGAACCCTTTACCGTGGTGGCACGGGCCGACGCGGGCATCGCCTCCTTCGACGACCTGTTCGGCAAGCGCGTGAATGTCGGCAACCCGGGATCGGGCCAGCGCGCCACGATGGACGTGGTTCTCGAAGCGATGGGCAAGACTTCGGACGATTTCGCCCTGGCATCAGAGCTCAAGCCGGCTGAACAGTCGGCGGCGCTGGGCGACAACAAGGTGGATGCGATCATCTACACTGTGGGCCATCCCAACGGTTCGATCCAGGAAGCGACTTCGACCGTCGATGCCAAGCTGGTCAATGTGACCGGCCCGGCAATCGACAAGCTGGTCGCCGACAACCCCTATTATGCTGCCGCGACGATCCCCGGCGGGCTTTACAAGGGCAATGACGACGACGTTCAGACCTTCGGCGTGAAGGCAACATTCGTGACCTCGTCCGATGTGCCCGATGACGTGGTCTATACCGTGGTCAAGGCGGTGTTCGACAATTTCGACCGCTTCAAGGGGCTGCACCCGGCCTTCGCCACCCTCAAGGAAGAGGACATGATCGGCGCCGGCCTCAGCGCACCGCTGCATCCGGGCGCCGAGCAGTACTACAAAGAGCGTGGCTGGATCCAGTAATCCGCTGAAGTCGACTTGATCAACGGCGGCTCCGCGGATGTGGGGCCGCCATTCAGGCGACGCAGGAAACCGCACAAAACGGTTCGGGCGCGCCAATGAGACAGACGGGGACATAGCGATGAGTGACGACAAACAGTTCGAAGCGGCGGCGGTTGAAAACGCGGCGGCGGGCAAGGGCGGGTTGACTCAGGCAGAGCTCGACGAGCTTGTCGCTTCCTCGGATACCGGCGGGCGCTCGCCCTCGGGGCCGGTCGGAACCTTCATCGTGGCGGTTGCGCTGGTCTGGTCGCTGTTCCAGCTCTGGATCGCCTCGCCAATTCCCTTCATTGTCGGCTGGGGCGTGTTCAACGATACCGAAGCGCGCTCGATTCACCTCGCCTTTGCGCTGTTCCTCGCCTTTGCGGCCTATCCGGCGGCGCGCACGCGGGCGCAGATGGGCCTTGCCCTGGTGGTGCCGATCGTTCTGACCTTCCTGTTCATCTACGGCGCCAAGGCCGGTGTGCCGGTCTGGTGGATCCCGATCCCCGGCATATTGCTGCTCGCGGCGATCTATCTCGGCTCGCCGAAAGACCACATCCCGGTCTGGGAATGGGGTATGGCGATTGTCGGCGCCGCCGCTGCGCTTTATCTGTTTTTCTTCTATGACGGCATTGCCCAGCGTGTCGGCGCGCCGATCCTGCAGGACTATGTCGTTGCCGTGATCGGCATCCTGTTGCTGCTGGAAGCGACGCGCCGCGCGCTCGGCCCGGCGCTGATGATCGTGGCCACCGTGTTTCTGGTCTACACCTTCCTCGGGCCGCTGATGCCCAGCATCATCGCGCACAAGGGCAACAACCTCAGCGAAGTGGTCAATCACCAATGGATCACCACCGAGGGCGTGTTCGGTATCGCGCTCGGGGTCTCGACCAGCTTCGTGTTCCTGTTCGTCCTGTTCGGCTCGCTGCTCGACAAGGCCGGGGCCGGCAACTATTTCATTCAGGTGGCGTTTTCGCTGATGGGCCATATGCGCGGCGGCCCGGCCAAGGCCGCTGTGGTATCTTCGGCGATGACCGGGCTGATCTCGGGGTCGTCGATCGCCAATGTGGTCACCACCGGCACTTTCACCATCCCGCTGATGAAACGCGTCGGCTTCTCGTCGGAAAAGGCCGGTGCCGTCGAGGTGGCAAGTTCGGTCAATGGCCAGATCATGCCGCCGGTGATGGGTGCTGCGGCGTTCCTGATGGTCGAGTATGTCGGCATTCCCTATTTCGACGTGGTCAAGCACGCCTTCCTGCCCGCCGTGATCTCTTACATCGCGCTGGTCTACATCGTGCATCTGGAAGCGATGAAGGCCGGGATGGAAGGCCTGCCCCGCGCGGTCGCACCCAAGCCGCTGGTCGCCTGGCTGATCAGCCTCGCCTTCACCATTGCGGTGATCTGTGCGCTGTCTTTCGCGGTCTATTACGGCATGGGCTGGATCCGGCCGGCCTTTGGCGCTTCGGCGGGATATGTCGTGTTCGCCCTGCTGATCGTGGTCTATGTCGGGCTGCTGGCGATCGCGGCGCGTGAGGAACCGCTGAAGATGGAAGACCCGAACGCGCCGGTGACGCAATTGCCGCTGCCGGGGCCGACCATCCGCTCGGGGCTGCATTTCCTGCTGCCGGTGGTGGTTCTGGTCTGGGCGCTGATGATCGACCGCCTCAGCCCCGGCCTGTCGGCGTTCTGGGCGGCGGCGTTCATGGTCTTCATCCTGCTGACGCAACGGCCGATCATGGCGGTTCTGCGTGGCGCCGGCGACATTGCCGCTGCTCTCAGGCTGGGCGTTTCCGACCTGTTCGAAGGCCTGGTCGCGGGCGCGCGCAACATGATCGGCATCGGCATCGCCACCGCAACGGCGGGCATCATCGTCGGGTCTGTCAGCCAGACCGGCGTCGGCTCGGCACTGGCGGATGTTGTCGAGGTTCTGTCGGGTGGCAACATCATGGCGATCCTGGTGCTGACCGCGATCCTGTCGCTGATCCTCGGGATGGGCCTGCCGACCACGGCCAACTATATCGTGGTGTCGGCGCTGCTGGCGCCGGTCATCGTCACCCTGGGCCAGCAGAACGGGCTGATCGTGCCGCTGATCGCGGTGCACCTGTTCGTGTTCTACTTCGGCATCATGGCGGATGTGACACCGCCGGTCGGGCTGGCCAGCTTTGCCGCCGCCGCCGTGTCGGGCGGCGATCCGATCAAGACCGGGGTGGTCGCGTTCTTCTATTCGCTGCGCACCGCGGCGCTGCCGTTCCTGTTCATCTTCAACACCGACCTGTTGCTGATCAATGTCGGATGGGGGCAGGGCATACTCGTCTTCATTGTCGCGACGGTGGCGATGCTGCTGTTTGCGGCGGCGACCCAGGGCTGGTTCCTGACCCGCAACAAGGCGTACGAAACGATAGCCCTGCTGCTTGTCGCCTTCACCCTGTTCCGGCCCGGCTTCTGGATGGATATGGTGGCGCCGCCGTTCCAGAACGTGCCGCCCGCCGAGATCGAACAGGCGGCGATGGGCGTCGATATCGGCCAGAACCTGCGGCTGGAGGTCAGCGGCATGAATGCGGTGGGCGATCCGGTCACCTTCACCGCCCTGATGCCGGTGGGCGCGGGCGAAACCGGGGTTGACCGGCTGGCAGCCTCGGGGCTGGAATATACCGTCAACGGCGCGGATGTCGTGATCGAGAACGTCACTTTTGGCAGTCCGGCCGCGGCGGCCGGGTTCGATTGGGATCAGAAGGTGACCAAGGTGCTGAAGCCGACGGCGCAGCCCAGCAAATACCTGATGTTCATTCCGGCGATGATCCTGCTGGCGCTGATCGTGATGATGCAACGGGCGCGGGCGCGGCCGCAGCCGGTCGCGGCAAAAGGGAAAAGCAGCCATGTTTGACAAGATCCTACTTCCGATTGACATGAACCACCCCGAAAGCTGGGAGAAGGCGCTGCCGATCGCGCAGCGCTGTGCCGGGAGCAATGGCGAGATCCATGTCCTGGGCATCGTGCATGATCTGGGTCTGGCGATGGTCGCCTCCTACCTGCCCGAAGGCTTCGAACGCCAGGCGATGGAAAAGCTCAAGGCGGAGCTGGTCGAGTTTGCCGGTCGGGAGTTTCCGGCGGATGCCAGGGTCGAGGTTCATGTCGGGCATGGCCATGTGCCGGAGACGATCCTGCGCATCGCCGGAGATCTGGGCGCCGACCTGATCGTGATGGCGTCGCACCCGCCCAACGATTTCCAGACGCTCCTGGTCGGCTCGAGCGCCGACAAGGTCGTCCGCCACGCGACATTGCCTGTTCTTGTCGTGAGATGAACAGGCACCCCGACCGCAAAAATGCGGCGGCATGACAATAAAAGTATCGCCCGGGAGGATCTGACACCCATGGAGATCAATCAAATATGACCCCTTTCGCAATTGCCGGCATTCAAATGCATGTCGCGGCTCTGCATTCCAACGTCGAAGCCATGCGCCATCGCATCGAGATCCTGATGGCGCGCTTTCCCTGGACCCAGATGGTGCTGTTTTCCGAACTGGCTCCCTATGGCCCGCTCGACCGTTTCGCCCAGCCGTTTCCGAACGATGTCCTGACAGTGTTTCAGGAAGATGCGCGACGCTTCGGGATCTGGCTGATCCCCGGCTCGATGTTCGAGAAGCAGGCCGACGGGCGGATTTTCAACACCTCTGTGGTGATCAACCCGCAGGGCGAGATCGTCGCGCGTTATTCCAAGATGTTTCCGTTCAAGCCCTATGAGCACGGCATCTCGTCGGGCACCGAATTCTGCGTCTTCGACGTGCCCGAGGTGGGCCGGTTCGGCCTGTCGATCTGTTATGACATCTGGTTCCCGGAAACCACCCGCCAACTGACCAGCCAGGGCGTCGAGGTGCTGCTGCATCCGGTGCTTACCGGCACCACCGACCGCGAGGCCGAGATCGCCATCGCACGCGCCACGGCGGCACAGTTCCAATGCTATGTCTTTGATGTCAATGGCCTGGGCGCCGGCGGTGTCGGGCGCTCGCTGGTGGTCGATCCGTCGTCGCTGGTGCTGCACCAGTCGGCCGGGCAGGAGGACATGTTTCCGATCGAGATCGACCTCGATACCGTGCGCCGCCAGCGCGAGACCGGCATGAGGGGGCTCGGGCAGGTGCTCAAGAGCTTCCGCGACCGCGAGGCCGAGTTCTCGGTCTATGACCGTGCCAGCGGAACCGATGCCTATCTGCATACGCTTGGCCCGCTGGCCACGCCCTGGCAGGGCTCGCCCGCAGGGGTCAACGTGCAGGATCCGCGCACAGCCCTGGCGCGCGAACCGAATTCCGCAGCGGCTGTGGCGTCGTTGCCGATGTTCAAGGGCCGAACCGGAACCGAATGACGGCGCCTTTTCGGCGCGGCCCGCGCGACGAGCGGCTTTTTGCGAATGGAAGGACCAACGAATGAATGTGCAGTCCACCGATGGGAAATTGCCCTCGATCAGCGATTACTACAGCGCAACCCAGCTGCGCGCCGACCGCTGGAGCGCGCTTCGCGAAACCGCAGAGTCGCTGGCCGTGCGCGGGATCGAAGGCCGCCAGGGCAAGAAATTGCTGGCCACGGCCGAAAGCCTGATCGATGCGCTGGCCCCGATCGAGGTCTATTGGGCATTTCCGGGGGCGCATACGTTCGACCATCTGCGCCGCCTTCTCGAACAGCGCCACATCGACGAGTTGTCGATGGCGGTGCGCCGGGTTGCGCGGGCACTGACTTCGGGGGCCTATCGGCGCCGCTCGATCTCGATCGGCGGTGACGAACACGACAACGAGGATTACGAAGATGACAACGCGCTGCCGCTGGAGGCGCGCGCACTGGGGCGGCCCTATTTCGAGGTTCTGATCGTCGACAAGGTGAACGAACATCAGGAGCGGTTCCTGCGCAACAACCTGCACCGGATGCGCCGCCCGGAAGACCCGTTCATCT
This sequence comes from uncultured Rhodobacterales bacterium, assembly GCA_965366835.1. Classification (GTDB taxonomy): domain Bacteria; phylum Pseudomonadota; class Alphaproteobacteria; order Rhodobacterales; family Rhodobacteraceae; genus JAKGBX01. The sequence goes on from CBDUGF010000095.1 coordinate 8,937, forward strand.
ACGAGCCGGTGGTTGTGCCCAGCCTCGAGGATGCGCTGATGGGCATCCTCTTCAACCACAACGTTCAGGCCATTGTGGTGCGGCCCGGATTGACGCTGAAATCGCACAATGTCCTGCCGATCCTCAAGCAGTATCTCAGCCAGATCGGCGATGACGAGGATGTCGACGGGCTGCAACCGAGCGATTACGGTCCCGAGGCCTGCCGCCTGATCGCCAAGGTGCGCCCGGAGCTCGACGCCTATCTCGTCACCGACCGTTCGGCCGAGGATATCGCCGGGCTCGATCTGGGCCTGTGCCGCCGGGTGTTCTACAACCAGGAAGACTTTCTCGAACTCCACCTGAACATCATGCGCGGCGTCAACCGGCGCTACAGGACGCCGTTCTTCACCGCGCTCAAGGAATATTCGAAGCAACCCACCGGGGTGTTTCACGCCATGCCGATCAGCCGCGGCAAATCGATCAGCCGCAGCCACTGGATCCAGGATATGGGCGCGTTCTACGGCCCCAACATCTTTCTCGCCGAAACCTCGGCCACATCGGGCGGGCTCGACAGCCTGCTGGAGCCGAAAGGCCCGATCAAGGAGGCCCAGGAACTGGCGGCGCGGGCGTTTGGCGCCAAGCAGACCTTCTTTGCCACCAACGGCACGTCGACCTGCAACAAGGTCGTGGTTCAGGCCCTGATCCGGCCCGGCGATATCGTGCTGGTCGACCGCGACTGCCACAAGTCGCATCACTACGGCATGGTGCTGGCCGGGGCCAATGTGGTCTACATGGACAGCTATCCGCTGCACCAGTATTCGATGTACGGGGCGGTGCCGCTGCACGAGATCAAGCACAAACTGCTGGAGCTGAGAGCGGCGGGAAAGCTCGACAGGGTGCGCATGGTCCTGCTGACGAACTGCACCTTCGACGGGCTTGTCTATAACGTCCAGCGGGTCATGGAAGAATGCCTCGCGATCAAGAAAGACCTGGTTTTCTTGTGGGACGAGGCCTGGTTCGCCTTTGCCCGCTTCAATCCGACCTATCGCCAGCGCACCGCCATGGGCGTGGCCAATCACATGCGCCTGAGCCTGCGCACACCCGAGGCCGCCGCGGCCTATGAGGCGCAGCAGAAAGAGCTTGAGGGCGCCGACGACGCGACATTGCTGAAAACCCGGCTGTTGCCGCCGCCGAACGCGCGGGTGCGGGTCTATGCCACCCAATCGACCCACAAGACCCTGACATCGCTGCGTCAGGGTTCGATGATTCACGTCAACGATCAGGATTTCAAAGGCGAGGTCGAACAGGCCTTTCACGAAGCCTACATGACGCATACCTCGACATCGCCGAATTATCAGATCATCGCCTCGCTCGATGTCGGGCGCCGGCAGGTCGAGCTGGAAGGCTTCGAGTTTGTCCAGCGCCAGGTCGAAAGCGCGATGGCGATCCGCCGCGCCGTGGCGACGCATCCGACGCTGCAGAAATACTTCCGGGTGCTGACCGTGGCCGACATGATCCCGATGGAATTCCGCGAAAGCGGCACCAACAGCTATTTCGATGCCGCAAAGGGCTGGACCGACATGTGGGAGGTCTGGGAGAGCGACGAGTTCGTGCTCGATCCGACCCGCGTTACCCTGGCCGTGGGCGGGACGGGATGGGACGGCGACACGTTCAAGACCCAGATCCTGATGGACAAATACGGCATCCAGATCAACAAGACCTCGCGCAACTCGGTATTGTTCATGACCAATATCGGCACCACGCGCTCGTCGGTGGCCTATCTGATCGAGGTGCTGATCGAGATCGCCAACGAGCTCGATGAGCTGCTCGACGATGCCTCGAAAATGGAGCTGCGGTCGTTCGAGAACCGGGTCAAGACGCTGGTCGAGCAGGTGCCGCCGCTGCCGGATTTCAGCCGCTTTCACGATGCCTTCCGCAGCGGTGACGCAACTCCTGAAGGCGATATCCGGACCGCGTTTTTCCTCGCCTATGACGAGGACAACTGCGATTACCTCAATATCGACGACAAGCTGATGGAACGGCTGGACGCGGGCGAGGAGCTGGTCTCGGCTTCGTTCATCATCCCCTATCCGCCGGGGTTTCCGATCCTGGTGCCCGGGCAGGTGATCAGCCCGGAAATCATGTCTTTCATGCGCGCGCTCGATGTCAGCGAGATCCATGGCTACCGGCCGGATCTTGGCCTGCGCGTGTTCACCAAGGACGTTCTGAAAAACCTCAAGACCTGATCCAGAAACAGACGCTGAACCAGAGACAATAAAGGAGCCTTACATGGCCAAGAAGACTCTCAAGAACATCTCGGAGATTCGCCGGTATTTTCACACCAACAAGGATCCGATCTATTTTGTCTCCGCCACGAATTTCAACCTTCTGGGGCTGGACGAATGGGTGAAGAACTTCACCTATATCTGTTACATGGACTGTTTCGACGGGCGCCATCCCAACGTGTTCGTGCCGCGCGAGATGCCGCATGACGAATTCCAGTCGATCGAGGACATCAACAACTACCTGCTGCAGCACAAGGACGTTGTCGACCTGATCAAGCGGCGCGGCGGCAAGCCCAAGTTCGTGTTCCTGATGTTTGACGAAAAGACCGAGGAACTGGCCAAGGAACTGGGCGGCGAGGTGTGGTTTCCCAAGGCCAAGCTGCGCTCCAGCATGGACAACAAGATCGAAACCGTGCGCATCGGCAACAAGGCCGGTGTGCCGTCGGTGCCCAACACGCTGAGCGAGGTCAAGAATTACAAGCACCTGCGCGAGCTGTGCGAAAAGGCCGGGATCGGCCATGACCTGGTGTTGCAATCGGCCTTCGGCGACAGCGGCCACACCACCTTCTTCATCAAGTCGGAAGCCGATTTCCGCAAGCATGAACACGAGATCGTCGGCGAGGGCGAAATCAAGATCATGAAGCGGATCGATTGCCGCGGCTCGGCCATCGAAGCCTGCGCGACGAAGGAAGGCACCATTGTCGGGCCGCTGATGACCGAGCTTGTGGGATTCAAGGAGCTGACCCCCTATCGCGGCGGCTGGTGCGGCAACGAGATCTTCGCGACAGCCTTCCCGCCGAAGACCCGCCAGAAGGCCCGCGAGCTGACCTTCAAGTTCGGCGAGCAGCTGCGCAAGGAAGGCTATCGCGGCTATTTCGAGCTCGATTTCCTGATCGAGAAGAAAAGCGGCGAGATCTGGCTGGGCGAGCTCAACCCGCGCATCACCGGCGCCAGCTCGATGACCAACCATGCCGCCTTTGCCCATGCCGACGCGCCGCTGTTCCTGTTCCATCTGCTGGAATTCTCCCGCAAGGCATTCGATCTGGATGTCGAGGAGCTGAACGCGCGCTGGGCCGATCCCGACATGATCGACGGCTGGTCGCAGATGGTGATCAAGCACACCGAGGATTCTGTCGATATCGTGACCGGGGCGCCGCAATCGGGGATTTACAAGATGCTGGAAGACGGGCGGGTCGTGTTCGACCGGTTCGACTATCACCGCCGAGCGGTCGGCGACAACGAGGCGTTCTTCCTGCGCATCTCCAATGCCGGGGATTACCGCTATGAAGGCGCCGACCTGGGTATTCTGGTGAAACGCGGCCGGTCGATGACCAACGGCTTCCAGCTGACCGAAGAAGCGCGCAAATGGATCCACGGCATCAAGACCGCCTACACGGCGCGACCGCTGCCCTCGGCGCAGGCCTTGCAGGACCCGGCGTTTAAGATCATGTAGAGCGAATGGCTCTGTTATTTCGCGCAATCGAAGAAGACCAGCCCGGGCCGAAATGGTCCGGGCTCTTTGCTGAATATTGGCCTGCCTATGAAAGATGGTGGGCGCGCGAGGGCCTGTCGGGGCGCCCGACCTACCTGGAATGCCGGCGCGCGATGCGCGAGCACATGCCCGACCTTGCCGATATCTGGGAGACCCTGTGCGAGCTGGCGGGGGGCGGCGACATGGAGGCGCGCTTCCTCAGCTTTTTCTGCCCGCCGCGATATCTCGCCGGGTGCAGCCAGGCGATCTGGCCCGGCGACGAGCCGCTGCTGGTGCGCAATTACGACTATGCGCCGGAAGCCTTCGATGCCGTGGTTCTGAAAACCAATTGGAACGGGCGCGGTGTGATCGGGACGTCGGACGGGTTGTTCGGTCTGGTCGATGGCATCAACGATGCCGGGCTGGCGGTTTCGCTGACCTTCGGCGGGCGCCAGGAGGTCGGCACCGGCTTTGGCGTGCCGCTGATCCTGCGCTACATCCTGCAAACCTGCACCACCGCCGAGGAGGCCGGCAAGGTGCTCGAGCGGGTTCCCTGCCACATGAGCTATAACGTCAGCGTTCTGGATGCCAGGCGGCGCTACCTGACCGCCTATCTCGCCCCGGACCGTCCGACGCTGCTGACCCGCGCCGCGGTTGCGACCAACCACCAGGAGCGGGTGGAATGGTCGAGCCACGCCAGGTTCACCGCCACGGTCGAACGCGAGAGATACCTGCTGCAGCGGCTGACGCTGCACCCTGAAACCCAGGCGAAATTCATCAGCGCGTTCCTGAAGCCGCCGCTTTATTCGATCGACTTCCCGGCCGGGTTCGGAACGCTCTATACCGCCGCCTACCGACCGAAGAAAAGGTCGCTCGACCTGCATTGGCCGGGGGGAGTCTGGTCGAAGAGCTTTGACGGCTTCAGGGAAGATTCCATCCAAGTCGTGCTTCCGAGCGGCGCGGAAACGGCGGCGTCCTCGCATATCCGGTCGTATTGAGTCTTGTAGTTATGGTTCGCTTGGCGGTCCCGCGCACCCGGATGATATCCGGGGCAGCGGATGACCTGATTGCGGGCGCTCGCAAGCGGCTGCTGCGCGCGGTTGCGGGTCAAGCGCTGCGAACGGTGTCGATCATCAGCTGCACGTTTTCGGGGTCGGCGTCGGGCGTGATGCCATGGCCGAGATTGAAGATGTGCGGCCCGTTCGAGAAGGCTTTGACGATATGTCGGGTCTCGTCGATCAGGGCCTGGCCGCCGGTGACCATGTGCGACGAGGCGAGATTGCCCTGGACGCAGCCGTCGACCTGGACATTGGCGGCGGCCCATTCGGGCGACACGGAATTGTCGAGCGCGACGCAATCGGCGCCTGTGGCCCTGTGAAAGCCGATGTAGGCGTCGCCGGCTTCGCGCGGGAAGGCGATGATCGGCGTGTCGGGGTGGCGGGATTTGAGCGCGGCGGTGATCGCGCGGGCGGGTTCGAGCGCGTAGCGGGCAAAGTCGTCGCCCTTGAGCGAGCCGGCCCAGCTGTCGAACAGCTTGACGCATTCGGCGCCAGCGTCGATCTGCATCGAGAGATAGTCGATGGTGGCTTCGGTGATGCGCGCGAGCAGGGCTTCGAACAGGGGGCGGTTTGCATCCTTGAGGGCGTGGGCCGGGCCTTGATCGGGGGTGCCGCGCCCGGCGATCATGTAGGTCGCCACGGTCCATGGTGCGCCGGCGAAGCCGATGAGGGCGGTCTCGGGCGGCAGTTCGCGCGACAGGATCTTCACCGTTTCGTAGATCGGGTTCAGCGTGTCGTGGATCGCGGCGGCGGGTTTCAGGGCATCGAATTCGGCTTGCGCCGTGATGGTGGAGAGGCGCGGGCCTTCGCCGGTGACGAACCAGAGATCGGCGCCGAGCGCCTGGGGGATCAGCAGGATGTCGGCGAACAGGATGGCGGCATCGAACCCGTAGCGGCGGATCGGCTGGAGCGTGACCTCGGCGGCGAGTTCGGGATTGTAGCACAGCGACAGGAAATCGCCGGCCTGAGCCCGCGTGGCGCGGTATTCGGGCAGGTAGCGCCCGGCCTGGCGCATCATCCAGATCGGCGGCGTCGGCAGGGTTTCGCCTGCCAGGGCGCGGAGGAGTTTCTTGGGCTCGGCCATCACTGCATCCTTTGTCTGCTCGACGCCGTGGTCTCTTTCCGGGGCCGGGATGTCAAGGGCCGGAAGTGTCGCTGGCTCGGATCCGTGAGGCCGCCCCCGCCAGAGCGGCCCCGCCCACCCACCCGCCGCTCTGGCGGGGCTTGGCGCAAACCCGGCGCAGGAAGCGCGGCGTTGGGGGGGCGGAACGGCCGGGGAAATGAGTATTTTTGCCAAG
>CBDUGF010000096.1:0-14881 GCA_965366835.1 uncultured Rhodobacterales bacterium
AGGTGCGCTTGATGCGCGCAGTTTCAACTTAAGTGCGCTTGATGCGCACGGGCAGCTTCTTGATCCCGCCGACGAAATTGGAGCGCAGGAATTCGTGCTCGCCGTCAGCTTCTATGGATTTGAGCCGTTTGGCCAGTTCCTGAAACAACACCCGCACCTCGAGCCGCGCCAGCCACATGCCGAGGCAGACATGCGGGCCGCCCTGGCCGAACGACATGTGCTTGTTGGGGCTGCGGAACAGATCGACGCGGAACGGATCCTCGATCGCCGCCTCGTCGCGGTTGGCCGAAATCCACCAGTAGAGCACCTTGTCGCCCTCGCGGATCTTCTTGCCGTGCATCTCATGATCCTGCAGCGCGGTGCGGCGGAAATAGAGCGCCGGGGTGGCCCAGCGGATGATCTCGTCGGGGGCGGTCTCCCAGATGGCGCCGTCATCCTTCATCTGGTCGAGCAATTCGGGCTGGTGGCACATCGCCTGCAAGCCCGCGGCGATGGAATAGCGCGTGGTATCGTTGCCCGCGGCGACCAGCAGGCAGAAGAAATTGCGGAATTCCTCATCGCTGATGACCGAGCCGTCCTTGGCCGGCTGGCGGATCAGGTGCAGCACGCCGGAGGTATCGCCGGCGGCATCCTTTCGGGCCATCAGATCCTTGGCATAGGTATAGAGTTCGGCCCCGGCGGGGGAGTTGAACGGCATCATGCGAAACTCGTCGGTCGTCATCTTGTCGAGCACATGGGTAGTGAAATCCGGATCGGTATTGGCGATCAGCGCGTCGCCCTTCTCGACCAGCCAGGGCAGGTCTTCCTCGGGCAGGCCGACGATGCGCCCGAGCATGCGCATCGGCAATTGGCGGGCGATGGTCTTGGTGGCGTCGAAGCTGTCTTCGGACAGCGCCTCATCGAGGATTTCATTGCACAGGATGCGGATTTCCGTGTCGAACTGGGCGATCACCGGCTTGGAAAACGCCTTGGCCACCTTGATGCGGGTCTGCATGTGTTCGGGCGGGTCGGTCTCCTGAAAGGTGCGCCGGGCGAGATATTCCTCGTAGGACTGATCCTCCATCCGGATGCCGCGGGCCGAGGAGAACACGGCGGTGTTGCGGTTCATCTCGGTGATGTCGGCGTTGCGGGTGACCGACCAGAAGTCCTGACCTTGGGCATATTCGGTCCAGTGCAGCGGATCGTCGCGGCGCAGGCGGGCGAAGGTGTTGTGCGGCGCGCCCCTGGCGAAGGCATCGTGGCTCGAGAGATCGGCATGGCCATCGTCGGTCGGGGTCCAGACTGTCATTGGAGCGCCTTTCGCGGGAGAATCGGGTTGTTGATGTGTTAAGTATATTGTAGATTGTGCTAAATATGCAAAAGGAAAATGAGTCGATGCGGATTGCGGTTCTGATGACCAACACCGATGAGAGCGCCTTCGCCCGGCGCTGGCCGCTGGACGGGGAGAAGTTTCCCGAGATGATGCGGCTGGTGCGCCCGGACTGGGAGTTCGTGGTCTATCCGGTGAAGGACGGGGTGTTTCCCGAGAGCCTCGAGGGGATCGACGGGGTGATGATCACCGGCTCGCCCGCGTCGGTCAATTCCGGGGCGCCCTGGGTGGCCGAGCTGGAGGCGCTGATCCGGCGGATGGTGGACGAGAGCGTGCCTGTGTTCGGTGCGTGTTTCGGGCATCAGGCGATCGCCAAGGCGCTGGGCGGCAAGGTGGAGGCCAATCCCGGCGGCTGGGTGTTCGGGCAGGTCGAGCAGCGGCTTGACGATGGCCGGGTGATGCCGATCTACGCCAGCCATTCCGAGCAGGTGAGCGTGCTGCCCGAGGGCGCGCGGGTGGTGGCGACCGGGCCGGGCTGTGATGTGGCGGGGTTCATGATCGCCGACCACGTGATGACGACGCAGTATCACCCGGAGATGGAGCCTGAATTTGTCGAAGCGTTGATCGACGAGCTGTCCGGGGAGCTGGGACCGGAGGTTACGGCGCGGGCGCGCGCCTCGCTGGGGGAAGCGCCGGACATGGCCGAAACGGCGGAGTGGATTGCGCGGTTTCTGGAGGGAAAGCAATAGGTTGATGGGCGGAGGTGCGTGCGAGCACACACCCTACGTCAATCGAGCGCGGCGAGCAGGTCGAGCGCGGTAACGTGATCGAAGCTGACATGGCGCTCCATCGCGGCTTCGGCCTCGGCGGCGCGGCGGGCGCCGATCAGCGCAGCGATTTCGCGGTGTTCCAGCGCCGATGTGGCGATCACCCCGGCATAGTGATAGCGCGCCCGGTAATAGGCCATGAGCTTGCGGGCGTTGGTCTTGATCATGTCGAGCAGGAACGGATTGCCGGCGGCTTCGGCGACGGTGCGGTGAAAATCGAGGTTGAGCTGGTAATAGCGGTCGGGCTCGGCGTCGCCATGGGCGGCGGCGTGGGCTTCGCAGGCGGCTGTGGCGGCTTCGAGCGCGGCGGCGTGGGTTTTCGAGAGGCGGCGCGCGGCGAGGGCGGCGGCCTGGCCTTCGAGCTTGGCATGGACCTCGAGAATGGCGAGGAATTCCTCCAGCGTGGGTTTGAACACGGTGGCACCCTTGCGCGGGCTGCGCTGGATCAGGCCGGAGGCTTCGAGCCGGATCAGCGCCTCGCGCACCGGGGTGCGCGACACGCCGTAGCGGTCGCTCAGCGCCTGTTCCTCGACCAGATCGCCGGGGGAATAGAGCCCGGAGTCGATGCCTTCGACGATGGCTTGGATGAGGGTGTCGGTCTGGCCTGCCATGGGGCCAGATAGCCGGGGTTATGTGTATTTGTAAAGTAGTTGGGTATATTTATGGGCAAAGTGCACTCAGCCCGGAATCGAGCCCGAAGGGCGCCGGGCCATCGTCAGCCCCTCCCTCGGGCTGACGATTGGGCGAGGGAGGCGCGCCGCTTATTCTGTGGAGTAGTTTGGCTGGGATAAAGTGCTTCTGAACTGGCGTTGGATCGTCATCCCAGGGGCTGCCAATGACCCGGCTTGCGCCTGTTACCGCGGCATCGGGTTGCGCGCCTTGTTATACGCGCTCCAGTCGGTGATCTCGGGGTAATACATGCCGCGCCATTTCTTCACCCGCGGGTTCATCACCCGGCGCCACAGCGGCGGCACCATCGCCGCCATGGTCATCACCGGATAGCCGAAAGGCAGCTGCGGCGCCTGCGCCTCGGTATAGTTCTGCAGCAGGGGAAAGCGCCGGTTGGGCTTGTAATGGTGATCCGAATGGCGCTGGAGATTGATCAGCAGCCAGTTGGACGCCTTGTGCGCGGCATTCCAGCTGTGATGCGGCATGACATGCTCGTATTTGCCGTTCCCGAGATGCTTGCGGGTCAGGCCGTAATGCTCGACGTAATTCACCAGTTCGAGCTGCCAGATCGCAACGCTGGCCTGGAAGATGAACAGCAAAACACCGGCCCAGCCGCCCAAAAGGAAGGCCAGCAGCAACATCACCAGCTGCAAGCCCCAGTAGCGCCAGAACGGATTGGAGGGGTCGGTCCAGGGCAGATCCTTTTTCGCCAGTTTCTCGCGCTCGGCGCGGAAGGCGGATCTGAGCGAGCCGATCAGCACGCGCGGATAGAAGCGATAGAAGCCTTCATTGTAACGCGCCGTGACCGGATCGCGCGGGGTGCCGACATGGCGGTGATGCACCAGGAGATGTTCGGAGCGGAAATGCGAATAGAGCACCATGGCCAGCAGGAGATCGCCGAGCCAGCGTTCGGTATCGTTCTTCTGGTGCATCAGCTCGTGGGAATAGTTGATGCCGACCGTGCCGGTGATGACGCCGACACCGAAGAACAGGCCGATTTTTTCCAGTGTCGAGAGGTGGCCGCTATGGGCGGCATACCAGATCAGGCCAAAGAGCGTGAGGAATTGCAGCGGCACCCAGAGCGTCGTGATCGCCTTGTAGAGGGTGAGCGCCGCGTCGTCGGTGTCGAGATCGGCGTTTTCGAGATTGAGGCCGAGCACCGCATCGAGCGCCGAGAAGAGATACCATGTGACGACCGGCAGGAGCAGCACATACCACCCGCCCATGACGGCGCCGAGCCAGGCGATCGGGATCAAGAGCAGCGACAGCCAGAACGGCAGGGCGTTTTGCGGGCGGGAAAGTTGCTCGGCGGTGATCATCTGGTGGCTCCGGTGCGGGCGGTGTCAGTCTTGCTGCAAAGATAAGGCGTCTCGCGCCAGATCATAGACCTTTCGCATCACCGTGGGCAGATCCGAGGGGCGAAATTCCTGCGCCGGAACGAAGGCGCCGGCCCGAGGCGCGGCGTCTTGCGGCAGGATGGCCACGCGGATGGCGAGGCGCAAATGGAAATGGGTGAAGGTATGGCGGGCCTCGGCGCCGATTTCGCGCCAGTCGGCATCGATCGGCGGCAAGTCCTGGCAGGCATCGCTCCAGCCGCCGCCGGGCCAGCCCAGCATGCCGCCGAGAAGGCCGCGACCGGGGCGGCGCTCGAGCAGCCAGGCGCCATCGGCGCGGCGCGCGACATAGGCGATGCCGGCCCGCGTCGGCTTGGGCTGTTTCGGGCTCTTGCGCGGCAGGCTGGCGGCACTGCCACGCGCGCGCGCCAAGCAATCGGGCGACCAGGGGCAAATCCCGCAGGCCGGGTTTTTCGGGGTGCAGATGGTGGCGCCGAGATCCATCACCGCCTGGGCGTAATCGCCGGGGCGCTGGCCGGGGGTGAGTTCGGCGGCCAGCGCGGTGAGTTCGGGCTTGGCGGCGGGCAGGGGGGTGTGAATGTCGAAAAGCCGCGCCATCACCCGTTCGACATTGCCATCGACCACCGTTTCCGGGCGATCGAAGGCGATGGCGGCGATGGCAGAGGCGGTATATGGGCCGATGCCGGGCAGCGTGAGCAGCGCGGCGCGATTGTCGGGGAAGGCGCCGAGATCGGCGACGGCGCGGGCGCATTTCAACAGGTTGCGGGCGCGGGCGTAATAGCCGAGCCCGGCCCATTCGCCCATCACGTCTTCGTCGCGCGCGGCGGCCAGCGCCTGAACCGTGGGCCAGAGCGCCATGAAACGCGCGAAATAGCTTTTCACCGCCGCGACGGTGGTCTGTTGCAGCATCACCTCGGAAAGCCAGACCGCATAAGGATCGGGGCGCAGACCGTGCGCATGATCAGCCGGGCTGATCCGCCAAGGCAGCGCGCGGGCGTGGATATCATACCAGTCGAGAAGCTCTGCTGCCCTGTCAAACGCGGTGTCACGCACGTGTTATCCCTTTTTCGCCGTTTGCCCTGTTCGCATCGCCTTCCTGCCACTAAACTGGCGCGGAACCAAGGGAGTGGTGCATGACACCGCGTGGCAGCAAGACAGGCGGAAACTCGGGCGGAAACTCGGGCGGCAATCCGGGCAGAACCCGGCGCAAGGGGTTTGCCCGCGCGGCCAGCCTGCTGAGCGGGCAGATCCGCAAGGCCGGGGAGACCCGTGGCTTTGCCGTGACCCGGCTCTTGACCCATTGGGTCGAGATCGCGGGCGAGGAGGCGGCGGCGATGTCGCGCCCGGTCGAGATTTCCTATGGAAGGGGCGGCTTTGGCGCAACGCTGACGCTGCTGACCACCGGCGCCAACGCGCCGCTGCTGGAAATGCAGAAGGAAAAGCTGCGCGAGCGGGTCAACGCGGTCTATGGCTATAACGCGATCTCGCGCGTCAGGATTACCCAGACCCATGCCACCGGCTTTGCCGAGGGGCAGGCCAGTTTTGAGCATCGCAAGGCTAAGCCCACAGAGGCCGCGCCCGATCCGGCGGTGAAACGCGCCGCCGAGGATGTGGCGGCGCCGGTGGGCGACGATGGCTTGCGCCAGGCGCTTGAAGCTTTGGGTCAAAACGTTCTATCCAGATCGAAACGCCAGAAAGGGCCTGTTGAATGACCATGAAACACCTCACATTGCCAGCCATCGCGCTGATTGCCTTCGCCAGCGCGGCCGCGCTTGTTGTTGGCGCCGGGCCGGGCGCGGCGGAGAGCCACGCCGCGGCGGATTCAGCGACAGCGCCGGCAAGTGCCGCGACGATGGAGCAGGCGCCGGAGGCGGGCAGGATTGTCGAGATGGCCCTGGGGGCCGAAGATGCGCCCGTGACGGTGATCGAATATGCCTCGTTCACCTGCCCGCATTGCGCCAATTTCCACGCCAACCAGATGAAGCAGCTGAAGGCGGACTATATCGACACCGGCAAGGTGCGCTTCATTTACCGCGATGTCTATTTCGACCGGATCGGGCTCTGGGCGTCGATGCTGGCGCGCTGCGAGAGCGACCGGTTCTTCGGCGTCGCCGATCTGATCTATTCCAAGCAGGACGAATGGCTGAACTCGCGCGATCCCGTGGTACTGGCCGACAACCTGCGCAAGCTGGGACGGGTGGCCGGGCTCGATGAAGCGCGGATCGACGCCTGCATGCAGGATGCCGACAAGGCCAAGGCGCTGGTGGCGTGGTTCGAGACCAACAGCGAGGCCGACAAGATCGAGGCAACGCCGACGATCATCGTCGATGGGGTCAAGCTGGAAGGCAATTCCTGGTCGGCGATCAAGGACGCTCTCGACGCGAAGCTTGGCGGCTGAATGGCGGCTCCGCTCGAAGGTGTGAAGGTTGTCGAACTGGCGCGGATCCTGGCCGGGCCATGGGCCGGGCAGACGCTGGCCGATCTCGGTGCCGATGTCGTGAAGGTCGAGGCGCCGGGCGGTGACGATACGCGCCAGTGGGGGCCGCCCTTCATCGAACGGATCGGCGACCGGACGGCAGCCTATTTCCATTCCTGCAATCGCGGCAAGGCCTCGGTGACGGCGGATTTCCGCGACGAAGGCGATCTGGAGCGGCTCAGGGCGCTGATCGCCGAGGCCGATATCCTGATCGAGAACTACAAGGTCGGCGGGCTGAAGAAATACGGGCTCGATTACGACAGCTTGTCGAAGCTCAATCCGCGGCTGATCTATTGCTCGATCACCGGCTTCGGCCAGACCGGGCCATATGCCCATCGCGCCGGCTATGACTATATCATCCAGGGCATGTCGGGGCTGATGTCGATCACCGGCGAGCCCGAGGGCCAGCCGCAGCGCGTCGGTGTGGCGGTAACGGATCTGTTCACCGGGCTCTATTCGGTTTCGGGCGTTCTGGCGGCGCTCTATCAGCGCGAGCGCAGCGGGCGGGGCCAGCATATCGACATGGCGCTCCTGGATTGCGCCGTGTCGGTGACCGCCAATCAGGCGATGAATTACCTCGCCACCGGGGTGCCGCCGGGGCGGACCGGGAATTATCACCCCAACCTGACGCCCTATCAGGTGTTTGACTGCAACGACGGGTTCATCATCATCGCAACCGGCAACGACGCGCAATACCGCCGGCTTTGCGGCTTGCTGGGGCTGGGCTGGATGGCCGAGGACGCGAAGTTCCTCAAGAATGCCGACCGGGTGCAGAACCGGCCCGAGATGATCGACCTGCTGAGCGCCGAGACGGTGAAGCGGAGCAAGGCGGAGCTGTTGGCGGGCTGCGAAGCCGAAGGCATTCCCGCCGGGCCGATCAATGATCTGGCCGAGGTGTTTGCCGACCCGCAGGTGCAGGCGCGGGGAATGCGGATCGAGCCGGAGGGTGTGCCGGGGGTGCGCTCGCCCTTCCGGTTCAGCGAGGCCGAACTGAAGCTGGAGCGGGCCAGCCCGAAGCTGGGGCAGGATGACGGCTGAGGCTGTCGCTTGTGCGGGGGCAAAGGAGCGCGACGAAGCCGCTGTCAAGATGTCAGCGGTCAAGTATCGAACTTTCCGATTTCCCGACGCTCAGAATAGAATGGCAAGGCGGGCCTCGCCCCAAACAACATGCCAGAAGAAATAGAATACAAGACGAAGCGCGATCATCGCGCCAAACCCATACCGCGTGAAAAGCCAGATTTGTGCGACGCTGATCAAGCCAACGTTTCCCAACACCAACCACGCCTGAATTCCGGCGCCGGCGGAGTAGGCGGCCTGGAACACAGGCTCCACGAAGACCACTGCCACAAAAATCCAGGGCGAAACCGTGGTTTTGGAAAACAGACCGGTCAGGGCGGCCAGGGCAGCCAGGGGAAAAAGGTGGAAGGCGACCTCGGCAATCAATGCTATCGCCGGGTAGAACAATAGGGAATTCGGTAGCAACACATTGATATCACGGGGGAACCTGCTGAAGATGTCAATTGCGACCGGGGGAATGGCAAGAATTGCGCCCAGTCCCGCCAGTGCGGCCACTTGCTTCAGATTTGGATGCATTGGCCTGGGCCCGCCGATCGCGCGACTCTGCAGGAAAAGCAGGAGAGGGAAGCCGATGATGGCGGCACAGACCGTGGTTTGAAACAAGGGAATGCGGCCGAGGACCGGAACCGATCCAGCGTCATTCAAAAGCGCAAAGAAGACCGCGCAAATGGAGGCAACCGCCGAGATGACCCAGTAGCCTCTATTCTGAGCTGTCGCTTGCCGCAAACTGACCATGGCGGCAGCTTATTTACGGCAAGGCGAATCGCGTTGACCCAGGTCAACGACATCTCATTTGGCCGCTGGAAGTCTCGATTGGGCTCGAAGCTGGCATTCTTCGCGGCCCGAGCGAAGGCTGGTGCAACCAAAGGGAATACATCACTCAACAGGGAAGTGTTTCTGAGCGGCGCTCAAGCCCTTGTTGGTATGTGGATCATTGATCGAGCCGGGCGTGCCACTTCTTGGAGAGCGCGCGCGCGGTCTGGACCAGCAGCACCACGTCCATGCCGACGGCGAGGAACTGGGCGCCCCATTCGAGATAGGTCTGAGCGACGTCATCGTTGAAGGCGAGGATGCCGGCGGCCTTGTCGGAGGCGGCGATCTTGCCGAGACCCTTGCGGATCGCCGCGGCCACATCCGGGTGGGTGGCGTTACCGGGGTGCCCCACGTCGGCGGAGAGATCGGCGGGGCCGATGAAGACGCCGTCAACGCCCTCGACCTTGAGGATTTCATCGAGGTTTTCCATACCCTTGGCGGTTTCGACCTGGACCAGCAGGCAGACCTCGGCATTGGCGGTGGTGACGTAATCGGGGATGCCGGAAAAGCCGGTGGCGCGGGCGCCGGCGCCGCCCATGCCGCGGATGCCATCCGGCGGGTAGCGCATGGCGCGGGCCAGGAACGCGGCCTGCTCGGCGGTTTCCACCAGCGGCACCAGCACCGTCTGACAGCCCGCGTCGAGCACCTGTTTGATCAGCCATTCATTGCCGACCGGCAGGCGCACCACGGCTTCGCTTGGCGTGTGTTGCAGGGCCTGGACCTGCTGGGAGATGGTCTGCATGTCATTCGGGGCATGTTCGCCGTCGATCACCAGCCAGTCAAAACCGGTGGTTGCCATGATCTCGGTGGCGTAGGCATCGGCGAAGGCGGCCCAGCAGCCGATCTGGGTCTTGCCCTCGTTGAGGGCCTGTTTGAAGCGGTTGACGGGGGCGGGCATGGCTTACTCCTTGAGGCTGGCCGCGATCTCGAGGATCACGTCATAAGCGGTAGTGATGTCGTCTTCGGTGGCGTCGAACTGACCGGCGACAAAGCGGATCACGAATTTATCGCCGGTTCGGGTCTGGGTCAGGTAGATGCGGCCATCGTCATTGATGGCGTTGATGAGGCGCAGGTTCAAGTCATCGAGGTTATCGGCGCCTTGCGGGGCGAAACGGAAGGTGAAGAGCGACAGCACCGGTTCGGTGACGATCTCGAAATCGGGGCGAGCGTGGAGCTTTTCGGTCAGGGCCTGCGACCAGTTCACATGGTTGCGCAGCATGGCGCGCAGGCCGTCGAGGCCATAGGCGCGGATCAGGAACCAGAGCTTGAGCGCGCGGAAGCGGCGGCCGAGGGGGATCGACCATTCAGAATAGTTGATGATGCCGTCGGCGCCGTGGGTCTTGAGATATTCCGGCTGGATCGCCAGCGTGCGGGTGAGATCTTCAGGTGAGCGGACGAAATGGGCCGAGAGGTCGAACTGGGTGCCGAGCCATTTATGCGGGTTCAATACCACGCTGTCGGCGCGTTCGACCCCGGCCCAGAGGCTGCGATATTCCGGGCAGATCATCGCCGACCCGGCCCAGGCGGCATCGACATGGGTATAGAGGCCATGGGCTTCGGCGACGTCCATCACCGCGGCGATATCGTCGCAGGCGCCGGTGCCGGTGCCGCCGGTGCAGGCGATGATGCCAGCGGGCAGGTATCCGGCGGCGCGGTCGCGTTCGATGGCCTCGTTGAGGGCGCGCGGGTCCATGCCGCGCATCGCGCCTTGGGTCGGGATGCGCACCAGGTTGTCGGCGCCGATGCCGGCGACCCAGATGGCGCGGTCGATCGAAGTGTGGACCTCGGCGCTGGCATAGACCCGCAAGGTCTTCTGGCCGGGCAGGCCCGCCTTGTTGCCGTCCCAGGCAAGGGCGCGCTCGCGCATGGTGAGCACGGCGGCGAGGGTGGCCGAGGAGGCGCTGTCCTGAATGACGCCGTGAAAACCCCCGGGCAGGGCCAGCGCCTGGCGTAGCCAGTCCATCATCCGGGTTTCCATCTCGGTGGCCGCCGGAGAGGTCTGCCAAAGCATGCATTGCGCCGCCGTTGCCGCGATCAGATTGTCGGCCAGCACGGCGGCGGGCGCGGCATTGGAGGGGAAATAGGCGAAGAAACGCGGGTGCTGCCAATGGGTCATGCCGGGCATCACGATAGTCTCGAAATCCGCCACGATGTCTTCGATCGGCTGCGGCGCGTCGGGGGGCGAAGCGGGCAGTTGCGCGGCGATCTCGCCCGGTCTGGTCTGGGCGCGCACCGGGCGGTCGCGCAAGGTGGCGTGATAATCCGCGGCCCAGTCGGCCGCCCATCTGCCCCATTTCGGGAAATCGCTCCAGCGCATCAATGGTCCTTCTCGATTTAGTTAATGTGTTAACGATATGCTATCCGTCTCGTTCAGACAATAGGCAGATCGCACGAAGCCAATACCATCGAAAAACGCGGCCCTATCCGGTTTCGCGCTTTGACGATGCACGAATCTCGGCCATTTTTTCGGACAGTTCGGCCTGCCACGGCACCAGCAATTCGCGCACGCGGGCGACATATTCCTCGTTTTCATGCGGCGGCACGCCGGGTTTGTGGACGTCGGCCACGGCCAGCATGGCGCGCCGGTCGGTCTCGTTGAAGGCATCGACCATGCGTTCGGCGGTGACCTTGTCGAGACCGAGCGCAATGAGGCTCGAACGGCCCATGCGCAGGGTGCTGTCATAAGTTTCGCGAATGATGTCGCGACAGCCCGCCTGCCAGAGATCATAGACATGATCGCGGTCGATGGCGCGGGCGATCACATGCACATGCGGGCAGTTCGCGCTCACATAACGGGTCAGCTCGGTGATCTTCTCGCGGTCGTCGATGGCGATGACGAGGATTGCCGCCTCGCCGATCCCGGCGGCGTGCAACAGGTCGGGGCGGGTGGCATCGCCATAGTAGTTCTTCACCCCGAAAGCGGCCATGATATCGAGCTTGCGCGAGCTGAAGTCGATCACCGTGGTGGCGATCCCGGCGGCGCGCAGGATACGGTCGACCAGCCCGCCGACCCGGCCCGCCCCGGCGATGAGCACCTTGGAGCCTTCCGGCATGTCGTCGGCCGCGCGCTCTTCCACGCTGGAAAACCGCGGCACCAGCACACGGTCGTAGAGAATGAAGAGCGCCGGTGTGAGCAGCATCGACAGCGCCACCACCAGCAGCAGCTTGTCGGCCAGAACGGCGGGGATGACGCCGTTGGCGACAGTGAAGGACAGCAGCACGAAGCCGAATTCGCCGGCCTGGGCGAGGCCGAGGGCAAACAGCCACCTATCGGCGCCGCGCAGTTTGAAGATGTAGGCGAGGATCAGCAGCACCAGGACCTTGAGCGCCATCAGCCCGAGGGTGAGGCCGACGATCAGGCCGAGATTCTCGCCCAGCAGGGCGAAATTGATGCCGGCGCCGACGGTCATGAAGAAGAGGCCGAGCAGCAGGCCCTTGAACGGATCGATATCGCTCTCGAGTTCGTGGCGATAGGCCGAGTTGGCCAGCACCACCCCGGCGAGGAAGGTGCCGAGCGCGGGCGAGAGGCCGACCAGGCTCATCAGCAGGGCGATGCCGATCACGATCATCAGGGCGGCGGCGGTAAAGAGCTCGCGCAGGTTGGCGGCCGAGATGAAGCGGAAGATCGGCGCGGTCAGGAAGCTGCCGCCGATCACCACGGCAGCGATGGCGCCAAGCGTGACCAGCGCGGTCTGCCAGCCCGCGAGGCCATCGACGAGGCTGAGGCCGGGGCCGTGATCGGCGCTGTCGGCATGGGCGGGATCGGGTGTGGCGGCGGCCTCGCCGTGCGCCGCAGCCGCCGGGGCGGCATGATCGGCGATCGCGGCGGCGCCCTCCATCAGCTCGGGCAGGGCCAGCAGCGGAATGAAGGCCAGCATCGGGATCACCGCGATATCCTGGGTCAGCAGCACCGAGAAGCTCGACTGCCCGCCATCGGATTTCATCAGCCCCTTTTCATTGAGGGTTTGCAGCACGATGGCGGTGGACGAGAGCGCCATGACCAGCCCGATGGCCAGCGCCACCGTCCATGGCTGACCGAAAGCCATGGCGATGCCCATCACCGCCAGCGCGGTAAGCCCGACCTGTCCGCCGCCAAGGCCCAGAAGGCGCATCCGCATGTCCCAGAGCATCTTGGGTTCCAGCTCGAGCCCGACGAGAAAGAGCATCATCACCACGCCGAATTCGGCAAAATGCTGGATCGAGACGATATCGACACGGAGCAGCACAAGCAGCGGCGAAATCACGATCCCGGCGATGAGATAGCCCAGCACCGAGCCGAGACCGAGGCGCGAGGCGATCGGCACCGCCACCACTCCGGCGACGAGAAAGACAAAGGCGAGGAGGAGAAAATCGGTCATGGGAACCTGTCCTGTTGCCGAGGGGGCAGGCCCCGGAGCTGCGCGTTGCCGCTCAGTGAAGCGCGGAAAGCGACCGGTGGCAAGGGCGCCGGGCATCGGCCCGAGCGGGCAGGACAGGAAAGGCCGGCCCGCAAGTGAACGGGTCGGCCTCGGGCGAACTGCGGGTGAGCCGGGCGAATTTCCCGGTTCAGGTTTTGGGCTTGGCGGCCTGGAGCGCGGCGCTGAGCACGTCGCGGTTGCCGATATGGTTGGCCAGCAGCAATACCAGCCGGGCATTGAACGCGTCGCTCTCGGCCTTGCTCAGCGGCTCGTGCGCGGCCAGCAATTCGGCGTAGAAATCATCGGCCTTGTCGATGTTCGGGGTCAGATTGAGATCGCTCATGGCAGTAACTCCTTGCCCGTGGCGCGGCGCAGGGCGGCGCGGAAGAGATTTTCGTTCCAGCTGTCGCGGCGCGCGGCGACATGCTGATCCGGGCGGATGAGGTAGACCGCCGACGCGGCATCGCCGAGATAGCGCGCCTTCAGCGCCTGGGTCTTGTCGTCCTTGCTGGTCAGCGCCAGCCGGGTGACCGTGATGCCGTCCTCCTCGAAGCTGTCGGGCGCGTCGGCGTCGATGGTGAGCAGGGTGAAGCGGTTGGCCAGCTGCGGCAGCAGGTAGCCATCGCCCAGCGGCGCATCGGGGCAGGGCGCGCCGGGGCGGGTCCGTTTCGGTGCGCCTTCCAGCGCATCGGCGGAATTGAGCGGCGAGCCGTCATAGGTGCAGGGCACCGAAAGGCGGCCGGAATTGACCAGCGGGCGGGCGAATTCATAATGCTCGGAGAGGTCTAGCACCGCATCGCGCAGCAGGCGGCTCATTTCGGATTTCGGGGTGATGAAATCGGTCGAGCGGGTCGAATTGAGGATGTTCTCATCGGCGCCGTGAACCCGTTCGACATCATAGCTGTCAAGCAGCGCCTCGGGGGCCTTGCCGTCCATCACCAGCTTGAGCTTCCAGACCAGATTGTCGGTGTCCTGCACGCCGGAATTGGCGCCGCGCGCACCGAACGGCGAGACCTGATGCGCGGCGTCGCCGGCAAACAGCACCCGGCCATAGCGGAAATGCTCCATCCGGCGGCACTGGAAGGTATAGATCGAGGACCATTCGAGCTCGTAGTCGATATCTTCGCCCAGCATCGCCTTGAGGCGCTTGTCGATATTCTCGGGCTTGAGTTCCTCGTCCCTGTCGATGTCCCAGCCGAGCTGGAAATCGATGCGCCAGACATTGTCGGGTTGCTTGTGCAGCAGCGCCGACTGGCCGCGATTGAACGGCGGGTCGAACCAGAACCAGCGTTCGGTGGGAAACTTGGCCTCCATGATCACGTCGGCGATGAGGAAATTATCCTCAAACACCCGACCGGCGAAATCGATCCCCAGCATCCGGCGGGTAGCGGAATTGGCGCCGTCGCAGGCGATCAGCCAGTCGGCTTCGAGCATGTAGGGGCCTTCGGGGGTCTCGACCTCGATGCGGACATGATCGGGATGACTGCCGATCGCCTCGACCTTGTTCTTGCCGCGGATCTCGACCGGCGCGCCCTCGGCCTGCAATTCGCGCAGCCGGTTCAACAGGTATTCCTCGAAGTAATACTGCTGGAGATTGATGAAGGCGGGGAATTCATGACCTTCTTCGGGCAGGAGATTGAAGTTGTAGACCTCTCTTTCGTCGAAGAAGACCTTGCCCACATCCCATTCGACGCCTTTCTCGACCATTTCGTGACCACAGCCCAGACGATCGAGGATTTCGAGCGGACGTTTGGCGAAACAGATCGCGCGCGAGCCGAAGCTGACCTTGTCATTGTCATCGAGCACCACGACGGGCACATCGTTTTGCGCCAGGTCGATGGCGGCGGCGAGGCCGATGGGGCCGGCGCCGATCACCACGACGGGGTGACGCACCGGGGTATGCGCGTCCTGATCTGGGGAACGCTCATAGGGATAGAGCGGGATTTCGAAGATCTTGT
>CBDUGF010000097.1:0-14754 GCA_965366835.1 uncultured Rhodobacterales bacterium
ATGCTGATCCCCGAAGTCGTCGGCTTCGAGCTGACCGGCGAGATGATGGAAGGCACCACCGGCACCGACCTGGTGCTGAAAGTGGTCGAAATGCTGCGCGCCAAGGGCGTTGTCGGCAAGTTCGTCGAATTCTACGGCAAGGGCCTCGATCACCTGCCGCTGGCGGATCGCGCCACCATCGCCAACATGGCCCCCGAATACGGCGCCACCTGCGGCTTCTTCCCGATCGACGGCGAAACCCTGCGCTACATGCGCACCACCGGGCGCGACGACGACCGCATCGCACTGGTCGAAGCCTATGCCAAGGAAAACGGCCTCTGGCGCGATGCCGACTATGCGCCGATCTACACCGACACGCTCACGCTCGACATGGGCACCATCGTTCCGGCCATTTCCGGCCCGAAACGGCCCCAGGACTACACCACGCTCGATCACGCCGCGGCAGCCTTCCTTGATGTGGTGAGCGAATACCGCGGCACCGATGCCGATGCCGATGCCGCCGACATGGCCGCCGAAGGCCCCGCCCCCACGGCCCCCGCTGATCCGCGCAAATCCGTGAAGGTCGAAGGCGAAGACTACGAGCTGCGCGACGGCTCGGTGGTGATCGCCTCGATCACCTCCTGCACCAACACCTCCAACCCCTACGTGATGATCGGCGCCGGGCTCGTCGCCCGCAAGGCCCGTGCCCTCGGCCTCAACCGCAAACCCTGGGTCAAGACCTCGCTGGCACCCGGCAGCCAGGTGGTGTCGCACTATCTCGAAGCCGCCGGGCTTCAGGAGGATCTCGACGCCATCGGCTTCAACCTGGTGGGCTATGGCTGCACCACCTGCATCGGCAATTCCGGCCCGATCCAGAAGGAGCTTTCCGAAGCCATCGCCGAGGCCGATCTGGTGGCCACGTCGGTGCTCTCGGGCAACCGCAACTTCGAAGGCCGGATCAGCCCCGATGTGCGCGCCAACTATCTCGCCTCGCCGCCGCTGGTGGTGGCCTATGCGCTGGCCGGCGACATGAATGTCGATCTCACCACCGAACCGCTCGGCCAGGACCAGGACGGCAACGATGTCTTCCTCAAGGACATCTGGCCCACCACCCGCGAAATCGCCGATCTGGTCGAGCAGACCGTGACCCGCGAGGCGTTCCGCTCGAAATATGCCGACGTGTTCAAGGGCGACGAGAAATGGCAGGGCGTCGAAACCACCGGCGACGAGACCTATGACTGGCCGCCGACCTCGACCTATATCCAGAACCCGCCCTATTTCCGGGGCATGAAACGGGAACCGGGCAAGATCACCAATCTCGAGGACGCCCGCGTCCTGGCGGTGCTCGGCGACATGGTCACCACCGACCACATCTCGCCCGCCGGCAGCTTCAAGCCCGATACCCCGGCAGGCCAATACCTGATCGAGCGTCAGGTGCCCCAGCACGAGTTCAATTCCTACGGCTCGCGCCGCGGCAACCACGAGGTGATGATGCGCGGCACCTTCGCCAATATCCGCATCCGCAACGAGATGCTCGATGGCGTTGAGGGCGGCTACACCAAGGGGCCGAACGGCAAGCAGACCTCGATCTTCGACGCCGCCATGGCCTATCAGGACGGCGGCACGCCGCTGGTGGTGTTCGGCGGCGAACAATACGGCGCCGGCTCCAGCCGCGACTGGGCCGCCAAGGGCACGGCCCTGCTCGGCGTCAAGGCGGTGATCGCCGAGAGCTTCGAGCGTATCCACCGCTCCAACCTCGTCGGCATGGGCGTGATCCCGTTCGAGTTCACCGGCGGCGACAGCCGCAAGACGCTTGGCCTGACCGGCGATGAAACGGTCTCGATCAAGGGGCTCGACACCATCGAGCCGCTGCAGGAAGTGCCCTGCGCGATCACCATGTCCGACGGCACGGTGAAGGAAATCACCCTCAAGTGCCGGATCGATACCGCCATCGAGATCGAATATATCGAACACGGTGGCGTGCTGCATTACGTGCTGCGCAACCTCGCCAAGTCGTAGGATACCGGCAAGGCGGCGACCCCGCAGAACGAAAAACGCGAAAGCCCCGGTCAGATCGGCCGGGGCTTTTTGCTGCCGTTGCGTGCATTTCGCGACGCACGACCCGTTAACAGTTTCAGGCCACCATTTTTCTGCGTTGCGGCGGTGCACGCATGTCAGCCGGGCAGCAGCCGGGAGTCACCCCCCGATTTTTCGCTGAAAAATCGCGTTAACCCGGCGGCGCGGCGCCTTAACCCTCTGTTTGCAAACCTTCCGCTTTGCCCTATGACACGGGCATGAGCGACACACCCAGATCCCATGGCCGCAAGTCCATCCAGGCCAGCCAGACTCCCCGCGACCTGATGCAGGAGAGCCGCCTGGCCAGCGCCTGGACCGCTCAGGTGATTACCCTTTTTCCCAATTCTTTTCCGGGGGTTCTGGGCGAAAGCTTAACCGGAAAGGCGCTGAAAGACGGGCTCTGGCAGCTCGACGCGATCGACCTGCGCCCGTTCGGCATCGGCAAGCACCGCAATGTCGATGATACCCCGGCTGGCGGCGGTGCCGGCATGGTGCTGCGCGCCGACGTGCTCGGCGCGGCCATCGAACATGCTCGAACTTTGTCCCGCAACCCCTTGCCGTTGTTCTATCTTTCCCCCCGCGGCCAGCGATTCGATCAGGCCATGGCGCGCCGCTTCGCCGCCGGTTCCGGTCTTGCCCTGCTCTGCGGTCGCTTCGAAGGGGTCGACCAGCGCGTGCTCGATCACTACGGCATCGAAGAGATCAGTCTTGGCGACTTCGTGCTCACCGGCGGCGAGATCGCGGCCCAGGCCATGATCGACGCCACCGTGCGACTGCTGCCCGGCGTGTTGGGCAATGCCGACAGCGCAGAAGAAGAGAGCTTTTCCAATGGCTTGCTGGAGCATCCTCACTATACACGGCCGGCCGAATGGCAAGGCCGCGCGATCCCCGACGTGCTGATGTCGGGCCATCATGGCGAGATTGAAAAATGGCGCCGCGCCCAATCCGAAGACCTGACCCGCCGGCGCCGGCCCGATCTCTGGGACGCGCATCTGGCCCGGAAGACCCGCTCGCTCGACCGATAACCGCAGGAGACGGCAGCGCTGCAATCCGCTAGGCTGGTGGCGCGCAACGCGCGATTAACCCAAAAGGAACCCTTTCATGGCAGTCTCATTGCAAGTCGCCTATCCCACGACGGACGGCACCACTTTCGATTACGATTATTACCTCGGCACGCATATGAAGCTGGTCGGGCAGCATATGGGCTCGCATATCCAATCCACCCTTGTCACCAAGGGTCTCGCGGGCGGCCCGGACACGCCGCCGCCGTTTCATGCCGTGGCCACCATCGTGTTTGCGGATCAGGCGGCGATGGATGCTGCCTTGGCGGCCTCGGGGCCGGTATTGAAGGACATCCCGAATTTCACCGACACAACGCCGCAGATGCTGATCGGCGAAGTCGTCGGCTGAGGCGGCATTCCGCCCTTGCCAGCGCGCGCACAGTGCCCTAAACACCCGGCGACCCCGGGACGGCGAGCCGACTCGGGTGATCTGGGTGTCGTGCCATTTGCGGCGGGTCTTCTTCGGCCCGGCTCGTTATGGAGCAAGACGGCGCCCAGAACCGACACGAAGCAATGACGGCTGACCTCCGGCGGGCGCGCAAGCGGACCCGACGAAGACCAGGAGCTCTGAGGCGCGCAAACAACTTTGCGGAGTAAACCGCAAGCCAATCAAGGAGTTAGGTCAATGGACCTGATCGCACAGATCGAGGCCGAACAGATCGCCTCGCTGGGGAAGGATCTCCCCGATTTCAAGGCCGGTGATACCATTCGCGTCGGCTACAAGGTCACCGAAGGCACCCGCAGCCGGGTGCAGAACTACGAAGGCGTCTGCATCGCCCGCAAGAATGGCGCCGGCATCGCCGGGTCGTTCACCGTGCGCAAGATCAGCTTCGGCGAAGGCGTCGAGCGTGTGTTCCCGCTGCATTCGACCAATATCGATTCGATCGAGGTCGTCCGCCGCGGCCGTGTACGGCGCGCCAAGCTCTACTATCTGCGCGCACGCCGTGGCAAATCGGCCCGGATCGCGGAAGACAGCACCTACAAACCGAAAAAAGACTGAGGCCTGGGATCATGAAAAAAGACACTCATCCCGATTATCACTTCATCGAAGTGAAGATGACCGATGGCACCACCTTCCAGATGCGTTCGACCTGGGGCAAGGAAGGCGACACGCTGTCGCTCGACATCGACCCGACCGTGCATCCGGCCTGGACCGGTGCCAGCAGCCGCCTGATGGATGCCGGCGGCCGGGTCACCAAGTTCAAGAAAAAATACGAAGGTCTGGGCTTCTAAAGCCGTCACGATCTCGAGGGACAAAAGCCGCCGCCCCATCCGGGGCGGCGGTTTTCCTGTAGTGCCTGCGCGTTTGACAATCCGCGCCCGCTTCGGCCCAATGCCGCCAAGCCCCACAACGCGAAAGGACATTGTCATGGCTGTCGTCAAACTTCTCTCCGATGAAGAGGCCAGCCCCGAAGCGCGCGCCGTCTTCGACGATATCCGCGCCACCCGTGGCACCGATTACGTCAACAACTTCTGGCGCGCCCTGGCGCATGACCCCGACCAGCTCGCCGCCCTCTGGACCCGGCTGAAGGCGGTGATGGGCCCGGGCGCTCTCGACCCGTTGACCAAGGAGATGATCTATGTCGCCGTATCCGCCGCCAATGCCTGCAAATACTGCAGCCATTCCCATACCGCCTCGGCCCGTGCCAAGGGCATGAGCGACGCGATGTACGGCGAGCTGTTGCAGGTCATCGCCATGGCCAGCCAGACCAACGCATTGGCCAATGCCATGCAGGTGCCGGTCGACGATATGTTCAACGCCTGACGCTACCGATGGCGAAATTTGTGCCGCCACTTCAAAGCACTGGCCATTGTTTTTCATGTCTTCTTGCGCGGGCCGAGGCAGACCTGACTCGCGGGATCGAGGCGATCTAATACACCACGATGATTGGTCGGTTTTTGCATAGCGGGGTTGCTCGAAATGGTGGTTCTCCTCTGCCTCCGCGCGCCTTATCTGAGGCTCAACTCAGTGAAAACCAAGGACGCCGCATCATGACCCTGTTTCGTGCATTCGCGGCCCGGATCTTCCCGGTCGCGCCCCGCTTTACCGATATCGCCATTGGCGATTTGACCGACAGCCAGCTGCGCCGCGCCGGGCTGAACAAGGCCGAGATGCTGCACCGCACGTTCTCGGGCCTCAGCACCTGCGGCTGAGCAGCCTTTCGCGTTGATCTTCAATTGCCGGGCGGGCCTTTCAGCCACAGCCCGGCGTCTCTGTTTGCTGTCCCGCTTGTCAGCGCGGCCCCTGACGGCCCATAAACGCGTCACCAACCAAGGACGCGGCCATGCGCAACCACATCACAATCCTGAACGGCCCCAATCTCAACCTGCTGGGCAGCCGTGAACCCGAGATCTACGGCGTCGAGACGCTGGCAGATGTCGAGGCCCAATGCGGCATGCTGTCCGAAAAGCTGGGTCTTTCCATCGCCTTCCGACAATCAAACCACGAAGGTGAGCTTGTCGACTGGATCCAGGGCGCGCGCGATACATCGGCCGGGATCATCATCAACCCGGCGGCGCTGACCCACACGTCGGTTGCCGTACTCGATGCACTCAAGCTGTTCGATGGACCGGTGATCGAGGTCCATATCAGCCAGATTCACAAGCGCGAGGCCTTCCGCCATCATTCCTATGTCAGCCTGCGCGCCGATGCGGTGATCGCGGGCTGTGGCACCGAGGGCTATGGCCTGGCGCTGCGCCGGATGGCCACTCTTCTGAGCAGCTGAGAAATCGAGCCTTACGCCGATGTCCGGGTTCCAACGCTATGCCATCTACGCCGCGCCGCCGCCCGGCCCGCTGGCCGAGTTCGCCGCTGCCTGGCTGGGATGGGATCCGATCTTGGCGCGCAAAGCGGACCACCCGGCCCTGCCCGGCCTGCCACGCCCGATCGAGGACATCACCGATGCGCCAAGGAAATATGGCTTTCACGCCACATTGAAACCGCCCTTCCGGCTTGCCGATACGAGCAGCCTGCCCGCGCTGGAAGCGGATCTCGAGCGCCTTGCCGAACGTCTCGCTCCGGTTTCGCTTGCGGGCCTGACGCTGGCCCCGATGGGGCGCTTTCTGGCTTTGGTTCCCGAGGGCGATACGGCCCGCCTCGACCGGCTCGCCGCCGACCTCGTGCGCAGGCTCGATTCACACCGCGCGCCGCTGTCCCAGGGCGAGCGTGCCCGCTACGAAACAGTGGAGCGAAGCGCGGTCCTTGCGGAAAACCTCACCCGATGGGGTTATCCCTGGGTGATGCAGGCCTTCCGGTTTCACTTCACCCTGACTGGCAGATTGACCAAATCCGAGACCGACGCGGTCAAGGCCGTGCTGGCACCGCGCCTGCTGCCCTTGCTGCCGCGCCCGTTTCCGGTCGACGCGCTCTGCCTCTTCGCCGAGGATGCCGACGGTCGTTTTCGCACCCTTGCGCGCTATCCGCTCAAGGGTTAGGCGCGCTCAGGGCCGGCTTTTCGCATCTCCATACCAACCCCCGACTGCGCTTTCGAAGGCCATGGCAGCCTGAAACGCGATCTCGTCGCGATAGGCCGGGGCAACGATCTGAAGGCCGGTCGGCACGCCATTTCCGGCAAAGCCTGTGGGTACCGATATCACCGGACAGCGGCTCATCATGTTGAATGGCGTGGTCAGAACCCAGCCCAGTTCCGGCGCCACCTCGGCGCCCTCGATATGAAGCGATTCCTTGGACTGGTCGAAATCGGCCCGCACTGCCGGCAACCCGTTGGTCGGGCAGATCAGGCAGTCGTAGTCCTGCAATAGCGGCCCGAGCTTCATGTAGGCTTCGCCCGCCACCTGGAGCGAGTTGACAAATTCGCGCGCCGTCGAGGTCAGGGATTTTTCCGCCATCGCCCGGCAATAGCTGGTCATCTCGTCGCCATGCTCTTCAAGCTCCATCGACAGCGAGCCGCCGAAGATATGCGTCAGATAGGCCATGCAGGCCTCGGGAACCTCCTTGCCCCAGCCGATATCGACCTCCTCGACAGTCGCCCCCAAGGCGCGCAACACATCCGCCGCCGCCAGTGTGTTGCGGCGCACGTCTTCGGCGATGGTGAAACTGCCCAGGTCCATCGACAGCGCGATTTTCCAACCCTTGATGTCGGGATACTCGGTCGGCAGCGTGATCTTGGGCAGCGAGGCGATATCCCAGGGATGCTGCCCGCTCATCACGTTCTGCAGCAGGATCGCATCGCTTACCGAGCGCGCCAAGGGGCCGGTATGGCAATAGAAATCGAGGTTGAAGGGGGGATCATCGGGGTTGCGGCCATAGGGCGGCTTGTAGCCCACCAACCCGCAGCACGAGGCCGGGATGCGAATCGAGCCGCCGATATCCGAGCCGGTGGCGAGCGAGGAAGTTCCCGACGCCAGCGAAGCCGCCGAGCCGCCCGACGATCCGCCCGGCGTGAACTCGGGGTTCCAAGGATTGCGCGTCACGCCCCAGAGCCGCGACCAGGTGAACCCGGCACATGAAAACTCCGGCGTCGCGGTGCGCGCATGCACGATCGCGCCCTCGGCCAGGATAGGCTGGTTCATCGGCGAGGTTTGCTCGGCTATGAAATCCTTGGCGATGAGCGAGCCATAGGAGGTGGGCTTGCCGGCAATATGGCTTTCATCCTTGATCGCCACCGGCAGTCCATCAAGGCAACCCACCGGTGTGCCCTTGGCCCAGCGCGCTTCCGAAGCGCGGGCGGCGTCCATCGCCTCATCGAAATGGGTATATGTGAAGGCGTTGATCGTGTCCTTGGTGGCTTCCGCCTTGGCGATCTGGGCCTCCAGAAGCTCGACCGGTGAAAGGGATTTGTCGGCAAAGCGGCGCAGCGCCTCGGTCGCGGTGAGATAAAGCAGATCGGTCATGGCATAGCCCCTTTTCAGCAGAGTTCGGCGGCAATCGCATCAATTGCGCGCATGGTGTCGGAATGACGCTCATCGCTCAGAGCTTCCGGCCAGGAGGAAAGGCACACAACAACCAGATCCTGATCCGGAGAGACATAGATGAACTGCCCGTAGATCCCCAGGCAGATGTGAATCGGCTGCGTTTCGTCGCGAATCCAGAACATGTTGCGATAGCGGCCCCTCGGCATGAACTCGCGGCTCTCATCATCAAAACGTCCGTGTTTCCCGTGGCGCACGTCCTTGATCCATGTCCGCGGTATCACTTGCCGCCCGCCCGCCTGGCCATCGTCGAGCAGGGTTTGCCCGAAGCGCGCGAAATCGCGCAGTGTCGCACAGATGCCGCCGTCGGCCAGCGCGGTCCCGTCGCGATCCACAGTGACATAAGCCGCGGCCTCTGCCCCCATTGGCGCCCAGAGCCGCTCCGAAACGGTTTGCGCAAAAGTCTGCCCGGTGACCCGCGAGATCAGAATGCCCAACAGATCGGTCTCGATCGACCGGTATTTGAACCGGGTGCCATGCGTGGCGTCGCTTGAGGTCAGCGACAGGATCTGCGCCCAGGTCGTTTCTGGCCATTCTGCCGGATCGGCGCCCTCCGGCATCGCCTTCCAGCCCGAGGCGACTTCAAGCCGGGCGATGTCGCAATCGGGTGACTCGTAGTCTTCGACAAAGGAAACACCGGTGGTCATGTCGAGCATCTGTTGCACGGTGGCGCCGTTCCAGGCGGTATCGGCCAGTTCGGGCAGGTAGTCGGTCAGCAATGCCGCCGGATCGATCCGGCGTTCGGCAATCAGGATACCCGCCACCGTCGATGCGATGGACTTTGACACTGACATCGCCAGGTGCGGCGTCTTGCGCATCATGCCGTTGTGGTAGCTTTCATGTACGATCCGCCCGCGATGCGCGACGAGGAAGCCATCGGCATACCCGTCGAGCAGGTCGGCCAGTGTCTTCGCCGCGCCGGCGAAGCTTTGAAAGCCGATGGCGCTCAGATCCTGGTGTTCCTCGCGCCATGGCAACGCCGCCGCGCCGCTGGCGATCTCTTCGCTGGGCACGAACATGCGGATGTTCTGAAAGCTCCAGCGATTCCACGGCGCGCGGTCGAAATCCTGCGGCGGAACGCGCCATTCCGGTGGCGGCGGCGCGCCCTGCATGATCGGCAGGCGCGGGTCGGAATTGCGATAGGAGGTCATGGCAGCCTTCGGAAAAGCAGAAAAAAGGGGCCTCTCACCGAGGCCCCTTTGCTGAATCAGGGCCTTACTTCTGAAGGTCGGTCCAGATCCGGGTATACATCGCCTGGGTTTCAGGCGGGCAGGTCTCGTTGAATTTCCCGGCCGATTTCAGCTCTTCGGGAATGACGATTTCCGGCGCCGTGATCATGTCTTCCGGCATGAACGCCTCGGAGCCCTTGATGCCATTGGCATAGCGCGCGAATTCCGAGATCAGCGCCGCATTTTCCGGGTCCATGATGAAGTTCTGGAAGGTCTTGGCTTCCTCGACGTTCTTCGCATCCTTCAGCACAGCCACCGAATCCATCCAGATCGGATAGCCCTCTTTCGGGTAGCCGTAGTGAATGTTTTCATTCTGCAGCCGCATCCGGAAGGTCGAGCCGTTCCAGTTCACGCCGGCCCAGAGGTCTTCCTTGGCGAACTTCTCGAGGTTGCCATAGTCCATGCCGAGCCAGCTCTTCTTCGCTTCGACAAGACCGTCGCGCACCTTCATCAGCACTTCCTTGTCGTCGGTGCAGGAGCTACCGCCATAGTAGTAGATCGCCAGCGCCATCACGTCGCCCATTTCGGGAACCACGTTGATCTTGCCCTTCAACTCCTCGGGCGGGTCCATGAAGATCGAGGACGTATTGATGTCGCCATCATAATACTTGGTGTTGACGACAACGCCGGTGGTGCCCCATTGCCACGGCACGGTGTAATGTCGGCCCATGTCCCACGGCACATCGACCCAGAGCGGATCGACATTCTTGAAATTCTCCATCTGATCTGGGCGACTTTCCAGCAGCAGCCCTTCGCCAACCCAGATCGGCACATAGGTGTGCGACGGCACGACGATGTCAAAGCCGTGGCCGCCCGCCTTGACCTTGGCCAGCGCGGTGTCGTTGCTGTCATAATCAGTGATGGTGACCTTGATGCCGGTCTCGGCCTCGAATTTCTCGATCAGCTTGGGGTTGGTATAGTTGCCCCAGTTGTAGATGTTGAGTTCCTGGGCAAACGCCCCGCTGGTCGTGAGGGCCAGCGCCGTCGCTGCGGCTATCGTGTATTTCATTGGTTGGGTTCTCCTTGTTGAATTTGAATGTTCGGTCCGGACTCTGTCGGCCCGGTTGGCTCCGCCTACCCGCGTCGGTGGGTCATGCGAAAGAAAAGCGCGACCAGTATAACACCGGCCAGAAGAATCACGCTGGAAATCGCGTTGACCTCGGGCGTGACCACCCGGCGCAATTGCCCCAGCATGAAGGTCGGCAATGTTTCCTGCCCGGCGGATTTAACGAACTCGGTAATCACCACGTCGTCGAGCGAAATCACGAAGGCCAGCATCAACCCGGCAACGATTCCGGGCCACATCAGCGGCAGTGTTATCCGCCGGAAGGTGAGCCAGCGCGAGGCATAGAGATCCTGCGCCGCCGCTTCGTAAGAGAAATCCATCGTCTCGAGCCGCGCGCGGATCGGCAGATAGGCGAAAGGAATGCAAAAGGCGGTATGCGCTACGATCAGGTAAATCATGCTGGTGTGGCCGGTCCAGACCTTGACCGCCGCAAAGACGATGAGCAACGCCACGGCGGTCACGATCTCGGGAACCATCAGCGGCTGGTTGATCAGCGCATAGATCATGGTGCGCCCGGGAAAATGCCGGGTGCGGGTTGTCGCCAGCGCCGCCATGGTGGCCGCCACGGTCGCCACCGACGAAGCGCAAAGCGCCAGGAAAAGCGAGCGCAGGGCAGCGTCCTGCACCGCTTCGTTCCCGGCCGCCTGCTTGTACCAGCGCAGCGAGAAGCCTTCCCAGATCGCCAGCGACGAGCCTTCGTTGAACGAAAACACCACCAGGATGACGATCGGGCCATAAAGCGCGATCAGGGTAAAGATCGCGATCACGGCGAACCCGGGGAGGGTTCGCACCGAATACCCCTTGGCGCGTCTGCGCCGCGGGGTCGAGGTTTGGGCGGCAACATCAACCATCGGCCTGCTCCCTCGATGTTACCTTGATGTAATAGATCAACGAGACCATCACCGCCGCCATCAGCATCAACGACAGGGCCGCGCCCAGCGGCCAGTTGCGCCCGGCGCCGAATTGCAGCTCGATCAGGTTGCCGAACATCAGGTTCTTGCCCCCGCCCAGCACGCGCGGCGTCACATAAGCGCCGAGACTGGGCACGAAGACGAGGATCGACCCGGCAATGATGCCAGGCTTGACCAGCGGCAGGATCACCCGGCGGAACGCGGTCCAGCGGCTGGCGTAGAGATCATGGGCGGCCTCGACCAGGCGGAAATCCAGCTTGTCGACGGCGGCATAGATCGGCAGCACCATCAGCGGCAGATAAACGTAAGTCATCCCCAGCCCGATGGCGAAATCGGTAAACATCATCTGGATCGGCGCATCGATAATTCGCAACTTCAGCAGCACCAGGTTGATTACCCCTTCATTGCGGATCATTTCCTGAATCGCGATGGTCCGCACCAAGAGGTTGGTCCAGAAAGGCACCGTTACCAGGAACAGCCAGAACTCGCGCCTGCCCGGTGGCTGGGTGGCAATGAACCACGCCGTCGGCAGGCCGAAGATCAGGGTCAGCACCGTGGTGATCATCGACAGCGACAGCGAGCGCCAGAAGATCGACAGATGCGCGTCGGCCCACATCAGCGAATCGTCGAAAATGTCGCGCTGAACCACCGTGTTCATCCAGCCTTGCAGCGAGAATTCCCATTTGACGTTGCCATAATCGCCCGGTGCCAGAAAGGAATAGAGCACCATCACGAGGAGCGGACCGGCGGCGGCGCAGATGATGATCACCATCGCCGGCAGCGACAGCAGCCAGCGGTTTCGCGTGTCGGTCGCAAGCGCTTCAGCCTCAAGCTCGCCGGGCCGGTATGTTGACGCGTCACTCATCGCCTAGTCCTTCAGCACGGTGATCGCACCGGGCGCTATGGTGACAGCGACGGCGCCGCCTTTCGCAGGCAGATCCATGCTCCCCTTTGGCGTGTTCGCCATGCGCGATTTCAGCTTTTCGCCGCTGGCCAGGCGCAGATGCACTGTCGTGGCTTCGCCGGAATAAACCACCGTTTCGATCGTGGCCGCCAATTCGCCCTCACCCGCCACTCCGGTGCGCACGCTGGTGTGTTCCGGGCGGACAAGCACGCTGACCTTGCCGTCGGAGACCCCGTCCGGCACGTTTACGTCGAACTTGCCGCCACTTCTCAGCGTCGCGCTCGCTCCCTTGAGATCGGCATCCAGAAAATTCGACTCTCCGATGAAATTTGCGACGAACCGTTCCGAGGGACGTTCATAGATTTCGCGCGGGCTGCCGATTTGCAGGATTTCGCCCGCATTCATGACCGCAACCCGGTCCGACATGGTCAGCGCCTCTTCCTGGTCGTGGGTGACGAAGACGAAGGTAATGCCGGTTTCGCTTTGTAGCCGTTTCAGCTCGATCTGCATTTCCTTGCGCAGCTTCAGATCGAGCGCGCTCAGCGGCTCATCCAGCAACAAAACCTCCGGATGCGGCGCCAGCGCCCGCGCCAGGGCAACCCGTTGCTGCTGGCCCCCCGAAATCTCGCTGGTGCGCCGGTCTTTCAGCTCTTCCATCTGCACCAGGCGCAGCATCTCGTCCACGGTGCTCTGGGTTTCGCTCTTCGACTTGCCCAGCATTTCGAGCCCGAAGGCGATGTTCTGCGATACGCTCATATGCGGAAACAGCGCATAGCTCTGAAACACCGTGTTCACCGGGCGCTTGTTGGGCGGCAGTCGGGAAAAGTCGCGCCCGTCAAGGCGAATGGAGCCCATCGTCGGCGGCTCGAACCCGGCGATCAGGCGCAACAGCGTGGTCTTGCCGCAGCCCGAGGGGCCCAGCAAAGTGAAGAATTCGTTGTCGGCAATGGTGACATCGACATCGCGCAAAGCGGTAAAGGCAGAAGCGCCGGCACCGAATGTCTTGGTGGCGTTTTCGATTTCAATCATGCTGTTGTGGCGCCCCGCATCCCGGATATCACGTCGGTCTGCATTAGTGCTATTGACAGAATTAATTTCAGTCAATAAAAAATTTTACCAGACTAAAACTTTTATCGAAAAGCGATCTCCGTTGGTAGAGCCACCGCATCCAGCTCGCCCCCCCTCTCCCGATGAGACAGGGCTGCGCGGGCGCAAGAAAGCCCGGAGGCGGCGGGAAATCCTGCGTTGTGCAGCCCGCCTTTTTGACCGCGACGGAGTCGATGCGACCACCATCGCGACAATCGCAGACGAGGCCGGCATCTCGCCGCCCACTGTGTTCAACTATTTCGGTTCAAAAGAAAACATCCTCAGCGCGCTGGTGCTGGAAGGCACCGCCCGCGAGCGTTCGCAGCATATGCAGCGCCCGCGACCGACCAATTGCAAATTTGCCGACGTGCTGGGCGATTTGTTGTGCGAAGTCACCGAGAACACCATGCGCATCGCCGGCAAACGGGTCTGGCGCTATGCCGAAGCAATCAACATTCGCCGACCCAATTCCGAGTTCGAAACGCAATTCGCCGAGTCCGACGCCGCTTTGCAGAAGCTGCTGTGCGATTTCCTCAGCGACTATGACGTTCGCCTCCGGAATGGCAAGGATCCGGATCTGCGATTCCTGGCAGACCTCTTCTTCAGCCATTGGACGATGCTCTACTTCAGCTTCATCAAGGAGGACACGATGCCGCTGGAAGTTCATAAAAACAATATCCGTCGCGATGTCCGGGCCATGGTCTCGCTGCTTTTCGACGATGGCTTCGCCCGAACCTCTCCGTTGAAACCCACGCGCGCCCCATCAAGACCGGAAACCGTAGAATGACCCAGCCCGACACCATCATCCGCAACGCCCAAGTTCTGACCATGCAACCAAACCAACCGCGCGCCCAGGCACTGGCGATTGCCGGGCAGCACATTCTTGCGGTCGGCAGCAACGCCGATATCGCGGCTCTGGCAGGCCCGGCGACGCGCATGATCGATGCCCAGGGTGCCACCGTGATGCCGGGCATGGTCGAGGCGCATCTTCATCTCTTTGCCGGCTCCTTCGGCATGCGCCTGTTGCAGCTTGACGGGGTCCATGGCCTGACCGCGCTGCGCGACAAGGTGCAGGCCTATGCCCGAGCCAATCCCGAAGAGGCATTGGTGATTTGCAAGGCCGCCGATTACAACCTGTTCGGCGAAGGGGTTTCGACCACGCGACAGATGCTCGACGAGGCGTTGGAGGATCGGCCCCTGATCCTGTTCGCCGGAGATCATCACACCGCCTGGGCCAACACCATCGCGCTGAAACAAGCCGGTATCCTCAAGGGCCGCGCATTGCCTCCCGGCAACGAGATCGTCATGGGCGCGGATGGCTTTGCGGCGGGCGAATTGCGCGAGCACGCCGCACATGATCCGGTCACGGCGCTGCGCTCCTCCGGCGGGCGCGAAAGCCTCGGCCTGCACGGCACCGAGCCCGCGACCGAGCCCACCGCCAAGCAACGCGCCGAGGATATCGAGGTCTTGAAAGAGGGCCTGCGCCTCTGCGCTTCCTATGGCTTCACCA
>CBDUGF010000098.1:0-14543 GCA_965366835.1 uncultured Rhodobacterales bacterium
CAGGGCTCGGCGCCGAATACGCCGACCGAGAGCGAGGTCGCGCGCGGGTCAAGTCCCTGCTTGTGGTATTGCTCGAGGATGGTGAGCATGTAGGACGGTGTGACCATGATGCCATCGGGGCGGAAATCCTCTATCAGGCTGACCTGTTTTTCGGTCTGGCCGCCGCCCATTGGCACCACGGTAGCGCCGAGCCGCTCGATCCCGTAATGCGCCCCCAGGCCGCCGGTAAAAAGGCCGTAGCCATAGGCGTTGTGCACGATATTTCCGCGGCGCAGCCCGGCGGCGCGCAGGCTGCGCGCGCCCAGATCGGCCCAGTTGTCGATGTCGTCCTTGGTATAGCCAACGACAGTCGGCTTGCCTGTGGTGCCTGAAGAGGCGTGGATGCGTATGATCTGCTCCCGCGGCACCGCGAACAGGCCGAAAGGATAGTTGTCACGTAGATCATTCTTGTAGGCGAAGGGGAATTTGGCCAGGTCTTCAAGGGTTTTCAGATCATCCGGATGCACGCCTTTTTCGTCGAACCGTTTGCGGAACATCGCGACATTGTCATAGGCATGATGGAGCGACCATTTCAGGCGCTCGAGTTGGAGGGC
Source organism: uncultured Rhodobacterales bacterium (assembly GCA_965366835.1). Taxonomy (GTDB): domain Bacteria; phylum Pseudomonadota; class Alphaproteobacteria; order Rhodobacterales; family Rhodobacteraceae; genus JAKGBX01. Next base: position 594 of record CBDUGF010000098.1, read on the forward strand.
GCGGATTTCATCGGTTGAGGCGATTTCGATCGGGTCGAGATCGGATTTCCTGGGGCTGAGGTCTTTCATCGCGGTCCCTTTCTAGTCTTCGTGGATGTATTGGCCCTTGATTGCGCGTGACATGCCACGGAATTCGGCGATAACCGTTCCGGTTTGGGTGAAGACTTTCACGTCATAGATACCTGACCGGCCAACCAGCGAGACCTCCCGCGCCTCGGCACGGAGCCGATCTCCGACCTTTCCCGGCGCAAGATAGGAAATCAGGTTGTGATGCGCCAATGTGGATTGGTTGCGGCTGTTGCAGGCAAAGGCAAAGGCTGTGTCCGCCAGCATGTAGGTTATGCCACCGTGACAGATGCCATGACCGTTGCAATGGCGCTTTTCCACTGTCAGTTCCATGACGGCAAAAGCCTCGTCGATCTCGGTCAGCTCGATCCCGATTGCCTTGCTGGCATTGTCATTGGCCAGCATTGCGGCACTGGTTCTCTCGGCGCGTTGCTTTGGTGTGAGGCTCATTTCCCTTTAAACTCCGGCGTGCGCTTGTCGAGGAAGGCTCCAACCCCTTCCGCATAATCGGCGCTCTCGCCGCAGGCTTTCATCGCGTCGGCTTCCAGTTCGAGATGATCGTCGAAATCGTTGGTGGCCGCCGCGTGGATCGTGCGCTTGGTCTGGGCATAGCCGAATGTGGGACCGGCGGCGAAACGGGCGGTCAGCGCGCGCGCCTCGTCCATCAGTTGATCGTCGGGCAGGGCTTTCCAGATCAGGCCCCAATCGGCGGCTCTGGTGGCCGTCAGCGGCTCGGCGGTCAGCGCCAGGGCCTTGGCCCGGGCTTCGCCCAGAAGGTGCGGCAGGTGCCAGGAGGCGCCGGTATCGGGAATCAGGCCGACCTTCGAGAACGATTGGATGAACTTGGCGCTTTCAGCGGCGAGAACTATGTCGCAAGCCAGCGCGACCGACGATCCGGCACCGGCGGCGACACCGTTCACGGCACAGACCACAGGCATTTCCAGCGATCGGATAAGCCGCACCAGTGGCGCCCAGAAGTTGCGCACGGTCGCACCCAGATCCGGGGCGGCGCCCAACTTGCGCGGATCACGATCGCCCAAATCCTGCCCGGCGCAGAAACCCCTGCCTGCCCCGGTGAGCAGCACGGCGCGTTTGCCGTTGTCGCGCGCGGCTTCCAATGCGGCGCGCAAGGCGTGGTGCATTTCCTCGTTGAAGGAGTTGAGTTTGTCGGCGCGGTTGAGCGTGACCTCGACCCAAAGCCCATGATCGGTGACAAGAACCGTATTGCTCATCTTTTCCCCTCCGTGAAGCGCCCAATGCAGAATGTCTTGCATAAACCGAACGGTTGGTCAATAAAAGAGCCGTTGCTTTGCCAGGGGAGGGATACGCAATGTCGGTGCGGCAGGTTGCAAGTTTCGCTGCGGGAGAATGGGTGAAACCCGGTGCAGGGGCGCGCCCGATCACCAGTGCGATCACGGGTGAAGTGATCGCCGAGGCCGGCAACGATACGCTGAATGGGTCGCGCATGCTGGAGTTTGCACGAACGCAGGGCAGTCCGGCTCTTCGGGCGATGACCTTCCATCAACGCGCCAGGATGCTGAAGGCGCTCGCGCTCTATCTCACCGACCGCAAGCAAGCCCTCTACGACATTTCCTTCGAAACCGGCGCAACGCAATCGGACCATTTGATCGATGTCGACGGAGGCATTGGCACGCTTTTCGTCTTTGCCTCGAAAGGGCGACGCGAGATGCCGGATTCACAGGTTTATCTGGACGGCGGTCTGGAGCAGTTGGGGCGGACGGGCATGTTTCTTGGTCAGCATGTCTGCACATCGCTGCAAGGCGCCGCAGTACATATCAATGCATTCAATTTCCCAGTCTGGGGGATGCTGGAAAAGCTGGCGCCAAGCTTGCTCGCCGGGGTGCCGGTGATCGTGAAACCGGCGACCACGACCTGTTATGTGACCGAACTTTGCGTAAAGATGCTGCTGGAGAGCGGGATTTTGCCGGAAGGTTCGCTGCAATTCGTGGCGGGCGGTCTCGGCGACATGCTTGATCATTTGGGCGCGCAAGACGTGGTGGCCTTCACCGGTTCGGCGGATACCGCGCTCAAGCTCCGCTCGAATCCGGTGATCCTGTCCAATTCGGTACGCTTCGCTGCGGAGCAGGACAGTTTGAACAGCTCGATTCTGGGGCCGGATGTTGGGCCGGAGACAGCGGAATTTGATCTTTTCGTGAAGGAGGTCACACGTGAAATGACCGCCAAGGCGGGGCAGAAATGCACGGCGATCCGGCGGATCATCGCTCCCGAGGCGCTGGTGCAGCCGGTGATCAGCGCGGTGTCGGCACGGCTCGCAAAAGTGGTGATCGGCGATCCGCGGGATGCGGCGACGCGCATGGGGGCGCTGGTCTCGGAAGGCCAAAGACGCGACGTGTTGGAGAAGGCGGTGCTGATCGGGGCAGAGGCGGAACGTGTCTATGGCTCGGACGAGCTGCCAATGGGCGGCAAGGGCGGCTTCATTGCACCGATGCTGTTTCATTGCGCCGACCCGGACTCTGCCAAAAGAGTGCATGACACCGAAGCTTTTGGCCCGGTTTCGACGGTGATGGGCTATCGCGATCTCGATCATGCCGTGATGCTTGCCAATCGCGGTGGCGGCAGTCTTGTCACCTCGCTGATCACCCGCGATGGCGATGTGGCGCGTCAGGTGGTGCTGGGCGCCGGGGCGTGGCACGGGCGCATCTACATTAACAACGCGGAATCGATGAAGGAAAGCACTGGGCACGGCTCGCCGATGCCGCACATGGTACATGGAGGTCCGGGGCGGGCAGGTGGTGGCGAAGAACTGGGCGGCGTGCGCGGTGTGATGCATTACATGCAGCGAACAGCGGTTCAGGGCAGTCCGGACATCCTCACCGCAGTGGGCGGGAAATGGGTACCTGGAGCCGCCGAGATTTCCGGTCCGGCGCATCCTTTCTCAAGGCGTTTCGGCGAGCTATCGGTCGGAGAAACGCTCCACACCGCCGCGCGAACGATCTCTCTGGAGGATATCGAGCATTTTGCCGCGTTCACCGGCGACAACTTCTATGCCCACATGGATGATGCGGCGGCCAAGCGGAATCCGTTCTTTCCTGGGCGCGTGGCGCATGGCTATCTGCTTTTGAGTTTTGCGGCGGGTCTTTTTGTCGAGCCGAATGAAGGGCCGGTTCTGGCCAATACCGGTCTCGACAACCTGCGGTTTCTGAAACCGGTCCAAGCGGGCGACAGCATCGCCGTGCGTCTCAGTGTGAAGGCTAAAACCCCACGCAACGAAGAATATGGCGAGGTCCGCTGGCATGTGACATTGACCAATCAGGACGGTGACGTAGCGGCGGAGTATGAGTTGCTGACCATGAATGCGTTCTGACTTCGGACTGCCGGGAAAAAGCCAAACGTGCCTTGGACGCCAAACCCAACGAATGATAAAGTTGCTGCTATGGATCAAAACAATCCGGTGACATATCAAGCTGTTCTGGACAGTTTGCTGGCCTGTGGTCCAGTCAAGGCGTGGTCGCTGGTTGTGACCATCCTGGGAGACCTTGCGGCCGAAGAGGGCGCACGGGTTGCTGGCCCGGTTCTGACGAGGCTGACAGATCCCATGGGGATGAAACCCGAGGCGTTGCGCGTGGCTATTCATCGGCTGAGGCGCGACGGCTGGATCACGTCCGAGCGTGACGGGCGCATGTCGCTTTACGGGCTCACGGCGCATGGTCGCAAATTGACCCGATCGGTCTTTGACAGGGTCTATGGGCCGACGACTAAAGTGCCGGAACGCTGGCAGGTTCTGATCGCACCGAACGCCGAAGCTTTCCAGGCGATCGATCATCCTGAATTGATCTTGATCGGCGCCCGCGTCGCGATATTGCCGAATGGCGCGACGGACTTGCCCGAGACGTTGTTTGCCTGGGACGCCTCGCCCGGGCTGGTACCCGACTGGATCAAATCCGTTCTGGTACCCGAGGCGCTGGATGCGGCCTATGCAATGCTGGCCAGCGCGCTGGATTCAGCAAATGCCCTGGGGTCGCCAGAGGCACCACTAGAGCAGGCAGTGTTGCGCCTGGTCGCCCTGCATCAATGGCGAAGGCTGGTGTTGCGCCATGGGTCTGGGGTCGAAGCGTTGATGGGCTCGGGATGGCAAGGCGCATTGTGCCGCACGAGGGTAACCTCTCTTCTGAACTCGCTGGAGCGGCCCGACCCATCGAGCCTGGCTGCTATCGTCGACATTTGAAAGCTATTGTGACCCAGAGCTATCCTCAGCTTCGCGCTTTTCGACAAAGGTGGCAAGGCTGATCTCGAGGTCTTTTTCCAGCTCACGCGTACGTGCGATGTAGGCCTTGTTCTTTGACGGTTCGATCTTGGGATCCCAAAGCTCGGCCAGTTCTAGAAGGGCCTCGCGATCATGCGCATAGAAGGCTTGTTCTGTGGCGGCGGCCTCATATTCGGTCAAACCGGCGTTTTCGAGCACATAGCGACCGGCCCGCAACGAGCTGTCAAACATTTCGCGGACGATATCGTTGGCCCCGGCATGGTATAGCTGAAAAACGTGGCCGCGATCGCGCGCCCGCGCGATGATGTGCAGGTCTGGGCGTTCGCGGCGGGCAAATCTCACCAGGCGAACGGCATCTTCCGCGTTGTCGAGTGCAACGACGAGGACTCGTGCCTCGCGCAATCCTGCAGCATGCAGTAGATCGGGGCGGGTCGGATCGCCGAAGAAGCCCTTGTAGCCGAACTCGCGAAGCAGCGCGATGGCCTTCATGTCGTGGTCGAGCACAACGGTCTTCAGCCCGCTTGAGCGAACCAGCCGGTTTACCACCTGACCAAACCGCCCGATGCCAACGATGATGACAGGGCCCTGTTCGTCGATCGCATCGGGCTCCGACATCTCATCCGATTTCGACGGGGCATGGCGCGAAAGGAATTCGTAAGCGATGAAAAGCAGCGGCGTGGCCAACATCGACATCGCCACGACGAGCAGCAGTTTCTCGCCCAAATTGGGAAGGATGACGCTCTGTTGCACCGAAAACGAGATCAGCACGAAGCCGAATTCGCCGGCCTGCGCCAGAGAAAGCGTGAACAGCCACAGATCACGATGGCGCAGCCCGAAGGCGCGGCCCAGAATGTAGAGGCCAACACCCTTCACCGTGATCAATGCCAGCGTAAGACCGAGGATGTTAGCCGGGCGCGAAAGGAAGGCGGAAAAATCGATGCCAGCACCGACCGTGATGAAGAAGAGGCCGAGCAGCAGGCCTTTGAAGGGTTCCAGATCGCTTTCAAGCTCATGGCGGAATTCGGAGTTGGCGAGAACGACGCCGGCAAGGAACGCGCCAAGCGCCGGAGACAACCCGACCAGGGTCATACCAAAGGATATCCCGATCACGATCAGCAGGGCCAGCGCGGTGTACATTTCGCGCAACCGCGCGGTATGGATGAAGCGAAAGAGCGGGCGCGTTAGATAGACCCCGGCGAGAATGATGGCCGCAACCATACCGATGGTGACGAGCGTGACGCCCCATCCCGGCAATCCCTCGACAAGCGAAGGCCCATGCTGGGCAGCAGCCTCGACTTGGGCGAGCTTTATCGATCCATCCGGATTGAGTGCGACCGGCGAAGACACCGCGAGAAGCGGTATCAGCGCCAGCATCGGAATCACGGCGATATCTTGCGTCAGCAAGACCGAGAAAGCCGACCGGCCGCCCTGTGTTTGCATCAACCCCTTCTCGGATAGGGTCTGAAGCACAATCGCGGTCGATGAGAGCGACAAAATCATACCCACGGCAATCGAAGCGCTGGCGTCAAGGCCCAGACTCATCGCTACCAGGGATATCCCGGCCCAAGTGCCGACAACCTGCACGCCGCCGATTCCGATCAGGCGGTGGCGCATATCCCAGAGCGCGTTCGGCTCCAGCTCGAGCCCGATCAGGAACAGCATCATTACCACGCCAAACTCTGCGAAATGCTGCAAGTCCTGGGTTTCGGAGCCGATGCCGGGAATTTGTCCGATCAGGATCCCCGCAGCGAGATATCCCAACACCGAGCCGAAACCGAGCCGCGCCGAAATCGGCACCGCCACCACGGCGGCGGCGAGGTAAATCGAGGCCTGAAACAGGAAGCCTTCCATGCACTGTTCCTTCGGTTGGGCTTACATCGGTAGCACCGCATCCGCCTTGACCTGATCCATCACGATCTGGCTATGAACCCGGCTTACCGCCGGATGTGGCAGCAGGACTTCGTGAACCAGTCGATTCAGTCCCGCCAAGTCTTCGGTATAGATTCGAAGCAACAGGTCTGCATCCCCTGTCAGCGCCCAGGCGCTGATAACTTCCGGACAGGTCTCGATCAGGCGGTTGAAGCTGCGGGCTTGATCGGGCGCATGGGTTGTCAGCTGGATCTGGACAAAGGCCTGAACTGACAAACCTAGCCTGAGTGGGTCGAGCCGGGCGCGATAGCCCTGAACGATGCCGCTCGCTTCGAGCCGTTGACGTCGCCTGCCGGCCTGGCTGGGAGAAAGGTTGAGAATCTCTCCAAGTTCCTGCGCCGAAAGCTGCGCGTTCTTCTGGATGGCGGCGAGCAGCCGAGAATCTGTTTCATCGAGCATATGCGTGAATCCTGCGTCTTTTCATGCTTTTCCATCACATTGGTGCATTACATCGCCAGATTAAAGCAAAGAACGCGCAGAAAGCCCATGCGATGTTATATATCTTGAGAGTCGAAACAGGACGTGACGACACACAGGAGACCAAACCAATGGGCCCATTCCCGCACGACGCTCCCCGCGCATCGATTTCCGATGAAAATCCGGCAGGGACAGATGGCTTCGAATTTGTCGAATTTGCCCATCCCGAACCGGAAAAGCTTCGAGAGGTCTTCGCGAAGATGGGTTACACCCATGTCGCAAATCACAAGACCCGCGCAATCGAGCTATGGCAGCAGGGCGATATCAGCTATCTGCTCAACATGGAGCCGGGCAGCCATGCAGCGGCATTTATCGAAGAGCACGGCCCCTGCGCCCCGGCAATGGGCTGGCGCGTGGTGGATGCGCAACACGCCTTCAATCACGCCGTGAAGATGGGTGCGAAACCCTATGAAGGCGCGGGCAAGAGCATGGATGTGCCCGCGATCTATGGCATCGGCGACAGCCTGATCTACTTCATCGAGGATTATTTTGACACGTCCGCTTACAACGCCGAGTTCGACTGGATCACCAATGCCCATCCCGAAGGTGTGGGATTCTACTATCTCGATCACTTGACCCATAATGTCTTCAAGGGGAACATGGACAAGTGGTTCAATTTCTACCGAAATCTCTTCAATTTCAAGGAAATCCGCTTTTTCGACATTCAAGGCAAGTTCACCGGGTTGTTCAGCCGCGCCCTGACCTCGCCCTGTGGCAAGATCCGCATCCCGATCAACGAGGACCGCGGCGAAACCGGTCAGATCGTTGCTTATCTGAAGAAATACAATGGCGAAGGCATTCAGCACATCGCAGTCGGAACCGAGAACATCTATGACAGCACTGACGAGATTGCCTCTCGCGGGCTGACCTTCATGCCCGGCCCTCCGAAGAGCTACTACGACATGTCATTCGATCGGGTAAAGGGCCACGAAGAACCCGTGGACCGGATGATGAAAAACGGGATTCTGATTGACGGAGAAGGGGTTCTGGGCGGTGGTGAAACCCGCATTCTGCTGCAGATCTTCTCGAAAACAATGATTGGGCCGATCTTCTTCGAGTTTATTCAGCGCAAGGGCGATGATGGATTTGGAGAAGGCAACTTCAAGGCGCTGTTCGAATCGATCGAGCGCGAGCAGATTGAAAGCGGAGAGATCGAAACCGCAAAGTGAGGTTTTGTGGGAGGCGTCGTGAGCGCCGCCTGTCCGGCCTGGCCGCTATGTTGGTGAAATTCGGATCAGGATCGGAGCGATAATCGACCGCGATGCACACTTTGGTTTCGGGCGGCAAAGCATCGGCGAGCCGCCGGTTGGAGTGTTCGATTTTGTGAACTGCCGGATAGATCGGGATTGTCACCAATTTCCGCTGGCCGCCCCGATCGGTTATGCGAGCGATAAGAAGTTGTAGTCGGGCAAGCGGCATTCCTTTAGGTGCCAACTTGCAATCAAATTCATCAAAGGCTCTTTGTCGTCGAGCAAGGCATCTCTATACTGCGCAGCGAGCAGAACGAGGCAGGTGCGACAATGGCCGCAAAGGCGAAAAAAAGCCGATCCTTCAATGTGATGATCGTCGGGCAAAACGGTCGTCTGCAATATGAGGCATTGCTTTTTGCCGCCTCGTTTCGCCATTTCAACCCTGATTTCAAGGGTCGATTGTTCGTAGCGGAACCACAGCCCGGCCCGAACTGGTCACACGACCCGCGCATCGGCAATGGTGACGTGATCGAGGCGCTCGAAGGGCTCGATGCCGAGATCTTGAACTTCGATAGTGTCCATTTCGGCGAAACCTATCCTTACGGCAACAAGATCGAGGCGCTGTTCGCGCTGCCCGAGGGCGAGCCATTCGTCTTTTTTGATACAGATACGTTGATAACCGGCGATCTGACGTCGGTGCCGTTCGATTTCGCACGCCCGTCGGCATCGTTGCGGTGCGAGGGGACCTGGCCGACACTTGAGCTTTACGGCCCGGGCTATACCGAGACCTGGAGGTCGCTTTACAACAAGTTCGGCCTGGATTTCGAAAGCTCGCTGGATCTGACGCAGCCCGATGAATACTGGCGGCGCTATCTCTATTTCAATGCGGGCTATTTCTACTATCAATGCCCCAAGGCCTTTGGTGACAAGTTTCTCGAATATGCGTTGGCGATCCGCGATGACGCACCGGAGCAACTGGCTTGTCAGCAGCTTGATCCCTGGCTCGACCAAGTCGCTCTTCCGTTGGTGATCCACGCGCTGGGTGGCGGCCGGGAAGCTTTGCCCAAAGGCTTTTTGGATGGTCAAGTCAGTTGCCACTACAGGCTCTTTCCGATGCTTTATGCCCGCGAAAGCGATGCGGTCGTGGCGGCTCTGGAAGAGATCTCCGCCCCCAACAAGATCAAGAAAGTGCTCAAGCAATACGATCCGATCAAGCGCATGGTCTATCAGAACCGCGGTCGCAAGGTGCGCGAAATGTTCGACCGTGACAATCTGCCCAGACGCGAACAGGCGATCCGCAATCGGATCAAGAAGGCTGGCTTCTGGATGCGCTAGTGAGAGCTAATCGACGCGCGGCGATTGCAAACCTGGAACGCAGTTATGTTTTAGGCCGCCCCTTCAAAACACCAGTCTTTCCGCACTGAGAGCAGTTGTGAGGCTTTGGTGAATGCCCTAGGACTCGCTCGATGACAAATCAACGGGAGGGTTTTCCATGACCTACGGCTTTGACACTCTGCAAGTTCACGCGGGCGCACGCCCCGATCCGGCCACCGGTGCCCGGCAGACGCCGATCTACCAGACCACTGCCTATGTTTTTCGCGACGCCGATCACGCCGCCGCGCTCTTCAACCTTCAGGAAGTGGGTTACATCTATTCGCGCCTGACCAATCCCACGGTGGCGGTGCTGCAGGAACGCATCGCCACACTGGAAGGCGGCCAGGGCGCGGTCTGCTGTTCATCGGGTCATGCTGCCCAGATCATGGCGCTTTTTCCGCTGATGGAACCCGGACGCAACATCATTGCATCGACCCGGCTTTATGGCGGTACCGTCACCCAGTTTGGCCAGACGATCAAACGCTTTGGCTGGTCGGCCAAATTCGTGGATTTCGATGATGTCGACGCTGTGAAGGCGGCTATTGACGATGACACGCGCGCGATCTTCTGCGAATCCATCGCCAATCCGGGCGGCTATATCACCGACATCCCAGCCATCGCCGAGATCGCCGACAGCGCTCAGATCCCGCTGATCGTCGACAACACATCGGCGACGCCCTATCTCTGTCGCCCGATTGAGTTGGGAGCCACTCTGGTGGTGCATTCCACCACCAAATACCTGACCGGCAACGGCACGGTCACCGGCGGTTGCGTCGTTGATTCAGGCAAATTCGACTGGACTGCCTCAGGCAAGTTTCCATCGCTCTCCGAACCTGAACCCGCCTATCACGGCCTCAAGTTTCACGAAACCTTCGGCCCGCTTGCCTTCACCTTTCATGGTATTGCCGTAGGGTTGCGTGACCTCGGGATGACGATGAACCCGCAGGGGGCGCATTATACGCTGATGGGGATCGAAACGCTGTCGTTGCGGATGGAACGCCATGTCGAAAACGCGCGCAAGGTGGCGACGTGGCTGGAAAAGGACGACCGGATCGAAGCTGTCACTTATGCCGGCCTGCCGTCCTCGCCGTATTACGGCCGTATCAAGACGGTTTGCCCGAAAGGCGCAGGCGCGCTTTTCACGATCAAGCTCAAGGGCGGCTATGACGCTTGCGTCAAGCTTGTCGATAGTCTCGATCTTTTCTCCCACGTCGCCAATCTCGGCGATACGCGTTCGCTGATCATCCATTCGGCCTCCACCACCCACCGCCAGCTTTCGCCCGAACAACAGGTGGCCGCCGGGGCTGGTCCGGATGTTGTGCGCATCTCCATCGGCATCGAGGATGCCGACGATCTGATCGCAGACCTCGATCAGGGGCTGACCAAGGCCAACGCCTGACACAGGCTGCACCAAACTGGCATGATTTCGCCCCGGCGCCATCTGGCTGCCGGGGTTTTCATTGAACACCTTTGCGCTCGCGCCCATATTGCTCACAAGGCGAGCAACCCGGAAACTCCTTTGCCCCGGCGATTTGCTGCGGTAAAATTAATCAATGGTGGGTTAGACTCCCATCGCATCTGAAAGAGTGCTAAATCCCCGGCGATGAAACCGAATTTTGCGCTATCGCTCTCGTTTGAGGGTATCGGCCTGCTGCACAGGGCCTTCCCCGGCTGGAACCGGGTAGGCGAGGTCGCGCTGGATTCGCCCGATCTTTCCGGCGCGCTCGAAGTGTTGCGAGAAACCGCCCAGCAAATCAACGGCCAGGATCTGGCGTCGAAGCTTGTAATTCCCAACGAGCAGATCAAGTTTCTCTGTCTCGATCTCGGCGTTGTGGATGAGGCAGAGCGAACCAAGGCCATTCTCAAGGCCCTCGAGGGCGCCACTCCCTATCCGGTTGCGCAGCTGGTCTATGACTGGTCAGTTGATGGGGACAAGACACAGGTCGCCGCTGTTGCGCGCGAAACCCTTGCCGAGGCTGAGAAATTCGCCACGGAACATGGGTTCGGCCCCGTCTGTTTCGTGGCGATTCCGCCGACCGATCAGTTTTCGGGCGAGCCCTTTTTCGGTCCGACCAACTACGCTACGGCGCTTTTGGGAGATGGGGCGGAGGTGCAGCGTGATCTGGCCCCGATTAGGGTCACAGGCGTTGTGAGGTTGCCTGATCCGGGCGACGAGGACGACGCAGCCGAATCTGCGGAGGCTGCAGACAAAAATGAAGATATCGCGACCGAGGACCTGACGCCCGAAACCGTACTGGTGCAGCCCAAGGACTATTTGGACCAATTGGAGTCCGACGCAGAACAGGCAACTTCTGCCGACTCTGAGACCGAGCCGAACCTCGCAGTCGATCCCGTTGCTGTCTCGGTGCTCTGCGATACCCTGCCTTCGATAGAGGACGAAGACGTTTCGGGGCACAGCAATGTCGAACTGAGTTCCGCATCCGAGATGCCCGAAGCGGGCGAGGAAGACGGTGTGCTCGGTTCGCCTGACGAAACAGACCCAAGCGAAAACGAGACCGGTGTGGGAGAAGACAGTGCTCCGGCATTTTCGACCATCCGCGCTCACCAGGACGACGATCTGACGGCAGACGCGCCTTTGCTCAGTGGTGTACGCCGCAATCTAGAAGATCTCGTGGCGCCGGTGCCCGCCCCGGTGATCGCGAGCGACGGGGAGGACGCATCACCCCAAATCGAGGCGACGCCGGCTTCTTATGGCGGATTTGGCGTCAACGAGGGTCCGCGCGCGCCGGACCAGGCTTCGAGCGAAAATTCGCAACCCTCCGGCGGCCAGCCAATAGGCGCCAACCCGACGAGCGAAGCGCAGGCCGGTCGCCTGTCGTTCTTCAGCCGTCGCGGAACCGAACTGGCTTCGGGTATTGCCGGCAGCCTGCGCAATTCGCTTGCCAACCGCTCCGGTCGCCGCGTCGAGGCACCAATTGCCGACGTCGCGCAGCCAGTAGAGAGCTCGTTGGAAGCCACCGACCTGGAAACCGAGCGTCAGAGGATGACAGTGTTCGGCGCCCGAAAGGCGGATGCGGAACAGCAGGTCGTCGGCGGCAAGCCGCGTTACCTCGGGCTGGTGCTGACCGCGATCCTACTGATCCTCCTCGCGGGTGTAGCAGCCTGGGCCTCGCTCTTTCTGGACGATGGCATGGCCCGGCTTTTTGGCCCACGCGATACCGAAGTTTCGATCCTCGCGCCCGACACCGTCGATGAAATGGTCGCTGAGGGCGAAGAAGCGATGGTTTCGGAAACCTTGGGCGAAAGTCTCGAGACTGCATCTTTGGAACCCCTTTCCGAACCCGCGCAAAGCGTGCCGCTGGCTCAGCCAAATTTGCCACATGCGCTAACGGAGAGTGAGGCACAGGCACGTTATGCCGTCACCGGGGTCTGGCAGCGTGCGCCGCAAGAGCCGCAGTTGCCCGACCAGCTTTCGATTGACGACCTTTATCTCACCTCGATCGATCCGCGAGTCGATGCGCAGGATGCCGTCGCGCTGCCGGAAATCAATGCGCTTGCCACTGATCAGGCGATGGGTCCCGTCGCGCTGCCTGCAAAGCGTGGCACCCGGTTTGAACTTGATGAGCGTGGTCTTGTCGTTGCTCGGGTTGAAGGAGCGCTCAGCCCGGAAGGTTTTTTCGTGTTCGCAGGCCGTCCGCCCTCCGTACCAAGGTCTCTGCCACAGCGCAGCGGGGCGGATGAGCCTGCTGTTTCCGCCGAACAGGAGCGGCTGTCGACTATTCGGCCGCGCCCGCGTCCTGAGGGATTGATCTCGCAAAATGAACGCGCCAATCTCGGCGGCCTCACCCGCACCGAGCTGGCGAGCAAGCGACCTAAAACGCGACCCGCATCCGCGCTTCAACTTGCCCAGGAAAAAAGGGAACAGGAAGAAGTAGAGACCGCCGCTCAAGCCGCAGTGGAAAACGCCTTGGCAGAAGCCGCGGCGGCGACGATCCCGTTTGATTCTGCGACCGCGCTGGCGGTGGCACAATCACGCAAACCAAAACCCCGTCCACGCAATTTTGCGAAAGTGGTCGATCAAGCCCGTATTGCGCAAGAGTCCGATGAGAACCGGGAGGTGACCAAGGTCGCCGCCGCCGTGCCCCAACAGCAAAAAACGGCGCCAAATATCCCTTCGAAAGCCTCGGTCGCCAAGGCGGCAACAGTTCGCAACCAGATCAATCTGCGCAAGATCAACTTGATCGGTGTATATGGCAAGCCCAATTCACGGCGCGCGCTCGTACGGCTGTCCAATGGCCGCTACAAGAAAGTACAGGTAGGCGACAGGTTGGATGGCGGACGCATCTCAGCCATCGGCGATGGGGAACTGAGGTATCAGAAAAACGGTCGCAACGTGATCCTGAAAATGCCGCGCGGATAAATGCGGTGGCCCTGAAATGCGTAGATTCACCCTTCAAGCCAAATGGATTGGTGACTTTCGGTTTGCATCTGGAAGCCCGGAATGTGGTCTGCGTCGACCACTACAATCTCCGGCGTTACAGCAAGTGCTTGAAAAGCCACATCCGCCGAAGACCCCAACAGGTGTAACCAAGCCATTCTTCGATAGAGGCAATTGAGCGAACGAAGGACGCTCGAAGAGAGGCACAGAGCAACATCAACCAGATGAACCGAACTCTCGATCGAAGCCCTCTGAGCGAAAATGGACGC
>CBDUGF010000099.1:0-14494 GCA_965366835.1 uncultured Rhodobacterales bacterium
CCCCCCCCCCCCCCCCCCCCCCCCCGCGCCCCACCAAAGCAAAGGCCCGCCGCATGATCCCCTCTTCCTACCCGCCGAAAGACGAAATCGCCCGCCTCACCGCCCGGATGCTGCTCGAGATCAAGGCGGTGCATTTCAACGCCCGCGAGCCCTTTACCCTCGCCTCCGGCCTGCCCAGCCCCACCTATATCGACTGCCGCACCCCGATCTCGCATCCCCGCATCCGCTCGACGCTGATGGATTTCATGGCCGTCACCGTGCTGCGCGATGCCGGTTTCGAGGCCTTCGACAACATCGCCGGCGGCGAGACCGCGGGCATCCCCTTCGCCGCGCTGATCGCCGAACGGCTCGGCCTGCCGATGACCTATGTGCGCAAGAAGCCCAAAGGCTATGGCCGTGGCGCGCGCATCGAAGGCGTGATGACCGAGGGCCAGCGCGTGCTGCTGGTCGAGGATCTCACCACCGATGGCGGCTCCAAGCTTTCCTTCGTCGATGCGATCCGCGAGACCGGCGCCAGCTGCGCCCATACGGCGGTGATCTTCTACTACGGCATCTTCCCCGAAACCGAAAAGACCCTCGGCGATCACGGCGTCAGCCTGCACCATCTCTGCACCTGGCGCGATGTGCTCGCCGAGGCCCGGGCCCAGGCCGCGTTTGACGCCGAAACGCTGCTCGGGGTCGAAGCCTTCCTCGACAATCCGCGCGCCTGGCAGGACGCCAACAAGCGCGGCTAGGCCGGGCGGCGCCGGCCCGGCACTTGCACCGCCCCGATCAGCGCACAGCCCAGCGTTTCGCGCAGCGCCCCGGCCAGCTCGTCCACCGTCTGCGCGGTGACAAACCGCCCGCCCGTCACCTCTGCCATGCAGCGCGCCGCCTGCGCTCCGGCGCCGCTCTCGGCATCCTCGCGCCCCGGCGCCAGCTGGAACCCGATCACATGCAGCGTCAGGTCGCGCGCCTCTGAGGCCAGCCCGGCGGCCATCTCGCAGGGCGCGCCGCCGCAGTTTTCCTTGCCATCGGTCACCAGAACGATGATTGCCGCCCGCGCCCGTATGTCGAGCACCTCCGCCGCCATCCGCACCGCTCCGGTCAAGGGCGTCTCGCCGCTCGGGCTCAGCGCGTCGATCTCGCGCACCAGCCGCCCGGCCGCATCCGGCATCGGCGCGAAGCGCAGGCTGATCCGGGCGCATTTCCCGCCCTGGCCCGGCCCATAGACGATCAGCCCGACACGCCGCGCCGCGCCGATCCCCGGCGCCGCCTGGCGCATCGCCCGCCGCGCCTGCTCGATGCGCCGCTCGCTGGTCAGCCCCGCCGCCAGCCCGGCCATCGAGCCCGAACCGTCAAACACCACCATCGCGTCGATGGCGCAATCCTGCGCCGCGCGCAATTCCTGCGTCGGCGCAAGCATCGCCAGCCCCGCCGCCAGAGTGATTCCCCGCCATCTCCGCATCCGCCTGCGCTCCCTCCGGCCCGCGTCGCACAACTCATTGGAAGCATTGCAGAACCCTCCGCAGCTGTCCATTCAGACGCGGCGCCCGGCAATCTTCGCGGCAATTTCCCCGCCGCGCCGCCGCCGGGAAAAATGCGCCCTTTTTCCCCCTCTGCCCCCTCGTGCATGCCACAGCATCCTGTGGCCCGCCGCTTCCCTGCTTCCATATCTTGCGGATTCCTGCTATTCACAAACAATCCACAGAAACATACAAGTTGCCATTTCCGCAGGCGACGCCGTAAAGACCTTCCCGGGGACAGTGGAAGAAACAAATGAACGAAATAGCCGCCTTCAATCCGACCGGGGCCGAGGTCAAGAATCCCGACACGGTGCCGCATTCCATCGAAGCCGAACAGCAGCTTCTGGGTGCGATCCTGACCAACAATGACATCTACGACCGGGTCGCCGCGATCATCGGTCCACAGCATTTCTACGATCCGGTCCATGCCCGCATCTTCGAGACCGCCGCCAGCCGCATTTCCAAGAACAACCTCGCCTCGCCGGTCACCCTGAAGGCGTTCTTCGAGGATGACGAAGGCCTCAAGGAGCTTGGCGGCCCGGCTTATCTCGCCCGCCTCGCCGGCTCGGCGATTTCGGCCTTCGCGGTGCGCGATTACGCCCAGATGATCTATGATCTGGCGATCCGCCGCGATCTCATTCAGCTCGGTCGCGACATCTCGGCCAAGGCCGCCAAGGTCGAGATCGGCTCCGAGCCCAAGGAACAGATCGTCGAGGCCGAACAGGCGCTCTACCAGCTCGCCGAGCAGGGTCAGTCCGAGACAGGTTTCCAAAGCTTTCTCAAGGCCGTAACCGACGCTGTTAATGTCGCCAACGCGGCCTACATGCGCGAGGGCGGCCTCGCCGGCATCGCCACCGATCTGGTCGATCTCGACCAGAAACTCGGCGGGTTGCACAAGTCCGACCTGCTGATCCTCGCTGGGCGCCCGTCGATGGGCAAGACCTCGCTGGCCACCAACATCGCCTTCAACGTCGCCAAGGCCTACAAGCGCGGGCTGCGCCCCGACGGCACCGAAGGCGCCATCGACGGCGGCGTCGTCGGTTTCTTCTCGCTCGAGATGAGCGCCGAACAGCTCGCCGGGCGGATCCTCGCCGAAGCCTCGGAAATCTCCAGCCACAAGATCCGCCAGGGCGACATGGACGAAGGCGAATTCCGCCGCTTCGTCGACGCCGCCAAGGCGCTCGAAGCCTGCCCGCTCTACATCGACGATACCGCCGCCATTCCCATCGCCCAGCTCGCCGCCCGCGCCCGCCGCCTCAAGCGTACCCACGGGCTCGACCTGCTGATCGTCGACTATCTCCAGCTGGTGCGCGGCACCTCCGACAACCGGGTCCAGGAAATCGGCGAGATCTCCATGGGGCTCAAGGCCATCGCCAAGGAGCTCGACATCCCGGTGATCGCGCTGTCGCAGCTCTCGCGCCAGGTCGAAAGCCGCGAAGACAAGCGCCCGCAGCTTTCGGATCTGCGCGAATCCGGCTCCATCGAACAGGATGCCGACGTGGTCATGTTCGTGTTCCGCGAGGAATATTACGTCGAGCGCGAAAAGCCCGGCGACGAGCGGCTCGACGAGATGGCCGACTGGCAGGACCGGATGTCGCGCCTGCATGGCAAGGCCGAGGTGATCATCGGCAAGCAGCGCCATGGCCCGATCGGCACCATCGAGCTCAGTTTCGAGGCCGAGTTCACCCGCTTCGGCAACCTGGTGAAGCCGTGGCAGCAAAATGGCGGAGGACAGTTCTAGCCGATGTCGATTCACGATTTCATGGCCGCCTACAAGCGGGTCTGGGAAGGCCAGGACAGCGAAGGCTTCGCCGCGCTGTTCACCGATGACGGCGAATACTGGAACACGCCGTTCCAGTGTCAGAACAGCTTTGATCTGCGCAAGACCTATTGGGACAGGATCAAGCTGCAAGAGGATATTTCCCTGCGCTATGAGGTGCTTGCCGAGACTTCTTCAGGTGGCATCGCGCATTGGCATGTCGAATATCAGGTCGCCTCGGAAGAGCTGTTCGCGATCTGGGCCAAATCCACCGGCACCGGCATTCCCGGCCGCAAGCCCGGCGATCCGCTGCCCCGCCTGATCCTCGACGGCACCCTGATCGGTGAATTCGATGCGGCGGGCAAGGCCACCAGTATCCGCATCTTCTGGCATTCCATGGCCGTTCCCGCCTGAGTACCGCACCCCCAGCCTTGTTGGACATTCCGCGATGAAAACCCCGTTTGACTCCGAATTGGAAGCCCGCCTGCTGCGCTATACAGCCATCGACAGCCAGAGCGACGCCGCCTCGCCCAGCCAGCCCAGCACCGCGATCCAGCTCGACATGCAGCGCCTGCTGATGGCCGAGCTCGAGGAGATCGGCGCGCAGGACATCGCCCTGACCGATTATGGCGTGGTGCTGGCCACCGTTCCCGCCACACTCGAAAACGCCCCGGTGCTGGGCCTGCTCGCCCATGTCGATACCGCCCCCGCCTTCAACGCCAGCGGCGTGAAGCCGCGCGTGCATCGCGGCTACAACGGCGGCGAGATCAGCTTCCCCGACGCCCCCAGCCTAACCCTTTCGCCCGCCCAATCGCCCTATCTCGCCACCAAACAGGGCCATGACATCATCACCGCCTCGGGCACCACGCTTCTGGGCGCCGATGACAAGGCCGGCGTGGCGATCCTGATGACCGCCGCCCGGCATATGCTCGAAAACCCGGACCTGCCACATGGCCGGATCCGCCTCGCCTTTACCCCCGATGAAGAGATCGGCCGCGGCGTCGATCCGCGCCTGCCCGCCGATCTCGGCGCCGATTTCGCCTATACGTTCGATGGCGGCGCGCTCGGCGAGATTGAATATGAAAGCTTCTCCGCCGATGGCGCCAAGGTGCATATCAAAGGCGTCTCGATTCATCCCGGCACCGCCAAGGGCAAGCTGGTCAACGCGCTGCATCTCGCCGCCAAGGTGATCAACACCCTGCCGCAGGCCACCATGACCCCCGAGACCACCGACGCGCGCGACGGCTTCATCATGATCACCGACATGTCGGGCAGCGCCGCCGAGGCCAGGCTCGGCTTCATCCTGCGCGATTTCGAGCGTGACGGGCTGGCGGCCAAGGGCGCGCTGCTCGAACAGGTCTGCGCCACCGTCCGGGCCACCGAGCCGCGCGCGACCATCACCTGCGAAATCACGCCACAATACCGCAACATGCGCTACTGGCTGGAGGAGGACATGACCCCGGTCGAACTGGCCCATGCCGCCAGCCGCGCCATCGGAATCGAGCCCACATCCGAGCCGATCCGCGGCGGCACCGATGGCTCCCGGCTCACCGAAATGGGCGTGCCCTGCCCCAATGTCTACACCGGCATGCAGGAGCTGCACGGGCCGCTGGAATGGATCAGCGTGCAGGACATGGGTCGCGCCACCGAGATGTGCCTCAAGCTTGCGGAACTGGCGGCGAAACCTGGCAACGCCGCCGCCTGACCCACCGCCCAGACCCGATTTCTCGCAGAAAAATCTTTGCCCCCCGGGCGCTTGCGCCGCCGCTGCCGCCCCCGTGCCGATCCATCGCCCGCATTCCCTCTTGACCTCCTCCTCCCCCCCGCCGACAAAGCGCCATGGCTAGTGGAATTCTGACAATTGATCTCGACGCGCTGGTGACCAACTGGCGCAGTCTTGCCGCGATGAGCGACGGCGAAACCGGTGCCGTGGTCAAGGCCGATGGCTATGGCCTCGGCGCCCGAAAGGTCGCCCGCGCCCTCGCCCGCGCTGGGGTGCGCCGCTTCTTCGTCGCCATCGCCGAAGAGGGTGCCGCCCTGCGCGAAACCCTCGGCCCGGGCCCGGAAATCAACATCATGTCGGGCCATATGCCCGGCGACACCGACATGATCTCGGATCTCTCGCTGACCCCGATCATCAACAGCCTCGATCAGCTCTTGCGCCATGTCGAAGCCCTGCCCGGCGCGCCCTTCGGCATTCAGCTCGATACCGGCATGAACCGGCTCGGCATGGAGCCGTCGGAATGGCAGGCGGTGCGCGATATCGCCGTGTCGCAAGGCCCCACGCTGCTGATGTCGCACCTCGCCTGCGCCGACGAACCCGCGCACGAAATGAACCTTCAACAGCTCAAGACCTTCCGCGAGCTGACCGACGGGCTCGATATCCCGCGCTCGCTGGCGGCCACCGGCGGTATCCTTCTGGGCCGCGAATATCACTTCGACATTACCCGCCCCGGTGTCGGCCTCTATGGCGGCAAGCCCTTCGATCTGGCCACGCCGGTGGTGCGCCTCGATCTGCCGGTGATCCAGACCCGCGAGTTGAAGCCGGGCGAATCCGTCGGCTATGCGCGCAGCTTCACCGCCAGCGCCCCGACCCGTGTTGCCACGGTCGCCGCCGGCTATGGCGATGGCCTGCTGCGCGCGCTCTCCGGCAAGGGCGTGCTCTTTCATGGCGATACCGCCTGCCCGATCCTGGGCCGCGTTTCGATGGACCTGATCGGCGTCGACATCACCGCGCTCAAGGAAACCCCGGCCTCGCTCGAGATTCTCGGCGATGCCCAGAAAGTCGATGCGCTGGCCGAGGCCGCCGGCACCATCGGCTATGAAATCCTCACCTCGCTGGGGCCCCGCTACGCGCGGCGCTATTCCGGCGGATGAGCGGCGCGGCACTCACAGCCCCGCTCGCCGCCCTCGGTGCCGTGGTGCTGGGCGGTCTGGCTTTCCTCGGGCGGATTGCGCAATTCGCCGCCCTCACGGTCACGCATCTGTTCCGCCCGCCGTTCTATGCGCGTGAATTCCTGCATTCGCTGGTCCAGATCGGCTGGCTCTCGCTGCCCGTTGTCGGCCTCACCGCCTTGTTCACCGGCGGCGCTTTGGCGCTTCAGATCTACGCCGGCGGCGCGCGCTTCAATGCCGAGGCGGTGGTGCCCTCGATCGTCGCCATCGGCATGGCGCGCGAGTTGGGGCCGGTGCTTGGCGGCCTCATGGTCGCCGCCCGTGTCGCCTCCTCTATTGCCGCCGAGATCGGCACCATGAAGGTCACCGAACAGATCGACGCGCTCACCACGCTGTCGACCCACCCGATGAAATACCTCACCCTGCCGCGGGTTCTCGCCGCCACGCTGGCGGTGCCGGTTCTGGTCGGGGTCGGCGATGCCATCGGCATCATGGGCGGTTATCTCGTCGGCATCACCCGGCTCGATTTCAACGCCGCCGCCTATCTCAAGAACACCGTCGATTTTCTCGAGCTTTGGGACGTGACCTCGGGCCTGATCAAGGGCGCCGTGTTCGGCTTCATCGTCGCCACGATGGGCTGTTTCTATGGCATGAATTCGGGCCGCGGCGCCCAGGGCGTCGGGCGCGCCACCAAATCCGCCGTGGTCGCCGCCTCGGTGATGATCCTGGCCTCCAATTACATCCTCACCGAATTGTTCTTTTCCGCATGAGGACCAGGGCTCGCCATATCCGCCGCTTGACCCAAGCCGCGCATGGCCGACGCGGGCGGTGGCGATGCAACAACCGTGATACGCGCTTTATGCCAGCCAAATCCGAACGACCTACCTGCGTTGCGCTTACCTCACACAATCGCCGCCGCCTGGGGCGCGTCGGCGATGCGCGGCGGCCCAGGGGCCTTGATTCCGCGCAATTGCTCCCAGCAGAAACCGTTTGCAAGGCTCGCGCCCGATGATCACATTCACGGACGTCCATAAGGCCTTTGGATCAAACAAGGTTCTGCGCGGTGTGACCCTGACGATCCCGCGCGGTGAATCGATGGTCATCATCGGCGGCTCCGGCACCGGCAAATCGGTGGCACTGAAATGCGTGCTCGGCCTGATCACGCCGGACAAGGGCCAGATCACCGTCGACGGCAAGGATGTAAGCAGCGGCGATCGCGATGCCTTCCTCGCCCGTTTCGGCATGCTGTTCCAGGGCGGCGCGCTGTTCGATTCGCTCCCGGTCTGGCAAAACGTCGCCTTCCGCCTGCTGCGCGGCTCGCTGAAACGCCCGCGCGACGAAGCCCGCGACATCGCCATCGAAAAGCTGCGCCGCGTCGGCCTCAAGTCTGAGACCGCCGATCTTTTCCCCGCCGAACTCTCCGGCGGCATGCAAAAGCGCGTCGGTCTCGCCCGCGCCATCGCCGCCGAGCCCGAGATCATCTTCTTCGACGAGCCCACCACCGGTCTCGACCCGATCATGGCCGGCGTCATCAACGAGCTGATCCGCGAGATCGTCGTCGAGATGGGCGCCACCGCGATGACCATCACCCACGATATGTCCTCGGTGCGCGCCATCGCCGACAAGGTGGCGATGCTGCATGACGGCGTGATCAAGTGGACCGGCCCGGTGTCCCGGCTCGACGACAGCGGCGATCCCTATCTCGACCAGTTCATCCATGGCCGCGCCGAAGGGCCAATCGAAGCGGTCCGCTGACAGTCGGACCCCCGATCCGAAGCCCCATCGCTGGCGCCACCGTCCGCCGCGTTAAGCTTTCCGCGTAACCAAATCCTAACGATTCCCCGGCAGCCGGTTGTCAGCCGGGCGGCAGCCGGGAGTCACCCCCCCGGTTTGCCAGCGTGCGTTGCCGGGAAACCTCTGTGAACAATCGGTTAACGCTCACGTCATTGCACCGCGCGCCGCGGGGGCTTACCTGCTGAATCACGCATCCCAAGAGGCCCGCATGCTGCGCATCGCCAATCTCACGCTCCTCATCCTGTTCCCGATCGCCTGGTTCGCGCCCTTGATGCGCGCCGGGCTCGGGCTGCCGCTGTTTTCCCTCAATGAAATCAGCGTGATATCCGGCCTGCAAAGCCTCTGGGACTCTGACATTTTTCTCGCCCTGATGGTCACTTTCTTCGCCCTCTTCGCGCCCTATCTCAAGACCATCGGCCTCGGGTTGCTACATTTCGACCTCTTGTCGCCCAAGGTGCTGCCGGTGCTGCATATCCTCGGCAAACTGGCGATGGCCGATATTTTCCTGATCGCGCTCTACATCACGCTGTCCAAGGGCATCGGCATCGGCAAGATCGAGGTCGCCTGGGGTCTCTATCTTTTCACCGCCTGCATCCTCGCCTCGATCACTATCGGCCTGCTCACCGAACGAAAGCTCAAAAAAGCCGCGATTGTTTAGAATCAGGAAACAATCCAAGGACTTCTGTGGCCTCTGGATGGTGTTTCGGCGCAGGTTTTCTGCTTTTTTCGTAGCGTTTTACCTCTCTTTCGGCGTATTCTTGCCAAGTTATCTATTGTGTTTGACATCCTGGGGGGGACGTCATGGGGGTTCATTTCCACGCCGCGTTACAACTTGCGCAGCATCTGTTTCATCGCCTTGCGGTGCTGGTTTTCGTGTTGCTGGCCCTGGGTCTGCTCATTGCCACCGCGCTATCGGCCACAGGTTATTGGTCCTGGCTCGATCTTCAGTTGAGCGTCGGCGGGCAAGCGGTTGAAACCGCAGGAATGTATGTGCAGATCGGCGGCACTGTCCTGGCCGTGATGCTGCTCTTCTTCCTGCCCTCGAACAAGCGGATCATGGCGCTGGAAAATTCGCACCGCGCCTTCCACATGGGGATCGAGGACGTGGCCCGCGCCTATCATCACGCCCACGCCGCCGACCGCTCCACCACCTTCCAGCTCAGCGCCGAGTTCGACGCCATGCGCGAGCGTCTGGCCTATCTGCGCGATCATCCCGATCTCGGCGCGATGGAGCCGGAAATCCTTGAAATGGCGGCACAAATGAGCTTTGTCTCGCGCGAATTGGCGACCACCTATTCGGATGACAACGTGAACCGTGCCCGCGATTTCCTGCGCCAGCGTCAGCACGAGGTCGAGAATTTCACCCGGCGGCTCGATCAGGCCAAGGTGATCCATCAGGAGCTGAAACACTGGCTCACCCAGGTCGAGCTGGAAGAGAGCGTGGCCGCTTCGCAGCTCGAACGCCTGCGCGACGAGCTGTTCGTTGTCCTGCCCGAAATGGGCACCGAGCGGATCGCGAGGCGCTCCAACAAGGTGATCGATCTGCCCCGCGCCGCCGAGTAACGAAGGCTTAATCCTTACAGTGCACACTGGCGCGCAGAATTTGCCATTTGACCCGCCGCGCCGGCTCATGCATCACGCTTGGCATGGCCAAGACACCAAACTTTACCTGCAATGCCTGCGGCGCGCAGCACAACAAATGGTCCGGGCGCTGTGACGCCTGCGGCGAATGGAATTCGATTGTCGAAGACGTGCCGATTTCCGCCTCTGGCCCGGCCTCGAAGACGCTCGGCGGCGCCCGCGGAAAAGCTGTCGCCCTGTCGGACCTGAGCAGCGACGAGGCGCCGCCTCCGCGCACCCAAAGCGGCATCGGTGAGTTCGATCGCGTTCTTGGCGGTGGCCTGGTCGCTGGCTCCGCCTTGCTTGTCGGCGGCGATCCCGGCATCGGCAAGTCCACCCTGCTCTTGCAGGCCGCCGCAGCATTCACCGCCAAGGGCTTGAAAATTATATATGTTTCCGGCGAAGAGTCGAGCGCGCAGGTGCGCTTGCGCGCGGTCCGCCTTGGTCTCGGCACCGCCCCGGTCAAGCTCGCTACCGAGACCAATCTGCGCAATATCCTGACCACTCTGGAAGCTGAGCGCCCCGCCCTCGCGATCATCGATTCAATCCAGACCATGTGGGCCGACAATGTCGGCTCGGCGCCCGGCTCGGTCTCCCAGGTCCGTGCCGCCGCGCATGAACTCACCAGCTTCGCCAAGCGCATGGGCATCTCGGTGATACTCGTCGGCCATGTCACCAAGGATGGCCAGATTGCCGGCCCCCGCGTGGTCGAACACATGGTCGATACGGTGCTCTATTTCGAAGGTGAGCGCGGTCATCAGTTCCGCATCCTGCGCGCGGTGAAGAACCGCTTTGGCCCGGCCGACGAAATCGGCGTATTCGAGATGACCGGCAAGGGGCTGGCGCAGGTGCTCAACCCCTCGGCGTTGTTCCTTTCCGAGCGCGGAACCCCCACACCCGGCTCGGCCGTGTTCGCCGGAATCGAGGGCACACGCCCGGTTCTCGTGGAGTTCCAGGCACTTGTCGCGCCCTCGCCGCATTCCCAACCGCGCCGCACCGTGGTCGGCTGGGATGGCGGCCGGCTGGCGATGATCCTTGCGGTGCTCGAGGCGCGCTGCGGCATCCCCTTTGCCGGGCTCGATGTCTATCTCAACGTCGCCGGCGGCATGAAGGTATCCGAACCCGCGGCCGATCTCGCCGTCGCCGCCGCTTTGCTTTCGGCCCGCGAAGATGCCTGCCTGCCCACAGACACAGTGGTTTTTGGCGAAATTAGCCTCTCCGGCGCCCTTCGCGCGGTGAGCCAGACGGAAAACAGGTTGAAAGAGGCGCAAAAACTTGGTTTCTCCTCAGCCATCATGCCGTCAGGTGGAAAAGCGGCAAACACCAAGGGGATGAAGGCTACAAAGATGGCCGACCTCACCGCCTTCGTTGGCGAGATTTTCGGCGCGGGCTGAACCGCAAGAAGGAAAAGGGACGTTCATGGAAGGCTTTACCATCATAGACGGCGTCGTGGCGCTGGTCGTCGTCGTCTCGGCACTGTTGGCCTATTCGCGCGGCCTGGTGCGCGAATCCCTCGCCATTGCAGGCTGGATCGTGGCGGCCGTTCTCGCTTTCATGTTCGCACCGCAAGTGCAGCCGCTGGTCAAGGAAGTGCCGGTCCTGGGCGATTTCCTGTCTGACAGCTGCGAATTGTCGATGATCGCCGGCTTCGCCGCTGTTTTTGCCGTCGCACTTGTGGTGGCCTCGCTGTTCACGCCCTTGTTTTCCTCACTGGTGCAGCGATCTGCGCTCGGCGGAATCGACCAGGGTCTGGGTTTTCTCTTCGGCGTTCTGCGCGGCGTCCT
Organism: uncultured Rhodobacterales bacterium; assembly: GCA_965366835.1. GTDB lineage: Bacteria > Pseudomonadota > Alphaproteobacteria > Rhodobacterales > Rhodobacteraceae > JAKGBX01. The sequence goes on from CBDUGF010000099.1 coordinate 11,358, forward strand.
GCTCGTGGCGATCGCGTTCTTCGTTTATGAAACGGTTGTCACCAGCCAGGACATCCAGATGATCGACGACAGCCGTTCGCACCGCGTGTTCTCGCGCTTCACCGCCAAGATCGAAGAGAACAATCCCGAGGAAGCGCTGGGCTGGATCACGCAGCAATACGAAGAGCTGGTCGGCGCCTGCACCGAGTAAATCGCCGCAGATCCGAGTTTGCCGGGTTTCCTTTGTGATCCCTTCGTGACATGACCCGTTCGAGCCCTTACAACGGGGTTCGAACGACACGACGGATTCGGAGCTGCCCCCCGTGCCCTTCCAGATGCCTCCCGCACACCCGTTCGACTTTGATGCATGGCCCGCCACCGGCGACGATGACAAGCTGAAGGAGGAGTGCGGCGTTTTCGGCGTCATCGGGATGACCGATGCGGCGAATTTCGTGGCCCTTGGCCTGCACGCCCTGCAACATCGCGGCCAAGAGGCCGGTGGCATCGTCAGCCACGATCCCGAGCAGGGTTTCAATTCGGCCCGCCGCTTCGGCTATGTGCGCGATAATTTCACCAAGCAATCGCTGATGGAGACCCTGCCCGGCCCGCTCGCCATCGGCCATGTGCGTTATTCCACCGCCGGATCGAAAGGCGCCGTGATCCGCGATGTGCAGCCGTTCTTTGGCGAGTTTTCCATGGGCGGTGCCGCGATTGCCCATAATGGCAATATCACCAACGCCGTAGCCCTGCGAAAAGAGCTGATCGAGCGCGGCTCGATCTACCAATCCTCCTCCGACAGCGAATGTATCATCCATCTCATGGCCCGTTCGCTTCAGCGCACCATCCCCGAGCGGATGGAAGATGCGCTGCGCCGGGTCGATGGGGCGTTCTCCATCGTCGCCATGACCCGCACCAAGTTGATCGGTGTGCGCGACGCGCTCGGCGTGCGCCCGTTGGTGCTGGGCAAGCTTGGCGATGGCTGGGCGCTCAGTTCGGAGACCTGCGCGCTCGACATCATCGGCGCCGAATTCGTGCGCGAGATCGCGCCGGGCGAGATGGTGGTGATCTCCGACAAGGGCGTGGAAAGCACCTTCCCGTTCCGCCGCAAATCGTCGCGCTTCTGTATCTTCGAGCATGTCTATTTTTCGCGCCCCGATTCGATCATCGGCGGCCGCTCGGTCTATGAGACCCGCCGTCAGATCGGTGTCGAACTGGCTCGCGAAGCGCCGGTCGAGGCCGATCTGGTCTGCCCTGTGCCCGACAGCGGCACCCCCGCCGCCATCGGTTTTGCCCATGAAAGCGGTATTCCTTTCGGCATGGGGATCATTCGCAATCAATACATGGGCCGCACCTTCATCGAGCCGACCGAACAGATCCGCAACATGGGTGTGCGCCTCAAGCTCAACGTCAACCGCGCGCTGATCCGCGACAAGCGGGTGATACTGGTCGATGACAGCGTCGTGCGCGGCACCACCAGCCGCAAGATCCGGGAGATGATCCTCGATGCCGGTGCCGCGGAAGTCCATTTCCGCATCGCATCCCCGCCCACCGCTTGGCCCTGTTTTTATGGCGTCGACACGCCGCAGCGCGAAAAGCTTCTGGCCGCGACGATGAGCGAAGAGGAAATGCGCAGACACCTCAATGTCGACAGCCTGAAATTCATCTCGCTTGACGGGCTCTATCGTGCTGTCGGTGAAGCCGAAGGCCGCAACAGCGACTGCCCGCAATATTGCGATGCCTGCTTCTCCGGGGAATACCCTGTGATTCCCGCCGACATGGTCGAACAGGGCTTTGAAATGAAGGCGGCAGAATAAACAATTCTGCGTTGCAGCAATTTCCCGCCGATGGCGGATAACGGCGCTGGGATTTACCCCTTTGGCCTGCTAACCGCTCTGGCTCAATGCAACAGCCAGATCGCTACCCCATGTCGAAGAACACGAAACCCGATGCCACCAGTGCGGCCGCCTCCGCCGAGGTTGCCGAACATGCCACCGAAACCGCCAAGCTGCCGCTCAACCGGCCCGTGCTGCTCGGGACTTTCGGCAGTTCGGAGATGCCGGGCGCATTGATCCGCCTGACGTCAGGCGATGTGGTGAAAGTCGCCAAGGGCGAGAACACCCGCATTGGCGAGATCGTGGCCATCGCGGAGGGTGAAGTGATCGTCGCCCAAAATGGCCGCACCACACGCATGACGATACCGCGCTGAGCCGGCGCAACTTGCTTCCCCACATGACAGCACCACGAACACACCCGCCCACAGCGCAGCACTTGCGAGTGCGCGAACCCTGGGCACGCTGCGTGCACGTGCCATCGTGATCCCCGTTCGCGGCCTTGACCTTTTTGCACGGCAAAGCCACTAACGCGTCATGGACACGAAAATCGCTCTCATCACCGGTGCATCGCGCGGCCTTGGCGCAGGCCTTGCCGAAGCTCTGTGCGACAGCCATCACATCGTCGCCGTTGCCCGCACCACCGGCGCGCTGGAAGAGCTCGACGACCGCATCCAGCTCAAAGGTGGCAAGGCCACGCTGGCGCCAATGGACATCACCAATCCCGAGGCCATGGCCCAGCTCTGCCGCAGCATCTACGACCGCTGGGGGCATGTCGACCTCTGGGCCCATACCGCGATCCATGCCGCCGCGCTTTCCCCCGCCGATCACATCGACGCCAAGGCATGGGACAAATCGGTTGCGATCAACCTCACCGCGACGGGCCAGTTGATCAGCTATGTCGCTCCGCTGCTCGGACCCTCCGGCACGGCGATCTTCTTTGACGACCCGCAAGGCGGCAAGAAATTCTTTGGTGCCTATGGCGCCAGCAAGGCGGGCCAGATCGCACTCGCCAAAAGCTGGGCCCGGGAAACGATCAAGACCGGCCCGCGGGTGCATGTCCTGCGCCCGCGCCCGATGGCGACAGCGACCCGCGCCCGGTTCTTCCCCGGCGAAGATCGCAACGCGCTCAGCCCGCCGCGCGACGAAGCCGCGCGCCTGCTGGCCGAACTGGCCGAGTAAAGAGCCGCTTGCATCGCGATCGGCTGTGTCAATTCCCCCGCAATCCCCCGGAATGCGGGAACCGCGCATTTTCGATGGTTCAGATTGCGCACAAACCGGTATAGGAATCAGCAGGGCAAGCGGGGCGAAAAATGCGCATCCTGATAA
>CBDUGF010000100.1:0-14295 GCA_965366835.1 uncultured Rhodobacterales bacterium
TGTTGGGCGGCATCTGGCCCGCGAAGAACGCGCGCAGGTTCTCGACCGCCATCAGCCCCATATCGGTGCGCACATCGAGCGCGGCGGTGCCGAGATGGGGCAGGAGGACGACGTTTTCCAGCCGGGTCAGCGCTTCAGGCACATCCGGCTCGTGTTCGTAGACATCAAGCCCGGCACCGGCGATCTGGCGCTTTTGCAGGGCCGCGATCAGGGTGGCTTCATCGACCACATCGCCGCGCGAGATGTTGATGAAATGGGCGCTCTTGCGCATCGACGAGAGAAAGCCCGCGCCGATCAGATGATGGGTTTCGCGCCCGCCCGGCACCGCCACGACAACGATGTCGGCGAGGCGGGCAAGCTCGTGCAGCGGCATCTGCTCGGAGGGGAAATCCATGTGTTTCTCCGAGCGGTTGGCATAGATCACCTGCATGCCAAAGCCGTGATGGCAGCGCCGGGCGATGGCCTGGCCGATACGGCCCATGCCGATGATGCCGACAGTCTTGCCGGTGACGTGCATTCCGAGCAGCTGCATCGGGTTCCAGCCGATCCATTTGCCGGCGCGCAGCATCCGTTCGCCCTCGCCGAGGCGGCGCGCGCTCATCAGGATCAGCGCCATGGCGATATCGGCGGTCGCATCGGTCACGGCGCCGGGTGTGTTGGTGACGGTGACGCCGCGGCTGGCGGCGGCGGCGGTGTCGATGTGGTTGTAGCCGACGCCGAAATTGGCGAGGATTTTCGCCCGTGGCCTGGGCACATCGGCAAAGACCTGTTCGGAGAAGCCATCGCCCAGGGTGGGCAGCACGGCGTCATAGTCGCGCAGGGCGGCGCGCAGCTCGTCGGGCGCCAGCGGCTCGATGCTGTCGCGCACCGTGATGTCGAGAAAGCCGCGCGCGGCGTCGAGCTCCGGGGCGGGGTGATTGCGGGTGATGAGCAGTTTCTTCAATGCATCCTTGCCCCGTCGGGCACCTCTTGATCCGGTTTCAAAAGCACGATGGCGCCGTCGCTGTCGGAGGCGCCCAGTACCAGACATTCCGACATGAACTTGCCGATCTGGCGCGGCGGAAAATTGACCACGGCCATGACCTGACGACCGATCAGGGCCTCGGGTGTGTAATGGTCGGTGATCTGCGCCGAGGACTTGCGCTCGCCGATCTCGGGGCCGAAGTCGATCCACAGTTTGATAGCAGGTTTTCGCGCCTCGGGGTAGGGTTCGGCGCGGATCACGGTGCCGGCGCGGATGTCGACCTTGAGGAAATCGTCGAAGCTGATCTCATCCGCCATTGGCCAGCTCCCGCGAGCGGTGGGTGGCGGCGGCGACGGTTTTTTCGATCAGCGGCGGCAGGCCGGTTTCGGGGTTCATCAGCACCTCCAGTCCCGCCTGGGTGGTGCCGTTGGGCGAGGTCACGTTGATGCGCAGCTGTTCGGGGCTGTCGGAGCCCTGCATCGCCAGCGCGCCGGCGCCCGCGACCGTGGCCTTGGCCAGCTGCATCGCGAGATCGGGGGCGAGGCCCTGGGCCACGCCAGCGGCGGCCATGCATTCGATCAGGTGAAACACATAGGCCGGGCCGGAGCCGGAGAGGCCGGTGACCGCGTCCATCTGGGCCTCTGAATCGAGCCGGACCACGGCACCGACCGCCGAGAGCAGGGCCTCGGCCATATCGAGCGCGGCGGCGGAGGCATGGGCATTGCCGATCATCGCGGTGATGCCCTTGGCGATGGCGGCGGGGGTGTTGGGCATGGCGCGGATCACCGGGGTATCGGCGCCGAGCGTGGCCTCGTAATGCGCGATCGGTGTGCCGGCGGCGACGGAGAGGAAGATGGTCTCGCCGTTGCCCAGGGGCGCCAGCACCGGCAGCGCCGAGGCCATCATCTGCGGCTTGACGGCGATCAGCACGATAGCGGGGGCCGCGGGCAGGGAGCCGTTGAGATGCACCCCGGTGGCGCGCAGCCAAACGGAGGGCGCGGGATCGAGCACATGGACCGACGCAGGCGGCAAGCCGCCTTCGAGCCAGCCCTCGAGCATGGCCGAGCCCATCTTGCCACAACCCAGCAGCACCAGGCCCGAATCGGCTATTTCATCGAATGTCACGGCATCCCCCTTTTCGTCGCTGCACATCGCCTGAATGAAGGATGTTACGGCGGCTTTGGCGAGGCGGCAATGGCGGGTGTGCCGGGCCTGAGCGTTTCAGGTCAAGGCGGACTCGAAATGCGCAGCCTCTCGCGCGCCGCTCGAACGCGCATGTCGGTCCACATGCTTCAATGCAAACCTGAAACGCTTCAGCTGCGCCGCGACATCAGCGCCAGGATCGCCAGCGTCAGATTGACCGTGATTGCCAGCAGCGCGATGGATTCATAGACGAAAAAACGCCCGAACATGTCGAACCAGGCGACATGGCCGGGCAGGATTCCGGCGTCGATCAGAATGAGGGCGAGACCCCAGAGCAGGATCGCGAGGTTGAAGAGCGCGAAGCTCCAGACGAAAACGGGTCGCATGACGGCACGCGCGCGTCAGGCGCGGCCGTAGGCTTCGGCGATGGCGATCTGCAGCGCGTCTTTCGGGCGGCGATCGCCGTAGACGACAAGCTGGAAGGCGGGGTAATAGCGCTCGGCGCTGACCACCGCCGCCGAGATCAGCGTATTGATCTGATCCGGGCTGGCCATCTGCCCGCCGGCCAACACCAGACCATAGCGATAGACCATCAGCTTCTGTTCGGCCCAGAAGGTGAAGGCGCCGGCCCAGCATTCATCATTGACCGCGTTGAGGATTTCATAGAGCGCCGGCAGCTTGTCGGCGGGGGGTTCCATCTCGAAGGTGCAGACCATGCGCAGGGTTTCGTCATAGCCAGACCAGGCCAGGGTGATGGAATAGGTGCGCCACTGGCCCTCGACGGCCATGGCGATCTGATCCTCGGCGATGCGGTCGAAATCCCAATCGTGATGCGCCGCGAGGCTTTCGACGATGTCGATGGGATGAAGATCGTCTTCCAGAAACTGCTCGGAAAAGGCCATGTCGCCACCTCTTTCTTTGTTTTGCGCTGGGATCTGGCAGCGCTCCCAGCGCTTGGTGCCTGCTCTAGGGAGTGGGACATTGCCCACCGCCTCTACGAGATATGGTGCGGCGGCAAGCGCGACGTGTAAAGCAATTTGTTGGGGATAACCTCAAGAAGTTGTGGATTACCCGGAAAAAGACACAACTCCTGCGGCGGCGCGTTGGCCGATTTTTGGCGCAGGTCTTCGTCGCATTTCCCGACAAGCATAGGTTGCCTGTTGGCGGCGGCGCGCTAGAGTGGAGATGGAAAGTGCGATCGCATTGGTGATGCGGGATGAGGGAAATCTGACGCCACGTTATGAACCGCGCGCCAAACAAAGCCTTGAGTTACTGCACCCGCTCTTTCTTTAATGGGCACCGCAGTCCGGTGCGCGGACCTGCGGATTGCGGGGGACAATATCCGCGGAAGACACCGCAATTCTCGGGCGCCGACGATCAGGGAGGAACGAGCGACATTGAAAACACCCGGGGTGCGAGGCGACGCAGGCGATGCCCGCGAGCGCACCGTTCAGAGACCCCGGACGCAGCAGCGCGCCAACAACGGGCGGAAACATGTCTGTGGGCGCTGTATTGATCCAATCATGGGAGGAAAAACCATATGAAATCGTTTAAGAAACTTGTTCTGAGCGCAGTTGTTGCCGGTGTGGCGGCGTCTGCGTCTTATGCCGAGAGCCACTCGGGCACCATCAAGATCGCCTATATCGATCCGCTGTCGGGGCCGTTTGCCTCGACCGGGGTGAACGGGCTGCACCAGTATGAATTCGCCGCCGAGAAGCTGGTGAATGAACCTGGCGGCGTGCTCGGCGGGCGCAAGTTCGAGATCGTGGCGTTCGACAACAAGATCAGCCCGAAGGAATCGCTGATCCAGCTCCAGGTCGCGATCGACCAGGGCATCCGCTATGTCGCGCAGGGCAACAGCTCGGGCGTGGCCAACGCGCTGACCGACGCGATTGCCAAGCACAATGACCGCAACCCCGACAGCCGGGTTCTGTTCCTGAACTATTCGGCTGTCGATCCGGCGCTGACCAACGAGAAGTGCAACTTCTGGCACTTCCGCTTTGACGCCAATGCCGACATCAAGATGGACGCATTGACCGATGTGATCGCGCAGAATGATGCGATCAAGAAGATCTATGTCATCGGCCAGGACTACAGCTTCGGCAAGGCGGTGGCTTCGGCCGCGGTCAGCATGCTGGGCGAGAAGCGTCCCGACATCGAGATCGTCGGCAACGAGCTGCACCCGATCGGCAAGGTCAAGGACTTCACGCCTTACGCCCGCAAGATCGTGGCTTCGGGTGCCGATGCAATGATCACCGGCAACTGGGGTTCGGACATGCTGGGCCTCGGCAAGGCGGTTCTGGAAAACGGCTTCACGGGCCCGATCTATACCTATTACGCCGCAGCTGACGGGATCACCGCAGCCTTTGGCGAAAGCGGTGTGGGCAGCCTGAGACTGGTCAGCGAAGGCGACGATCTGCCGCCGGCGCGGCCCGAGGCGCAGGAATACATCAAGGCCTTCAAGGCCAAGTATCCCGACGGCAACATGAGCCAGACCCGGATCACCAACGTGATCCAGATGCTGGCCAGGGCGATCGACGAAGCCGGCACCGCCGACGACGTTGTAAAGGTGGCCATGGCGCTGGAAGGCATGACCTTCGAGGACAGCCTCTGGGGCAGCAAGATGACGATGCGCGACACCGATCACCAGCTGATCCAGGACGTGATCATCTTTGCGCATGACAAGGTCGAAGCGCCGTATGACTACGACAATTCGGGCTATGGCATGAACCTGGAAAGCAAGGTTGAACAGGCCGGTGCCGACCTGCCGACGACCTGTGAGATGGAACGCCCGTAAGCCACGGGTGCTATCGGCCCGGGCCGCCAATCGCGCGGCCCGGGCCTGTTATTCTCCGATCAATACCACATCACTGAACCGACCGAAGGCAGGGAACCGCATCTGATGTCGCTCTTTATCGTCAATATCCTGGACGGGCTCGTCACGGGGCTGTTGCTCTTCATGCTGTGCAGCGGGCTCACGCTGATCTTCTCGATGATGGGTGTGCTGAACTTCGCCCATGCCAGTTTCTACATGCTGGGAGCCTATTTCGCCTATCAGATCAGCACCTATACGGGGTTCTGGGCCGGGTTGATCATTGCCCCTGTCATTGTCGGGGTGATCGGCGCGCTGATCGAGCGATACGGGCTTCGAAGGGTGCATAAATACGGCCACGTGCCCGAACTGATCTTCACCTTTGGTCTGGCGCTTCTGATCGAGGAAGCGGTGCAATTCTTCTGGGGCCGCCAACAGATGCCCTATGAACCGCCAGAGGCGCTGGATTTCGCGGCCTTTGCGATCGCGGGCAATACCTTCCCGGCCTACAAGGTCTTCATGATCTTCATCGCCGTGGGCCTGTTCCTGGTGCTGCTCTACATTCTCACCAGGACCCGCATCGGCATGACCATTCAGGCCGCTCTCTCCTATCCCGAAACCGTGCAGAACCTGGGCCACAACGTGCCGATGGTGTTCATGGGCGTGTTCGGTGTCGGCACGGCGATGGCCGGGCTGGCCGGGGTGATTGCCGGGCCGGTTCTGGGCACATTTCCGGGCATGGCGTTCCTGCTCGGCTCGATCGTGTTCGTGACCATCGTGATCGGCGGGCTTGGCAGCCTCTGGGGCGCGCTGCTGGCGTCGCTGCTGGTCGGCTGGATCACCACCTTCGCCAAAACCTATAACGTGCGGATGGAAGATATCCTGACCGGCCTCGGGTTCACCAAGCCGGAGCCGATCTGGGACAGTGCCTGGCAGGATCTCTGGACCCTGACCTTGCCACAGATATCCGACATCCTGCCGTATCTGCTGATGGTCATCGTCCTTGTGCTGCGCCCGCAGGGCCTGTTCGGGAAGCGTGAAACATGAGCACCCCATCCACAACGCCGTTGACCGCGGGCACCCGCCGACTGGTCGCGCTGAACCATGTCCTGCCATGGGCCATTGCCGCCGTGTTCCTGATGCTGCTGCCGATACTGTTCGGATCGGGCTCGGCGCTGACCATCATGAACCAGATGGCGATCACCATCGTTTTCGCGCTGAGCTACAACATGCTTCTGGGGCAGGGCGGCATGCTGAGTTTCGGCCATGCGGTCTATATGGGGCTGGGCGGTTTCTTCTCGATGCATGTCCTGAACTGGGTGAGCGAAGACCCCTGGTTGCCATTGCCGTTCCTGCCGATTTTCGGCGGGCTTTTCGGGCTTTTCTTTGCCTTTCTGATCGGATCGTTTTCGACCCGGAGGGCGGGCACCGTGTTTGCGATGATCTCGCTCGGGGTGGGCGAGCTTGTCGCGGCCTGTTCGGTGATCATCGTGATCTTTTTCGGGGGGGAGGAAGGCGTCAGCGGTGATCGCACCGACATGCTTGAATTCTTCGGTCTGGATTTCGGACAACAGCAACAGGTCTATTACCTGACGGCGACATGGCTGCTGATCGCGGCGCTGGGGATGTATCTCTATTCGCGCACGCCGATCGGGCGGATCGCCAACGCGGTGCGCGACAACGAGGAACGCGCCGAATTCCTTGGCTACAGCCAACGCCATGTGCGCTGGATGAGCTTTTGCGCGTCAGGCTTTTTCGCCGGCATCGCCGGGGCGCTGTTTGCCATCAACTACGAGATCCTGACCGAGGAGAACCTCAATCTTGCCACCAGCGGCTCGATCCTGCTGGTGACCTTCCTTGGCGGGGTCGGCTTTTTCGTCGGCCCGATCATCGGGGCGATCGTGTTCACCCTGCTGCAAACCGTGCTGGGGCTGTATACGGAAATCTGGTCGCTCTATCTGGGCATCCTGTTCCTGGCGACGGTGATGTTCTTCCCGTTCGGGCTGACCGGGCTTCTGGCGATCCATATCCTGCCCTGGAAGACCGGCAAGTTCGGCCTGCTGATCAAACCCTACGCCCTGATGGCGATTCCGGCGCTGATGGTGGTGCTGGGCGGTGCGGCGTTCCTTGAAATCCTGTTTCACATCCGCAACGCCGGGATCGGCGAGAGCGAAATGAGCCTGTTCGGGTTCAGCTTCGACAGCCACGGCATCATGCCGTCGCTGAGCGCCATCGTGATCTTCGTGGCCGGAGCTTACGCGCTCAACAAGCTTGCCCCGATGCTGAAAGCGGCCTGGGACGAGGCCACCACACTGCAAGGAGGCGCATCATGAGCACGCCAGCGATTGAACTGCGCAATCTTTCCAAGAGCTTTGGCCTGGCCAAGATCATCCAGGACGTGAACCTCTCGATCGCCAAGGGCGAGCGCCATGCGATCATCGGCCCGAACGGGGCCGGTAAATCGACGCTGTTCAACCTGATCACCGGGAAATACAGCCCGACCTCGGGCAGCGTGCATCTGCACGGCAAGGATGTGAGCGGCATGAAACCGTTCGAGATCAACCGCATGGGCCTGTCGCGCAGCTTCCAGATCACCAATATCTTCCACAACATGACTGTGTTCGAGAACGTGCGCTGCGGGCTGCTGTGGTCGGAGGGCTACAGATACAGCTTCTGGCACATGGTCAACGGGCAGAAGCGGCTGACCGAGCGGGCCGATGCCATTCTCGACCAGATCAACCTGTCGAACCGGCGCAACATGATCGCCGGGGCGCTGGCCTATGCCGAACAGCGCGCGCTGGAGATCGGCATCACCATCGCGGGCGGCGCCGATATCGTCATGCTCGACGAACCCTGCGCCGGGATGAGCCATTCGGAAACCGATCTGATCGTCGAGTTGATCCGCAAGGTGACGGAGAACAAGACGCTGATCGTGGTCGAGCATGACATGGGGGTGATCTTTGATCTTGCCGACCGGATCAGCGTTCTGGTCTATGGCGAGATCATCGAAAGCAATACGCCCGAGAAGGTGCGCGCCTCCAAGGCGGTGCAGGAAGCCTATCTCGGCACCCCGCTGGAGGACGCATCATGAGCGCGATGCTGGAAGTCACCGACATGCATGCCTATTACGGCAAGAGCCACATCCTTCAGGGGGTGAATTTCCATGTCGGCGAGGGCGAGATCGTCGCCCTTCTGGGGCGCAACGGTGTCGGCCGCTCGACCACCTGCAAGGCGGTGATGGGCGAGGTCACGCCGAAGGGATCGGTCAGGTTTCGCGGCGAGGAGCTGGCCGGCAAGCCGAGCTACGAGATCGCCAAGGCGGGCATCGGCTATGTGCCCGAGAACCGCGACATCTTTCCGGGGCTGACCACGCGGCAGAACCTGATCCTGGGGCTGAAGCCGGGCCAGAAGGATGGCGATGGCCGCTGGTCGATGGAGAATATGTTCGAGCAGTTTCCCAACCTGCGCGAGCGTGCCGATATCGAGGCCTCGGTGCTGTCGGGCGGCGAGAAGCAGATGCTGACGGTGTGCCGGTCGCTGATGGGCGATCCGGATTTCATCATGATCGACGAGCCGACCGAGGGGCTGGCTCCGAAGATCGTCGAACAGGTCGGCGACATGCTGGAGATGATCGCCAAGCGCGGCGTGTCGATCCTGCTGGTCGAGCAGAAGCTGACCATCGCGCTCAGGGTGGCGACGCGAGTCTATGTGATGGGGCATGGCCACATGGTGTTCGAGGGTACGCCGGAAGAGCTGATGGCCAATGACGCCGTGCGCAAGGAATGGCTCGAAGTATGAGCGCGGCGCTGGGGCTCGATGCCGAACGGCTGAAGCGGATCGATGCCTGGATGGCAGCGAACCGCGAGGGCGGGCGCTATACCGGCGGCTCTTTCCTGCTGGCGCGGCGCGGCGAGATCGCCTATCTCGGCCTGGATGGGCTGCGCTCGGTCGAAAAGGGGCTGCCCTACGAGCGCGACACCATCGTGCGGATCTATTCGATGACCAAGGTGGTGACCTCTGTGGTCTTCGCCATGCTGCTGGAGCGCGGCGAGGTCTATCTCGACACCCCGGTGAGCGAATACATCCCGGCATTCGCAAAGATGCGGGCGCTGATCCCCGCGGCCGGTCAGGCCGATCAGACCGAACCTGCGGCAGTACCGACGCTGCACCAGCTGCTGACCCATACCTCGGGCATGACCTATGCGTTCAATCCCGGGCTGGCGTCGCAGATCTATGCCGCGAACAAGATCGATTTCGGGCCGCGTGTCGGCGCGCTGGCCGACATGTGCGACCGGGCGGCGGCGCAGCCCCTGGCGTTTCAGCCCGGCGCGCGCTGGGAATATTCGGTCGGGATCGATATCATCGGCCGGGTGATCGAGGTGATCACCGGCAAGACGCTCGATCAGGTGTTTCGCGAGCGGGTGTTCGAGCCGTTGGGCATGAAGGATACCCATTTCGCCGTGCCGCAGGACAAGCTCGGACGTTTCGCCGATTGCTATACCAAGACCGAGGATGACCCGCTGGCGCTGCTTGAGACAGCCGAGGCCAGCGCCTTTCGCCAGGGCCAGGTGAGCTGCCACTCGGGCGGTGGCGGCCTGTGTTCGACGCTCGACGACTATCTCCGCTTCGGAGAGATGATCCGGCGCGGCGGCGAGCTCGACGGGGTGCGGCTGCTGGGCCCGCGCACGCTGGGCTTCATGCGGCGCAACCACCTCACCGGAGATATCGCCTCGATGGGGGCAAAGACGTTTTCGGAAATGCCGATGAGCGGCATGGGGTTCGGCATCGGCGGCGGCATCGTGCTCGATCCGGCGCTGGCGCTTTCGCCCGGCTCGGTGGGCGATTTCGGCTGGGGCGGCATGGCCAGCACCTATTTCTGGACCGACCCGGTCGAGGAGCTGACGGCGGTGTTCTTCACCCAGCTGGTGCCGTCATCCTCCTATCCGTCCCGCGCCGAGCTGAAGGCGCTGGTACATGGTGCGCTGATCGACTGAGCCCTGGCTCCCGGGATCGGGCCCGGGGATCGGAATCGCCGATGTTGCGCCGGTTGCCGCGGTCGGGATGAGTATTTTTGCCAAGAAAAAATGCAGGGTGCCGAGGAAGACCGACCAATCCTTTTTCTTGGCAAAAATACTCGAACGCCATCACTCGAACCCGGTGAGCCGCCTGATGTCGGGCGCAGCACCTGCCCGCTTTTTGGGGCCGAGCGAAGCGAGGCCCCCCTGGCGACGCCGTCAGGCGGCGCAAATCCGCAAACCCGGCGACGCCGTCAGGCGGCGCAACCGCTGGAGGCCGTCAGGTCATCTTCATGATGATGCAGGTGGTCGAACCGGTGGCGTAGAGCTTGCCATCTTCGACCCCGCGGATTTCGCCATCGGCGATGCCGGTGGAGCGTCCGGCGTGATGCACCGTGCCGATGGCGTTCACGGCCATGTCCATCGGGATCGGGCGGATGATGTTCACCTTGTATTCGAGCGTGGTATAGGTCGAGCCTTTCGGCACCTTGGTCTGGATCGCGCAGGCCATGCAGCTGTCGAGCACGGTGCCGTACCAGCCGCCATGCACCGTTCCGATCGGGTTCATCACCTCAAAGCCCGGCGCGCCGGTGAAGATCACCTTGCCATCCTCGACATGGGTTGGCCAGAAGCCCATGGTGCGCCCGATCGGCGGGCCGGGCAGGCGGCCTTCCTTGATTGCCAGCATGAACTCCAGACCCGACATCGACAGGATGTCGTCGATCTTCGCCAGATCGTTGAAGCTCTCGGCGTAGTTGCGCGTGTCGGCCATGGTTGCTCTCCCTGTTCCCAAGGGAAATGCTAGGGCCGCTCCGGGGGAGCGTCCAGACCGGGCGGCAGCCGGTTACGCGACGTTCTGCAACTGCACCTGCGGCGTCAACCCGAGCGCGTGGCACACGTTGCGGGTCAGCTCGGGGCGGTTGAGGGTGTAGAAATGCAGGTTCTCGACGCCTTCGTCGATCAGGTCCGAGCACAGCTCGGTGCAGAGCGCCGTGGCCAGCAGGTCTTCGCGCCCGTCACGCGCCGCCTTGGCGAAGCCGTCGTCGAGCCAGGCCGGAACCGATGCGCCGCAGCGCCGCGCGAAATTGCGCGCGCCGGTCCAGTTCTCGATCGGCAGGATGCCGGGGGTGATCGGCTTGGTGATGCCCGCCTTGTCGCAGGCATCGCGGAAGCGCAGGAAGGTGTTTGCCTCGAAGAAGAACTGGGTGATCGCTTCATCCGCGCCGGCGTCGAGCTTAGCTTTCAGCCAGTCGATATCGGCGCGCGTATCGCGCGCTTCGGGGTGGCGATCGGGATAGGCGCCGACGCGCAGGGTGAACTTGCCGGTCGCGGCCAGCGCTTCGATCAGCTCGACGGAATTGGCAAACCCCTCCGGATGGGGGCGAAAGCCGTCCGACCCTTTGGGCGGATCGCCGCGCAGGGCGACGATCTCGTTCACACCCGAGGCGGCGTATTGCTCGGCGATCTCGAGCGTTTCGGTGCGGCTGGCATCGACGCAGGTGAGATGGGCCGCAACCGCGAGGCCGGTGGCCTTGTTGATCGTGCACACCGCTTCGCGGGTGAGATCGCGGGTGGTGCCGCCGGCGCCATATGTCACCGAGACGAAGCGCGGATTGAGCGGTGCCAGCGCATGGATCGTGTCCCACAGCCGGAACGAGCCTTCGAGGTTTTGCGGCGGGAAGAACTCAAGAGAAATGTTCGGGGCCATGTTGCGTCTCGCTTGATTGGGTTTCCCCACTTGTGGCGCAGATTTTTTCATGAAACAAACTCAATGAATTCACCTTCTATATGAGGACGGCTCAGAAACGGGCCGCAATCGGACCAGCCAATGCATATCGAATTTCGTCATTTGCGCACCATACGGGCGATCCACGAGACCGGCGGGCTGGCGCGCGCCGCCGAGCAGCTCAACATCACCCAATCGGCGCTTTCGCATCAGATCAAGGGGATCGAGGATCAGGCCGGGGTCGAGCTGTTCGTGCGGCGCACCAAGCCGTTGCGCCTGTCGGCGGCGGGCCAGCGCCTGCTCAGGACCGCCGAAAGGGTCTTGCCCGAGATCGAGGCGCTGGCGGCCGAATTCGAGGGACTCAGGGAGGGCAGCGCCGGGCGGCTGCATATCGCCATCGAATGCCACGCCTGTTTCGAATGGCTGTTTCCGGTGCTGGAACAATTCCGCAAGGCCTGGGGCGATGTCGATGTCGATATCCGCCCGGGCCTGGCGTTCGATGCGCTGCCCGCCCTGGGGCGCGAGGATGTCGATGTGGTGATCTCGTCGGACCCGGAAAAGCTTCCCGGGGTCGGGTTTCGCCCGCTGTTTGATTACGCGCCGGTTTTCGTGGCCGCGGCGAGCCATCCGCTGGCACAGAAAGCATTCGTCGAGGCCGAGGATTTCCGTGACGAGATGCTGATCACCTACCCGGTGGAGCGCAACCGGCTGGATGTGTTTACCGAGCTCCTTATGCCGGCAAAGGTGGAACCGCGCGCCGTGCGGCAGGTGGAACTGACGGCGGTGATCCTGATGTTGGTGGCGTCGAACCGGGGTGTCGCGGTGCTGCCCGACTGGGTGGTGCGAGAGGTGCGATATTCCAGCGATTACGTGACCCGGCCGATCACCAGGGATGGTCTGACCAAGCGGCTCTATGCGGCGATCCGGGACGATGACGGCGACAAGCCCTACATGGCGCATTTCCTCAAGCTGGCGCGCGAGATCCCGGTGCGGCTGCAACGCGGGTGAGGCCGGGGCGCGGGCGCGGTGCCGTGCGCATCCGCGGCCCAAGCAGATGAAAGCCGCGTTGCCCTTGGCAACGGGGCGATCCGGGGCTATACGCGCGCTCTGACCAACCTAGGAGCCGGGCCGATGCAGGGCAGTGCGAATCTCAACATCATGATGAAGGCGGCACGCAAGGCGGGGCGCAGCCTGGTCAAGGATTTCCGCGAGGTCGAGAACCTGCAGGTGAGCATGAAGGGGGCGGGCGATTTCGTCAGCCGCGCCGATATCCGGGCCGAAGGCATCCTGAAGGAAGAGCTGCGCGGCGCGCGCCCGACCTATGGCTGGCTGGCCGAGGAGGCCGGTGGCGAGGACGGCGACGATCCGACCCGGCGCTGGATCGTCGACCCGCTGGACGGCACCACCAATTTCCTGCACGGGCTGCCGCATTGGGCGATCTCGGTTGCGCTGGAACACAAGGGGCAGATCGTTTCGGGGGTGATCTATGACCCGGCCAAGGACGAGATGTTCTATGCCGAAAAGGGCGAGGGCGCCTGGCTGAACAATGCCCAGCGGCTGCGGGTCTCGGGGCGGCGCAAGATGATCGAATGCGTGTTCGCCACCGGCCTGCCCTTTGGCGGGCGCGCCGATCTGCCGGAAACGCTGAAGGATCTGGGCCGTGTGCTGCCCGGATGCGCCGGGGTGCGGCGTTTCGGTTCGGCGGCGCTCGACATGGCCTATGTCGCGGCCGGGCGTTTCGACGGGTTCTGGGAGCGGCGGCTCAACGCCTGGGACCTGGCCGCGGGTCTGGTGATCGTGCGCGAGGCCGGCGGGATGATCGAGCCGCTCGATCCGGCGGGTCGCATTCTCGACGATGGCGCGGTGATCTGCTCCAACGAGGCGATGTTCGATCCGTTCGCCAAGCTCATTCGCGGCTGACAAGAAACGCCTGAAGCCGAGGCGCGCGCCCGTCGGGAAGGCGCGGAACGGTTGGCAGTTTCTGACCGGCAATACCGGCAACAGGTTTGTTCTGACTTTTGCGTGACTTGACCTTCCGGTGCCGGAAGGTGGCATTTGGCAAGTGGCTTTCAGCGGAGGATGTGGTGTGACGAAATGGATTTCGATTGCCCTTATGGGCGGGCTGGCCGCAATTGTGGCGATCTGGCTGGTGCGGCCGGGAGACCGGATGGCGGATGGCACGCAAGCCATGCAGGGCGGCGGGTCTGCGCTGGCATCCGGCGGCGCCGACAGCGAGACGATCATTTCGCCGGTGTTGCCGGATACGCTGAGCGAACGGGCGCAGATGGGCGAACGGGCCTTTGTGGCGAAATGCGCCGAATGCCATGGCGAGAATGCGGGCGGGCTCAAGCGCAAGGGGCCGCCGCTGGTCCACAGGATCTATGAACCGGCGCATCATGCCGACTATGCCTTTGTCTTGGCGGTGCAGAACGGGGTGCGCGCGCATCACTGGCCGTTTGGCGACATGGCCCCGGTGAGCGGGCTGACCGAGGCCGATGTCGGCGCGATCGTTGCATATGTGCGTGAGTTGCAACAGGCCAACGGGATCAATTGAGGCGGGGGGCGCCGGTGGCGGCGCTGCCCCCGCACACGGGCTCAAGCGGGGGCCAGCCCCCACACACGGGCTCAAGCGGGG
>CBDUGF010000101.1:0-14068 GCA_965366835.1 uncultured Rhodobacterales bacterium
TCGACCTGCTGGCGCTGCACAGCCAGTTGCGCGACGGGGCGTCGGTGTCGCTGCGGACCTTCACCGCACAGTCCCGGTCCTCCGAGGAAACCCTGCTCGGCGGTTCGGTGCTGGCACGCCAGACCACCAGCGCCGAGGATTACGACGTGACGCTGCGGATCGACGAAACCGGGGCCGACATGCGCGGCTCTGCCGGGGCATTCGAGGTCGGCGGGAACGTGGCAGGCTTGCCGATTTCGATTTTGCTGAACGGCGAGAGCGTGGTCTCGCAATTCACCCTGCCGTTGTTGCAATCCGAAGCCGCGCAGAACGCCGTGTTCAAGCTGGCGCTGAACGGGCTGACCCTCGACGAGGGGCTCTGGAGCCTTGTCGATCCCGCCGCCGGGCTGCCGCGCGATCCGATGACGATCGCCTTGGATATCGCGGCCGAGGCGCGGCTGTTGTTCGAGTTCCTCGATATCCGGGCGATCATGGCCGGGACCGAACCGCCTGAATTGCCGGTCACGCTCGACCGGGTCACGCTGAACGGCCTGACGCTCGCGGCGGTTGGCGCCGAGCTGACCGGCACGGGCGATTTCACGCTCGATTTCTCCGACATGGTCACGTTCGATGGTGCGCCCGCGCCCGATGGGCAGGCGTCGTTCATGCTCAAGGGCGCCAATGGCCTGATCGACCGGCTGATCGCCATCGGCCTGATCGGCGAAGATGAGGCCGCGGGCGCGCGGATGATGCTGGCGATGTTCGCCAAGCCGGGGGAGGGCGAAGACGTTCTGAGCTCTCAGATCGAGGTGAAGAAGACCGGCGAGGTTCTGGCCAACGGCCAACGCCTGCGCTGAACGGACCGCAATCGCCATAAACGCCCCGGGGTGCGATCGCGGGCGGGCGTTCTCTGTGGTCCGCACTTGCCCGCCCTTGAACCTGCGCCGCATGCGGTCTACCTCAGTGTGGCAAAGCGAAGGACACCCCCGCATGACCCAGACGCCCGAAACCCTGTCACAGGCTCTGCTTGACGCCGCCCGAAAGGCCGGTGCCGACGGCGCCGATGCGATGGTGGTGGAGGGCCGCTCGATCTCGATCGACGTGCGCGAGGGGCGGCTGGAACATGCCGAACGCGCCGAGGGCATCGACCTCGGGCTGCGGGTGCTGGTCGGGCAGCGTCAGGCGATGGTGTCCTCCTCCGATGCCCGCCCCGAGACATTGGCGACCATGGCCGAACGCGCCATCGCCATGGCCCGCGAAGCCCCCGAAGACCCGCATATCGGCCTCGCCGATCCCGACCAGCTGGCGCAACACTGGGACATCGCTGCGCTGGAGCTTTCGGAACAGGGCGACGAGCCCGATCCGGCTGAATTGCAAGAGAGCGCGCTGGCCGCCGAGGCGGCAGGGCTCGCCGTCAAGGGCGTGTCGCAGATCCAGTCGGCCAGCGCCGGCTATTCCGCGCAAACCGTGCATCTCGCCGCGTCCAACGGCTTTTCCGGCGGTTACGCCCGCACGTCGCATTCGCTTTATGCCGTCGCCATCGCCGGGCAAGGCAGCGGCATGGAGCGCGACCATGACGGCGACAGCCGCATCTTCGCCGCCGACATGCGCAGCGCCGAAGAGATTGGCCGCACCGCCGGCGAACGTGCCGTGGCCGCGCTCGACTCGCGCCAGCCGCCCACCGGCGCCTTTCCGGTGCTGTTTGACGAACGCATTTCCAGCTCGCTGATCGGGCATCTGCTCGGCGCGGTCAACGGCGCCTCGGTGGCGCGCGGCCAAAGCTTCCTGCGCGAAAAGCTGGGTGAGCAGGTCTTGCCCAACGGGCTGTCGTTGATCGAGGATCCGCATCGCGTGCGCGTCCCCTCTTCGCGCCCGTTCGACGCCGAAGGCCTGCCCACGGCGCGGCGCGCCATCATTGAGGATGGCGTGCTGACCGGCTGGACGCTCGATCTTGCCAATGCCCGCAAGCTCGGGATGCAAAGCACCGCCAGCGCCAGCCGCTCGCCCGGCGGCGCACCCTCGCCCAGCGTGTCGAACGTGGCGCTGACACAGGGCGCGCAGAGCCGCGATGATTTGTTGGCCGAGATGGGCACCGGCCTGCTCGTCACCTCGCTGATCGGCTCCACCATCAACCCCAACACCGGCGATTACTCGCGCGGCGCCTCGGGCTTCTGGGTCGAAAACGGCGCGATCAAATGGCCGGTCAACGAATGCACCATCGCCGGCAATCTCAATGACATGCTGCGCAGCCTGGTCCCCGCCAATGATGCGCGGCAATGGCTCAGCCGCGTGGTGCCGTCGCTCCTGGTCGAAGGGCTGACCCTTGCCGGTGCGTGATCTCGCACTGTTGCGCGCGGTCGCTGAGGACGCGGGCAAGATCGCCAGCGGCTTCTTCGGCGGCAAATACATCTCGGAAGACAAGCCCGACAATGCCGGCCCGGTGACAGAGGCCGATCTGGCGGTGAACCGGATGCTGGAAGACCGTCTGCGCGCCGCCCGCCCCGATTACGGCTGGCTCTCGGAGGAGAGCGAGGACGATGCCGCCCGGCTTGGCCGCAAGCGGGTGTTCATCGTCGATCCGATCGACGGCACCCGAAACTTCATCGAAGGCGGGCGCACCTGGGCGCATTCGCTGGCTGTCGCCGAAGATGGCAAGGTGATCGCTGCCGTGGTCTTTCTGCCGATGCTCGAGCGGCTGTTTGCCGCGGCCAGCGGTGCCGGGGCCACGCTCAACGACGCGCCGATCCACGGCTCGGTGCGCACCGATCTGTCGGGCGCGACCATGCTGTCGGCCCGCCCCGCCATGCGCCCGGAATACTGGAAGGCGGGGCAGGTGCCGCTGGTCGAACGGGTCTATCGACCGTCGCTGGCCTACCGCCTCGCGCTGGTGGCGCAGGGGCGGTTCGATGCGATGATCACGCTGCGCGACAGCTGGGAATGGGATATCGCCGCCGGCGCGCTGCTGCTGGAAGAGGCGGGCGCGCTTGTGTCTGATCGGCACGGCCAGGGCCTCAGGTTCAACAACCCGCGCCCGCTGCTGCCCGGCGTGGTCGCCGCTGCAACAGGCGTGCACGGCGCGCTGCGGGACGCGCTGGCGTAGGGTGCGTGCTTGCACGCACCTTCGTCGCCGGTAGGTGCGTGCAAGCACGCACCCTACGGTTCAAACCCGCGCGGCGATCTTCTTCTTCCATTCCGCGGGGCCGGTGCGGTGAATCGAATTGCCGCTGGTATCCACCGCCACGGTCACCGGCATGTCCTGCACCTTCAGCTCGTAAATCGCTTCCATGCCCAGATCCTCGAACGCCACAGGCTTCGCCGCCTTGATCGCCTTTGAAACCAGATAGGCCGCGCCGCCCACGGCAATGAGATAGGCCGCCTTGTGTTTCGCAATCGCCTCCAGCGCCACCGGCCCGCGCTCGGCCTTGCCGACCATCAGCTTGAGCCCGGTATCGGCGAGGATCCGGTCGGTAAACTTGTCCATCCGTGTCGAGGTGGTCGGGCCGGCCGGGCCGATCGCCTCGTCGCCCACGGCATCGACAGGGCCGACGTAATAGATCGCCTTGCCGCGTAGATCGACCGGCAGAGCCTCGCCGCGATCCAGCATGTCGATCATCCGCTTATGCGCCGCATCGCGCCCGGTATAGAGCGTGCCGTGCAACAGCAGCGTCTCGCCGGGGGTGAGCGACGCCACGACCTCATCGGTCAGGTTGTCGAGATCGAGCTTGCGGCTCTGCGCCCCCGCCGCATCGAGCAGGATTTCGGGATAATCGTCCATGTTCGGCGGGGTGAACGTGGCCGGGCCGGAACCATCGAGGGTGAAATGCACATGCCGCGTCGCCGCGCAATTGGGGATCAGTCCCACGGGCAGCGAGGCCGCGTGAGTCGGGAAGCTTTTCACCTTCACGTCCAGCACCGTGGTGATGCCGCCAAGCCCCTGCGCGCCGATGCCCAGCGCGTTGACCCGCTCATAGATTTCGATGCGCAGCTCTTCGGCCTTGTTCTGCGGCCCGCGCCGCAACAGCTCGGCCATGTCGATCGGCTCGCTCAGCGCCTGCTTGGCCAGCGCCATCACCTTGTCGGCATTGCCGCCGACGCCGATGCCGAGGATACCCGGCGGGCACCAGCCCGCGCCCAGCGTTTCCACCGTCTCGACCACCCAGTCGGCGACACTTCCCGACGGGTTCAGCGTGGTGAATTTCGATTTGTTCTCCGAGCCGCCGCCCTTGGCCGCGACCTCGACCTCGACCGTATCGCCCGCCACCATCTCGACCGTCAGCATGCAGGGCGTGTTGTCGCCCGAGTTCTTGCGCTCGCCGAACGGGTCGATCACGACGCTGGCGCGCAGCGGGTTGGTATCGCGCAGATAGCCCCGGCGTGTACCTTCGTCGGCGATCTCCTGCAGCGAGCGTTTCAGCTTCAGCGGTGCCTCGACACCCACCTTGATATGGATATTGGCCGCGCCGGTGTCCTGACAGATCGGGCGGCGCCCCATGGCGCACATCCGGCTGTTGACCAGGATCTGCGCCATCGCGTCTTTCGCGCCCTTGTTCTCTTCACGCTGCCATGCGGCGGTCATCGCCTGCACGAAATCGGGCGGATGATAGTAGGAGATGAACTGCAGGCCCTCGGCGATGCTTTCGATCAGGTGGTCTTCGGTGATGACGGCCATGGGGCGGCTCCTTTTGCGGGCGTCAGAGAGTCGGGGCATCTTTTACCAGCCTTTGACGACGGGGTAAGCCCGAAAATTGTGTGCAATGGTATGCAGCAGGCTCAGCGTATTTCAGGCGGCGGCCGGGGGGCCAACCCCCCGGACCCCCCGGAATATTTTTGGCAAGATGAAGGGCGGGCCTTGGTCTGGATATTACTAAGAGTGGCTTCGGGCAGCGCGCGCTGGGTTAAGTTAACCCCGCGTTCATCAATACCGCGCCGTATGTCATGCGGATGTCAGCCGGGCGGCAGCCGGGAGTCACCCCCCGGATTTGATGCGCACGGTGGCGTTCACAAAGCTTGCCGATTTCTTGCCGGGGCGGTAATCAGGCGCGATCATGGCAAACAAACCCGACAATCCCAACTACAAGCTCGTGGCGGAAAACCGCCGCGCGCGCTTCGACTACGCGATCGAGGAAGATCTCGAATGCGGCATCATGCTGGAAGGCTCCGAAGTGAAATCGTTGCGTCAGGGCAATGCCAATATCGCCGAAAGCTATGCCCATGTCGACGAGGGCGAGCTGTGGCTGGTCAACAGCTATATCGCCCCTTATGTGCAGGCCAAGACCTTTGGCCATGAAGAGCGGCGCAAGCGCAAGCTGCTGGTTTCCAAGAAAGAATTGAGCCGGTTGTGGCAGGCTACGGCGCGCAAGGGCATGACGCTGGTGCCGCTGGTTCTCTATTTCAACCATCGCGGCAAGGCCAAGCTGAAGATCGGGATCGCCAAGGGCAAGAAGCTGCACGACAAGCGCGCCACCGAGGCCCAGCGCGACTGGGGCCGGCAGAAACAGCGGCTTTTGCGGCACGGGGAATAACCCCGCATTTCTCCCATTCGGCAAGGCGCGCGGCTTTGCCATGATGCCCGCGAGACCGGGGCGTGCAGGTCAACTCCTGGTAACGCATTTGGTTTAGACTCCTGGGAGGAAAACAATGGAACTGTTGATCAGCCTGATTTCGGGCGCCATAGGCGGCAACGTCGCCGGCGGGCTCATGAAAAACCTCAATCAGGGTGCGATCGTCAATTCGCTCGCCGGGCTCATTGGCGGCGGGCTTGGTGGTCAGATCTTGGCGGTGCTGGGCATGAGCACGAGCGGCGGCGGCATGGACATTGGGGCGATCGTGGGGCAGGTCGCCTCGGGCGGTGTCGGCGGCGGTGTGGTGTTGGCGATCGTTGGCGTGGTTCGCAACATGATGGCCAGGTAAGCGCTGCAAATTTGAAGTGGGCAGGGCACGTCACAAGCGGTGTGCGGCCTTGCGAAACGCGCGACCCCGCGCTAGGGAGACAGGGCATCATCCACGGGGGCGCAGATGGCTTCAGACGATCCGAAAACCCTTGTTTCCACAGACTGGCTGACGGCGCATCTGAAAGATCCGGATCTGCGCATTCTCGATGCCACCTATTATCTGCCGGGCGATGGGCGCGATGCGCAGGCCGAATACATGGCGGCGCATATTCCCGGCGCGCGGTTCTTCGATATCGATGACATAGCCGATGCGCGCTCAAAACTGCCGCACATGGCGCCGCCGAGCGAAAAATTCATGTCGCGCATGAGGGCGATGGGCGTGGGCGACGGCCATCAGGTTGTGGTCTATGACACGCATGGCCTGATGAGCGCAGCGCGGGTCTGGTGGCTGTTTCGGCTGATGGGGCAGGACAATATCGCCGTACTCGATGGCGGCTTTCCGAAATGGCGGGCCGAGGGCCGCGAGATCGAAGATCTGCCGCCGGTGGTGCGTGATCGCCACATGACGGTGCGGATTCAGAATCATTTGGTGCGGGATGTCACACAAGTCTCTGCCGCGTCGAAACTGGGCGATTACGAGATCGTCGATGCGCGTTCGGCCGGGCGGTTTGTCGGCAAGGAAGAGGAGCCATGGCCGGGGTTGCGAGCGGGCCGCATTCCAAGCTCGAAGAACCTCCCTTTTGGCGATCTACTCAACGAAGACAGCACGATGAAAGACCCGGACGCGCTGCGCGCGCGATTCGAGGCTGCCGGGCTGGACCTTGCCAAACCGGCGATCGCCACCTGCGGGTCGGGTGTGACGGCGTGTATCCTGGCGCTGGCGATGGAGCGGATCGGCAAAAGCGATTGGTCGGTCTATGACGGATCATGGACCGAATGGGGCGCCTACCCCACCTTGCCCGTGGACACTGGAGAATGACGATGTTTGACAAGCTGAGCCGCCAACCTGTCGACAAGATCATGCAGCTGATGCACATGTTCCAGACCGATGATCGCGACGGCAAGATCGACCTGGGCGTCGGTGTCTACAAGAATGCCGAAGGGGTCACGCCGGTCATGCGGGCAGTGAAGGCGGCGGAAAAGCAGCTCTGGGAAACCCAGACCACCAAGAGCTATGTCGCGCTGGTGGGGGATGTGGCCTATCACGACGCGATGATCGATCTGGTTCTGGATGGCAGCGTGCCGCGCGCGCATGTCGCTGCGGCGGCAACGCCGGGCGGCACCGGCGCCTGCCGTCAGGCGTTTGAGCTGATCCGCATGGCCAACCCGGAAGCGCGGATTTTCGTCAGCGATCCGACCTGGCCCAACCATCTGAGCATCCTCAAATACCTCGGCATCGAAACGATTGCCTACCGCTATTTCGACAGTGAGACCCGGGCGGTGAATTTCGCCGGGATGATGGAGGATCTGCAGGGGCTGCGCGCCGGTGATGTGGTTCTGCTGCATGGCTGCTGTCACAATCCTACGGGCGCCAACCTGAACCTCACTGAATGGCAACAGGTGGTCGATACCCTCAATGATAAGGGCGCGTTGCCGATGATCGACCTGGCCTATCAGGGCTTTGGCGATGGCTTGCGCGAGGATGCGGCGGCGACGCGGCTGGTGGCGGCGGCCTGCCCCGAGGTTCTGATCGCGGCGAGCTGTTCGAAGAATTTCGGCGTCTACCGCGAGCGGACCGGCCTGCTGATGGCGGTGAGCGCGGAAAAGGACAAGTTGGCGCTGGCGCAGGAGAACCTGACCTTCCTCAACCGGCAGAACTATTCCTTTCCACCGGATCATGGCGCCCGTGTCGTGACCATGATCCTGACCGACCCGGCCCTGCGCAAGATGTGGGAAGAGGAGCTGGAGGAAACCCGGCTGGGCATGTTGCGCCTGCGCGAAAAGCTGGCGGGCGAGTTGCAGAAGCTTTCCGGATCGGACCGGTTCGGTTTTCTCGCCCAGCATCGCGGAATGTTCTCGCGGCTGGGCACCACGCCCGAGCTGGTCGAGCGGCTCAGGGTCGAACACGGGATCTACATGATCGGAGACAGCCGGATGAATATCGCCGGGCTCAACGACGCGACGATCCCGATTCTGGCCAAGGCGATCATCGAGGTTGGCGTTTAGCAGCGAAAGGTGCGTGCAAGCACACACCCTACGAGTTGCTAGTTCATCAGCCCGGCGTGGCGCATGGCGTCGTCGATCCGGCCCCGCGTTTCATCGGACACGTTGGTGATCGGCAGGCGCACTTCCTCGGAGCAGAGCCCGAGCTTCGACATCGCGTATTTCGCACCGGCCAGCCCCGGCTCGATGAAGATCGCGATATGCAGCGGCATCAGCCGGTCCTGATAGTCGAGCGCTTTTGCATAATCGCCCGCCAGCGTGGCCGCTTGAAACTCGGCGCAGAGCTTGGGCGCCACATTGGCAGTGACGGAAATACAGCCCTGCCCGCCATGGGCGTTGTAGCCCAGCGCGGTGGCATCCTCGCCCGAGAGCTGGATGAAATCCTTGCCGCAGGTTATGCGCTGTTGCGGCACGCGGGCCAGATCGCCGGTGGCATCCTTCACACCGGCGATGCGCGGCAGCTTGGCCAGCTCGCCCATCGTTGCCGGGCTCATGTCGACGACCGATCGGCCGGGGATATTGTAGATGATGATCGGCAGGTTGCAGCAATCATGCACCGCTGTGTAATGCGCGATCAGGCCGCGCTGGGTCGGCTTGTTGTAATAGGGCGTGACCACGAGGATCGCATCGGCGCCGGATTTTTCCGCCGCCTGGGCCAGGCGGATCGATTCCAGAGTGTTGTTGCTGCCCGCGCCGGCAATCACCGGCACGCGGCCAGCGGCGGCGCGCACCACCGTATCCACAACCGCGTCGTGTTCGGCATGGGTCAGGGTCGGGCTTTCGCCGGTGGTGCCGACGGGAACGAAGCCGTTGCTGCCTTCGCCGATATGCCATTCGACCAGCTTCTTGAGTGTCTCCAGATCCAGTTCGCCGTTCTTGAACGGCGTGACCAGGGCGGGAATGGACCCTTTGAACATGGCGACGCTCCTTCTTGTCATAGGCAGGCGGATGGCCCGGAAATGGCTTCAGCGCCGGACCCTACCGGGTGTTCGCACCGCTGCCAAGTTTTTGTGAATTGAAGGCAGGGATGCGGGCGCTATGCTGGGCCTGTCTATCCGGCGTTGCCAAAGGAAATGCAAGAGATGTTGCGAATCGCGGCCTTGATTTTTTGTGCGCTCAGCAGCCCTGCGGCTGCCGAGGCGCTGCGCGAACAGGCGCCAAGGCCGCTGGCGAGCGCGCTTCACGCGATGAATCGCGGCGATTGGGAGCGGGCCGAGGCGCTGGCCTCGCGCGATGGGCCGGCGGCGGCGGCGCTGATCGAATGGTATCGCTTGCGCGCCGGGCGAGGCGAAGCGCGCGAGGTGGCGGACTTTCTCGCGAGCCATGCGCATTGGCCCGAGTTGTCGCTGTTGCGCAAACGCAGCGAAGGATCGCTGGCCGGGCTGCCGCGCGACGAGATCATCGCCTTTTTCCGTGAGGAGCCGCCGCAGACCGGAAGCGGCGTGCTGCTTTTCGCAGACGCGCTGCTGCAGGCCGGGGAGCAGGGCGAGGCGCAGGCCGAAATCGTTCTGGCCTGGCGCAGCTTCGATCTGGGCGAACGCGATCATGAATTTTTCATCGAACGGCACGGCAAGCTCCTGAAGCCGCATCACGAGGCGCGGCTCGACATGGCGCTATGGCGCGGATTGTCGGGCGATGTGAAGCTGATGCTGCCGCTGGTCAGCGAAGGGCACCGGGCATTGGCGGAAGCGCGGCTGGGGATGCGCAACGGGGCGAAGGATATCGACGCCCTGATCGGGGCGGTGCCCGATGCGTTACAAGACGATGCCGGGCTGGCCTATGAACGCTTCCTGTGGCTGCTGGGCAAGGGGCAATTGGGCGAAGCGATCAAGCTGCTCAACGAACGCTCGGAGGCGCAGACCCTGGGCGAACCCGAACGCTGGGCCGGATGGCGGCGCAATCTTGCCCGCCGGATGATGCGCGGCGGCGAGGACGAGCTCGCCTATCGCATTGCCACCAATCACGGGCTGGTTGAGGGCTCCTCGTTTGCCGATCTGGAGTGGCTGGCCGGCTATCTCAGCCTGCGCAAGCTTGCAGAACCGGCGCTGGCGCTGGCGCATTTCGAGCTGTTTCGCGATGCAGTCTGGACCCCGATCTCGCTGGGCCGGGCCGGCTATTGGCTGGGCGAGGCGCATGCCGCGCTGGGACAGATGGAGGAGGCCAAGGCAGCCTGGACCAAAGGGGCGGAACATCAGACCAGTTTCTATGGCCTTCTGGCGGCGGAGAAGGCCGGAATCGCCCCTGATGTGGCGCTGAAAGGGGTTGAATATTTTCCAGCATGGCAGCAGGCCGAATGGGCCGGGGGCGATCTTGTCGAGATCATCAGACTGGCAATCGCGATGGGCGATCTGACGCTGGCCGAGCGCTTCCTTCTGCATCTCGCAGACGGCAAGGACCGCAAGGCTATCGGGCAATTGGGTATCATGGCCGAAGATCTGGGTGCGCCGCATCTGGGGGTCATGCTGGGCAAGTTCGCCGCCCGTGACGGCATCGTGGTTCCTGGAGCCTATTACCCGCTGCACCCGATGCAGGAGATGGAGCTACCCGTGGCTAAGGAAATGGCACTGTCCATCGCCCGGCGGGAGAGCGAGTTTGACCCAAGGGTGGTGTCAGGGGCCGGGGCGCAGGGACTGATGCAATTGATGCCCGCCACGGCACGGCAAGTGGCGCGCAGCCTGGGGCGCGATCACGATCCCGCCGCCGTGCTGAGCGATTGGCAATACAACGCGACGTTGGGCAGCGCCTATCTTGCCGATCTGGCGGCGCAGTTCGATGGCAATGTGATCATGGTGTCGGCGGGCTACAATGCCGGGCCGGGGCGGCCGGTGCGCTGGATGAAGGAATATGGCAATCCACTGAAAGGCGAGGTCGACATGATCGACTGGATCGAGCATATCCCGTTCGACGAGACCCGCAACTACGTGATGCGCGTGGCGGAATCGTTGCCGGTCTATCGCGCACGGCTGGGCAAACCGGCCCTGCCCGAGCCGTTCAGCGCCGAGCTTCTGGGCTCAAGCGTTCTGCCGCTCGCGCCAGAGAGTGAATAGCCCGGCGGAGACGATGATCGCCGCCCCGAGCATCACGTTGAGGCGGATGGCTTCCGAAAAGACGCTGACGCCCAGGGCCGCCGCGAAGACCAGCTGCAGATAGGCGAAGGGCTGCACCGCGCTGGCCTCGGCGACCTCGTAGGTGCGGATCAGGAGCCAGTGGCCCAGCGCACCGGTGATGCAGAGGACACCCATCCAGGCCCAATCCGGGCGGGTCATCGGCTCCCAGAACCACAGGCCGAGGGGAGTGAGGATCACGGCGCCGACGACCCCGGTCCAGAAAAACGATGTCGCGGCGGAATCGCGGCGCGCGACATAGCGGGTGAGCAACCCGTAGAGCGCGAACATCAGGGCGGCGGCGAGCGGGATCAGCGCCAGCGGGGAAAACACGCCAAATCCCGGTTGCAGGATGATCAGCACACCGATGAAGCCGACCCCGATCGCCGCCCAGCGGCGCCAGCCGACAAACTCGCCGAGAACAGGCCCGGACAGCGCCGCCACGAGCAGCGGATAGCTGGTAAAGACCGCGTGGCTTTCAATCAGACCCAAAAGTGTGAAGCCCAGCACCATCACGCAGATTTCGAGCGCCAGAAGCGCGCCGCGCAGGATCTGCACCAGCGGCTGGGAGGTGGCAGCGGCGGCACCGATCCCGCCAGCCTTGCGGCCGGCAACGGCAACGACGAAGGCGGCAAAGAACCAGTAGCGGATCGTCACCACCATCAGCACGTTGTATTCGCCCGCCAGATGGCGCGAGATTCCGTCCTGCATGGCGAAAACGAAGGTGGTGGCAATCATCAACAGGATGCCGAGGCGGGTGTTCTGTTGGCCCATTTCTCAGGTCGCCTCAGGCATGGTGGCGACGGTCATGTGGCGCTTGCGGCCAAATCCGGCGTGGCGGCTGACATCGAACCCGGCTTCCGCCAGCCCACGCCGGACAAAACCGGCCGCGGTATAGCTGGCGGCGGTGCCGCCGGGAGCGGTATGCGCGCCGACCTCTGCCATCAGGGCAGGCTCCCACATTTCCGGGTTCTTGGCCGGGGAAAAGCCATCGAGGAACCATGCATCGGCCCGGCCCGCCCAGCGCGTCAGGGTTTCGCGGGCATCGCCTGCGATCATCTCGAACTGGAGGTCGGGCAATGAGAATTCAGTCTGATCCGCGCGCCAGAAAGGGGCCAATTCGGCGCTGACCCCGGCGAGCGACGGGAAGGCAGCTTGCGCCGCGATCATGTCGGCGGCGGCCATCGGGAACGCCTCGAAACTGGTGAAGCGCAACTGGCCTGATTGGCCGCTCCTGCGCCACAGATCGAGTGCGGCCAGAAGATTGAGCCCGGTGCCGAAGCCCAGTTCGGCGATCTGAAACCCGTCGTGGAATCGTTCCGGCAAAGCATTGCCGCCGAGAAAGACATGCGCGGTTTCGGCAAGTCCGTTTTCAAGGCTGAAATAGGGATCGTCAAAGCGGGTGGACACCGGCACCGCACTGTCGCGCCATTCGATCTCTGCCTGCTGGCCCATTGCGGTGCGATCCCTTAAGAGCGAAAAGGTGCGGCCTGCAAGAGAGCCGCATCGAACAGGCGCGACAATGCAGAGGGGTGAATGCTTTGGCAATGGCCGATGTGACAATCCGCGGGGCCGGGATTTTCGGCCTTTCGATCGCCTGGGAATGCCTGCGGCGCGGCGCGCGCGTGCGGGTGGTTGACCCGCATGGCGTGGGCGCGGGGGCGTCGGGCGGTGTTGTCGGCGCGCTGGCGCCGCATGTGCCGGAGAACTGGAACGACAAGAAAGCATTTCAGCTGGCCAGCCTGCTTGCGGCGGAAGCGTTTTGGGCCGAAGTCGAACAGGCGGGCCAGCTTTCGGCGGGCTATGCGAGAACGGGACGGCTGCAACCCGTGGCCGATGAGAGGGCATTGGAACTGGCGCGGGCGCGGGAGATCACGGCAGCGGATCTGTGGCGCGGCGCGGCGCAATGGCAGGTGGTGCGGGCAGATGACGCTGGAGACTGGGCGCCGCAGAGCCCGTCCGGTTGGTTGGTGCGCGATACGCTGAGTGCCCGGATGCATCCGCGAGCGGCGGGCAGGGCGCTGGCCGCGGCGATCATCGCCCGAGGCGGCGAAATTGTGCGCGCAGCGGGGGACGAAGGCGCGGTGATCTGGGCGGCGGGGGTCTGGGATCTGGAACGGATCAGCGCGGGGCTGGGCCGAGTGGTGGGCAACGGCGTGAAGGGGCAAGGCGCGGTCTTGCGGTTTGACGCGCGCGACCAGCCGCAGATCTTTGCCGATGGTGTGCATGTCGTACCGCATGCCGATGGCACCGTGGCGGTGGGCTCGACCTCGGAGCGGGACTTTGATGACCCGAAAAATACCGATGCGCAGCTTGAAGATGTGCTGGAGACCGTGCGCACCGCCGTGCCGGCCTTGCGCGATGCAGAGGTGATCGAACGCTGGGCCGGGGTTCGCCCGCGTGCACGGAGCCGCGCGCCGATGCTGGGCTCGCATCCGCTCTGCAAAGGCCAGTTCATTGCCAATGGCGGTTTCAAGATCGGCTTCGGCATGGCGCCCGAAGTGGCACGGGTGATGGCCGATCTGGTGCTTGAAGGGCGCGACGCGATCCCCGCGGAGTTTCGGGCCGAGGTCTCGCTCTGAGCGGGCAAGAGGCGGTCTTGGGGCGTTCCCTCCCGCCCACCCAACGCCCGAGACCGCCTCCAGGTGATCGAACGGCGACAGATGCGCGGGTTTCGAGGGGAGCGGAGGAGCCTGCCCGCAAGGTCGAAAACGTAGCGCGATTGCTGACTGACCGGACGTATTTGCAGCAAGATGAAGCGAAGCGGAATTCAGTCGGTTCAGACCTCGGCTTCGGCCTGCATGCATTGGCGTCCGTCGGGTCCGCGAATCCAGAGTGCTGTGCCATTGCGGCACAGGGTGGCGCGCTCGACATGAGTGAGCGGCGAGGTGGCGCGAAAGCGGAAGCTCTTGAGCGGGCCAAGCTCGGCCT
>CBDUGF010000102.1:0-14042 GCA_965366835.1 uncultured Rhodobacterales bacterium
CGACGTCTCTAAGTCGTTGCGAACACCTGACAACTTTACCCAGCAAACGCGACCAAACTGCTACCGTCGAAAAGCGGTTCCCAGACTTTTGGAAGAATCTGCCTGAATTTGTGCAAAACAGCAGTCTGGGGGATTTTGATACCCGAAAAAATCCCCGGAAACAGGGGGGATATTCAAGTAATATCCATTGTTATCAAAGGGTTATTGGCGCTGGCTGGGGTGGTAGGATTCGAACCTACGATACACAGTACCAAAAACTGCTGCCTTACCACTTGGCTACACCCCAACGGTGACGCGCTAATTACGCAAGGATGGGGCCGCTTGCAAGGCCGCA
Source organism: uncultured Rhodobacterales bacterium (assembly GCA_965366835.1). Taxonomy (GTDB): domain Bacteria; phylum Pseudomonadota; class Alphaproteobacteria; order Rhodobacterales; family Rhodobacteraceae; genus JAKGBX01. Next base: position 335 of record CBDUGF010000102.1, read on the forward strand.
GATCGAAAATTTTTCATTCCGATACCGCCCCCTCGCGGTTGAGCAGATCGTCGTCTTTGGTGGCCAGCCGCTCTTCGGCCACGATCTGCTCGAGTTCGTGTTCCTCGGTGGCGTCGACATTGAGCACCGAGCCGGGAGCGGAGGCGGCGGGCGGGGTCTGGGCCGGCGCCGGTTTGCCTGCTTTTACCGTGGCTGCGGCATCAAGCGAACCAGTGAGTACGCGGTAGGTGGGTTCGGGCATTTCGATGCCCGCGGCCTCGAACGCCAGCAGGGTCTGGCGGATCGCCTCGGAGCGGGCGGAGACAATCGAGGTCTCGACCTGGTTGATCCAGCCGACGACGTCCAGCGAGATGTCGCTGCCGCCCAGATTGACGATCCAAGTGTTCACCGCCGGGCTTTCCAGCACGAAGGGCAGGGCCGCCACGGTATCATGCGCCAGTTGCAGGGCCTGGGCCAGATCGGTGCCATAGGCGACCGAGATTTCGAATTCGAAGCGGCGCTCGGGGTTGCGTGAATAGTTCAGGATGCGGCTCTTGAACACCGTGGAATTGGGGATGCGCACATGGTTGCCATCCCAGTTCAGAAGGATCGTCGCGCGCGAGGTCAGCCGGATCACCTTGCCCTCGTCGCCGCCGATCTCGATCGAATCGTTGGGCGCGAAGGGCTGGCGGATCGACAGCATGATCGAGGCGATGAAGTTCTCGACCGTGTCGCGAACGGCAAAACCGATGGCCAGGCCGATGATCCCGGCGGCGCCAAGGATGGTCGACAGCAAGGCGGTGGCGCCGAGAATGTCCAGCGCCACCACGAGACCGGCGACCAGCGCAGCGAGGCGGATCACCTGGCGATAGAGATCGGCAATAAAGGCATTGGGCGCGATTCGGTCCCAGGGCTGGCGCCGACGGGCGATGAAGAACCCGACCAGCACGACGATGGCAAACCCGAACACCGCGACCGCAAGCAGCGGAAGATAGGCCATGATCTGTTTCAGCCGGACCCAGAAACGCTCAAGCGCGGGGTTCAGGCGTTTGACCACGTCGGTGGTCTCGGCCACCTTGTTTTCGACTGCAACGACCCCCGCAACCCGCCCGGCGATTTCGTTGAGCCGCGCGGCGGTGGCATTGTCGAGGGTGGTGCCGCGCAGGGTCACGATGCCGGAGCTGACGGTAACGGTGACATCTTCGTAGCCGCCGAGCTCGGCCAGGATATCGCGGATGCGCACCGCGATGGCGGCGTCCTTGGTGGCGCTGTCCTCGACTTCGATCGTGCCGCTGGGCTGGCCATTGGTTTGGGCGGAAACCGTCGCGTCGCGGACCGGTGCGAGACCGACACAGAGGGCAAGCAGGAGGCTGAGAATGAAGCGGGTCATGAGAAAATTCGTTTTATGAATTGTTGTCTGTTCTCGACGTTAGCCGCGATGCCGGGCGGGGAAAAGGGGGCGCAGGCCGGTTGAGCCCTGGTCCCGACCGGTTTCAGGCTGTCCGGACGCTTGGCTTTGGAACTCGAGAGCGCCCGTCAGTCGCGGATCTCGTCGGGCTCGACGCCCCAGAGCTGCGCCTTGCGGGCCCAGCCGCGATAGCCGCCCGCGGACAGGCGGCACCAGTCGGGCAGGCATTCGCCGAGCCGCGCGACCACGCCGAGCTCGAGCCGGGCGGCGATCGGCGTGCTCGGATCGGGGCCGAGATGCAGATCGAGCATGTCGCTTTCTGAGATCACCGTGCGCACGCCCGAAAGCAGCGAGTAATGCACCCAGCCGCCGGCGCCGTCACGATCGCGCACCCGGCGCCAATGGCCGTGTTCGGCGGTCACTTCGAGCGGCATGCCCTTGCGCTGGAATACCCAGTCGATCCGGTGGGTGAGCGAGGGGCCGCGGCGCACGTTGACTTCGTCGGTCTTGATCGAGACATAGCGCGGGATCGGCAGGTTGGTCACGCTGCCGCGATCTGTCGCAGCCGCGCCATGCGCGAGCGAAAACACCACGATAAGGGATGAAAGGAAGCTTTTCACCGCATCCTGCCTCGACTGCCTGAATCAATTTGCACGAGGTTCTTGTGCCTCGCCCGACTATCCGTCACTTTGCCAGCAAGACGCGCCTGATGGAAGCTAGGGGAGGCACCGCATGCCCACGAAACGCCTGAGTGTTGTTGTTACGCGACGCTTGCCTGATGTTGTTGAGACGCGATTGAAAGAGCTGTTCAACGTCACGCTGCGCGATGACGACACGCCGATGAGCAAATCCGAGCTGATGGAGGCGGTGGAAACGGCGGATGTACTGGTCCCCACGATCACCGACCAGATCGACGCGGGCTTGTTGGCGCATGCGGGCAAGCAGCTGAGATTGATCGCGAATTACGGCTCGGGGGTGGATCACATCGACGTCGAGACGGCGCGTCAGCGCGGCGTTCTGGTGTCCAACACGCCCGGCGTTTCGGCGGATGATACGGCCGACATGGCGATGGCGCTGCTGCTGGCGGTGACGCGGCGCATTCCCGAGGGGCTGGCGAGGATGAAGGCCGGCGACTGGGCTGGCTGGGCGCCGACGGCACTGCTCGGCACACGGGTGCATGGCAAGCGGCTGGGCATATTGGGCATGGGCCAGATCGGGCAGGCGGTGGCACGGCGGGCGCAGGCGTTCGGCATGCAGATCCATTATCACAACCGCCGCAAGCTGCGCGACGAGATCGAAGAGAGATATGACGCGACCTGGTGGGAGAGCCTGGACCAGATGGTGGCGCGGATGGATGTGATCAGCATCTGCTGTCCGCACACGCCGTCGACCTTCCATCTGATGAATGCGCGGCGTCTGAAACTGCTCAAGCCAGATGCGGTGATCGTCAATACCTCGCGCGGCGAGGTGATCGACGAAAACGCGCTGGCGCGGATGCTGGAGGCAGGGGAAATCGGCGGTGCCGGCCTCGATGTGTTCGAACATGGCAGCCAGATCAACGCCAAGCTGCGCGAATTGCCCAATGTGGTTCTGAGCCCGCATATGGGCAGCGCCACCCATGAGGGGCGCGTCGAAATGGGCGAGAAGGTGATCATCAACATCAAGACCTTCGACGACGGCCATCGCCCGCCGGATCAGGTCTTGCCGTCGATGCTGTGAAGGCGGAGTCCCGGCGGCGCAGCAAAGGCTGCAATGATCGGTGCAGGCGATCTGGTGACGCTGACCCGCGTATGCGGTGGCACGGATCGACGAATTGTAAAACGGTTTCCTTTTTGTGCATGATCACGATCAGCCTCATCGCGGTTGGGACGGCCGCGATCGGGCGATGGATTGAACCGCAAGTCGGGCGCGTTTCGCAGACCGACGGGGAGAGGCGACATGGCGTGGTTGCATAGGACAATCCTGGCGTTTGCCATCTGCTTGGCGGCTGGCAGTGCGGCCGTGGCGCAGGAGGCGGCCGACAGTGTGGCGCCGGAAGCGCCGACGGCTCTGGGCGCCGATGGCCAGACCGAGGCAACGCGGCTCTCCGAGGAGGCCAAGGCGGCAGGGCGCCCGGTTGTCGCGCGCGACTGGATGATCTCGGCAGCCAATCCCCATGCGGTGGCGGCGGGGGCGCGGATCCTGGCCGATGGCGGCAGCGCCGCGGATGCGATGGTGGCGGTGCAGGCGGTTCTGGGGCTGGTCGAGCCGCAGAGCTCGGGCCTTGGCGGCGGCGCCTTTCTGGTCTGGTATGACGCGGCAACCGGCGCGATCACGACGCTGGACGGGCGCGAAACCGCGCCGCTCGCCGCCGGGCCGAAGCTGTTTCTCGACGACACGGGGCAGCCGCTGAAATTCTTCGATGCGGTGGTCGGCGGGCGCTCTGTCGGGGTGCCGGGCACGCCGGCCCTACTGCAAACCGCCCATGCGAAATGGGGGCGCAAGGAATGGGCCGGGCTCTACACCGATGCGATCCGTCTGGCCGAGGAGGGCTTCGAAGTCTCTGCCCGGTTGGCGGCGATGGTCGAGGCGGATGCCGAGCGGCTGTCGGTCGATCCGGTGGCGCGGGCCTATTTCCTGCCCGGCGGCTTCCCGCTGAAGCAGGGCCAGATGCTGAAAAACCCCGACTATGGCGAAACCCTGCGCGCTTTGGCAGGGCAGGGTACCGGGCAATTCTATACCGGCAAGATCGCCAAGGAGATCGTGGCCAAGGTGCGCGACGCTGCGGGCAATCCGGGCTTGCTGAGCGAAATCGACATGAGCCTTTATCAGGTGCGCGAACGCGCGGCCGTCTGCGCGCGCTATCGCGGCCATGAGGTCTGCGGCATGGGGCCGCCCTCGTCGGGCGGCCTCAGCGTGGGGCAGATCCTGGGGATGCTGGAGGGGTATGACCTGGCAGCGCTGGGCCCCGACAGCGCCGAGGCGTGGCGCCTGATCGGCGATGCCAGCCGCCTGGCCTTTGCCGATCGTGGCCGTTACATCGCCGACAGCGATTTTGTGCCGGTGCCAGTCAAGGGCTTGCTGGACGCGGGCTATCTGGCGCAGCGCGGTGCCTTGCTGGGCGGCGACGCGGCGCTGCTCGAGGTGGCACCGGGAGAGCCGGAATTCGATCATGCGCTGCTTTTGGCGGATGACGATGCCATCGAATTTCCCTCGACTTCGCATGTCTCGATTGTCGACGGCGAGGGCAACGCGATGTCGATGACCACCACGATTGAAAACGCCTTCGGCTCGCGGCTGATGGTGCGAGGCTTTCTGCTCAACAACGAATTGACCGATTTCTCGTTTCGCTCGCATCAGAATGGTGTGCCGGTGGCCAACCAGGTGGCGCCGGGCAAGCGGCCGCGCTCGTCGATGGCGCCGACCATCGTGCTGAAAGACGGCGCGCCGGTGCTGGTCCTGGGTTCTCCGGGGGGCAGCCGGATCATCGGCTACGTCGCCAAGACCATCATCGCCCATCTCGATTGGGGCATGGATGTGCAGGCGGCGGTGAGCCTGCCGCATCTGATCAACCGTTTCGGCGCCTATGAGATCGAACAGGCCACGGCGGCGGAAAGCCTGATGGCGCCGCTGGCCGAGCTCGGTTTCGAGGTCAGGGTGCAAGGGCTGAACTCCGGCCTGCACGCGATTGCCATTGATGGTGCGGGCGGGCTCACCGGCGGGGCGGATCCGCGCCGCGAAGGTATTGCTCTGGGGCAATAAGGCGTTTCGGGAAAAACTTGAACCATGAGTATATCTCGAAACGCCCAAAACATCGGTCTGTTGCACGGTGTTTCCAGTTAACCTTGTCTCAGGTTCAAGTAGAAACGCTTTAGCCGCCCGCCGCATGGCCGCTCCTGGCGCCAATCGCCGGAAAATTGACAGATTGGGTCCTTAAATCTGCCCGCTGCGCCAGCGACAGTGGCCGCGACAAGAAATCAGATCGCGGGGCAGTTTCAATGCTGGGAATGATGAACCCTTTCGGCGCGGGGCGCGGGAATACCAGCCTACTGGTGTTCTGGCTGGTGTTTTTCGCATTTCAGATCCTGCTGGTGACGGCGGTGGGCTTTGGTGGGGTCAGCAACTTCTTCGGCGGGTCACGGGATGTCGACATGCTGGGCCGCGCGTCTTTGTCGAGCCATCTGCCCAAGGCGCTGCCGGGCTGGCACAAGCGCGCTTATCTGGCCTCGGACGGCGAAGCGATCACCGCCGGGGCGCGTGGCAACGGGCTTGAGGCTCGGCTGGCCATGGGCGAGGATCTCGAACAGTTCCTGCTCTACGAAAAGGCCGGGATCAACACGGCTGTTGCCGTCTATGTGAATGGCGAGCAGCGCATCGCCATCGGGCTGAAGCGCGGCGCGATGAAGCGCCCGCCCTGGCTGGAACAGAGCCGATACTCCTCGGCGGATTGGGCAGAGAAGGTGGCGGGGCTGCATGATGGCCGGATTGTCGCCATCGTCCAGGGGCTGGCCTTCGAGCGGCGCGTTCTGGAAGGGCCGGAGGGCGCCGGCATCGGCTATGACCGCTACGGTGCGCAGATCGGCCACGCATTGACCATCGACGTGATTTCCAACGCGCCGCAGCTCGAGGTGGAAAATCTGTTGGCGCGGATCGACGGCGTCGCGTTGAAGGCGCAGCTGCCCGAGGACAGCCCGGCGATTGACGCCGATCTGGGGCTGGTGCTGCATCATCTGCCGGAAACCTGGCCCGAGCGGCTCGACCTGACCGGCAAGCATGAACTCGGCGATTGGATCACCGACCCGGAATAGCCGCGCGGCATTCAAACTTGTGCCGCAATCCTGCGCAGAATTGCGGACGGAAAAAGCCGCAGGCCCGAAGCGAAAAACGATACCGGGCAAGAGCAGGAAACAGTCAGCGCCACTGCCGCGATAAGGGCGGGCGCGTGAAAAACGGAGCAGTCGAATGAATTACTTTGCAATCGGGTTTGTCGGGGTGGTGGGCCTTGTCGGGTTTGGTGTCGATTACCATCAGCAGTCGGCCAAGGCGGATCTGGCGCTCGGGCAGATGTCGCTCGGGCAATATGTCGATACCTACGAGGCGCGGTTCCTTGGGGCGAAAGCCGCCAAGCTGGCCGAAGAACGCGAGGCGCAGCGCCAGCGTGACTGGAAGGCCGGCGGCATCGGATTCCTGCCCGAAGCGCCCGAGGGCTGGACCAGGCGCAAATATTCCGAAGCGGCCAACACCGCGATCATGCCCGACAACGTGACCTATTACGAGGAAATGGCCAAGAACGGTAGCGCTGCCACGATGATGGAAAGCTTCAAGTCCCAGGATGCGCTGAAGACCGCGAAGGAGATGGACAAGACTTCCTGGGTTTATGAGCGTGGCGATGAGGCGGTCTATGTCGCCCTGCGCACCAAGAACAAGGTCAATGAAAATTCGCTGGGCGGCATGATCGGGATGACCATGAGTTCGCTGGATGCGGTGAGTCACAACCAGGTGCGCGGATATCAGGTCGTCGGCGGGGTCGGCTTTGTGGAACTGCCGCAAAAGACCGGCCTTTCATCCTTGATGGTAGAGGGTAGCGGGGCGGGCAAGCCGCGCGGGTTCGACCGTGCGCATTTCCGCCGCCTTCAAGGTGTCGTCGGGTTCAATCAGGAGGTCGAGGTCACGGTTCACGCCAACGCTCCGCTGGAGGCGACGCTCGAGATCCTGCAGGCGGTCGATTGGGACGGGATCAACGGCATGCTGGTGACGCCGATGGCGACCGTCGGCAACGATGTCGTGTTGCCCGAAGAGATGGAGCACGAGAAGATGGCGGTTGCCATGATGCGGCAGCGGACCTTGTTCAACGGGCTGCGTTCGATGGCCGCGAACTTCAAGCTGAGGAACACCAACGAGGCTGCGTTCCTGATGAACGTCTATAGCGGCGGAAAATACGACATGACCGGAGGTGCGGTACCCGATCTCGGCACCCTGATCGACATGGGATTCCGCACCGAGATTCGCGATTTGATGGTGGGACGGCCCTCGAGCGGAGAGTTTCAGCGCATCAAGGCGATGATGGAGGAACGCCCGGAAAGCGAGCGTGAAGTCCCCAAGGGCGAGATGAGCGATGAGCTGCGCGAGGAATTGATGAGCGGCCTGGCGCCGGTGCAGGAACGCGGCGCGGTGGAGAGCCCGGCGCCGGCCGCAACCGACTTCGCCATGGCCGAAGGCGCGGCGGAATATGCCGACAGCAAGGCCTTTGCCACCGTGAAGATGCCCGACCAGCTTTCGACCGAACAGGTGCTCTATTTCAAGCACACCCAGAAGGTCGCAAAACAGATGGGCGACGGCCCGGCGCAACAGGCGGCGCGCCTGATGGAGTTGGAGCGCGGGCTGCCGCCGGGGGCCTGCCTGGTGCGTCACGACACCGGTGCGGTGGCTTGCAACAAGAACGCCGAGGCGGTGCGCGAGGAGCGCCGCCGCACCCTCGCCGCCGCCACCGCCGAAAATGCCGAACCTGCGGTGAAGGTCACGCGGATGAGCACGAAGAAGACCAAGGTCAAGAGCAGCGGCTGCGGCGCCGGAAAATTCTGCAAGGCCGACGAATAAGGCCCGCGCCGCGAACCGATTGCCGCAAACCGATTGACGAAAGCCGCGCGCGGCGCCCTTGCGGGTGGCCGCGCGTCGGATTCGCACCTCCAAGTGTCGGCTGGGCTGTGCGGATTTTTTCGCGTGCGTTAAAACCGGGTGAGTAAGCATTTGCCCGGGAGGCGCGATCCATGAAAACCAATGTCAAAGCTCTGGTCGTTGGCGGCGGTGCCGTTGGCACGTCGATTGCCTATCATCTGGCCCGCGCCGGCTGGGACGATGTCATACTGCTGGAGCGCGACGAGCTGACCTCGGGCTCGACATGGCACGCGGCGGGGCTTTTGCCGCTGTTCAACATGTCCTTTGCGACCACGCATATTCACAAATATTCGGTCGAGTTCTACAAGTCGCTGGAAGCGGAGACCGGCCTCAATGCCGGCTTTGCCGTGGTCGGCAACCTGCGCATGGCCCAGACCCAGGAACGCATGGACGAATTCATGCTCTACGCCTCGACGGCGGAGACCTGCGAGGTGCCCTATGTCTGGCTGACCCCCGACGAGATCAAGGAAAAATGGCCGCTCATTCGCACAGATGATCTGAAAGGCGCGCTCTATCACAACACCGATGGCTATATTAACCCCGCCGATGTGACCATGGCGATGGCCAAGGGCGCGCGCCAGCGCGGCGTGATGATCGAGCGCAAATGGCAGGCCGATGCGTTCCATTGGAATGGTGAAGCCTGGGAAGTGACCGCCACCAGGATGGTGGAAAAGGGCGGCAACCTGGTGCCCAGCGACGAGCAGGTGGTGATCACCGCCGAGCATGTCGTCACCGCCAGCGGCAACCATGCCCAGCGCACCGCGCAGATGCTCGGTATCAAGATGCCCGCGATCCCGGTCGAGCATCAGTTCATCGTGATGGATCAGGATCCTGCGCTGGTGGCGTATCGCAAGAATGGCGGCGCCGAACATCCGGTGGTGCGCGATGCGGATGCGCAATCCTACGTGCGCGAAGAGCGCGGCGGCTGGATCCTGGGGGTCTATGAGAAGGGCGCGCCGGCACGGTTCGAGTATGGCGTGCCGGACAGTTTCCGCGCCGATCTGTTCCAGCTCGATCTGGAGCGGATCGAGGCGCAGTATCTGGCAATGATCCACCGCATTCCGACCTGTGAGGAAAGCGGGTTGAAGGACGATTTCAACGGCCCGATTTGCTATACCCCCGATGGCAACCCGCTGGTTGGCCCGGCGCCGGGGCTGCGCAACATGTGGCTGGCGGAAGGCTTCTCCTTCGGCATCACCGCGGCGGGCGGCACCGGCTATTACCTGGCCCAGATGATGGTCGAGGGCGAGGCCGAGATCGACATGGCGAGCCTCGATCCGAAACGTTATTCGCAAGGCTGGATGACCACCGAATTCGCCGCGCGCAAGAACGAGGAATGCTACGACCACGTCTATATCCTGCACCACCCGGACGAGGAGCGCCCGGCCTGCCGCCCGCTGCGCACCGCGCCCGCCTATGACCGGCAGAAGGCGCTGGGGGCGCAGTTCGGTTTCGTCAACGGCTGGGAACGGCCCAATTACTTCGGCCCGCTGGATGCGCCGGAAAACTTCGACCATGACGCGCGTTCGTTCCGCCGCGGCGGCTGGTGGCAATATGCGGTCGACGAAGCCAGGGCGATCCGCGATGGCGTCGGGCTGATCGACGCGACGGCCTTTACCAAACATGTGGTCAAGGGGCCGGGCGCGACCCGGTTCCTCGACTGGTTCACATGCAACAAGCTGCCGAAGGTGGGCCGCATCAACCTGACCTATGCGCTGACCGGGGCGGGGACCACGCGCACCGAATACACCATCGTGCGCCATGGCGAGGATGAGTATTACCTCGTCAGTGCCGGGGCCTGGAGCGAATATGACGCCGACTTCCTGCGCAAGGCGGCGGCCGACAAGATCGGCGAATTCGGCTATATCGAAATCCAGGACGTGACCACGCAATGGGGCGTTTTCGCCATCGCCGGGCCGAAATCGCGCGATGTGCTGAAAGCGGTCATCAAGGACGCCGATCCTGAGACTGCCCTGTCCAACAAGCGTTTCCCGTGGCTGAGCGCGCGCAAGATCGAGCTCGGCATGTGCCCGGTCAACGCGATCCGCGTCGCCTATACCGGCGAACTGGGCTGGGAGCTGCATCACCCGGTCGAGATGCAGAATTACCTTTGGGATCTGCTGCTTGGCGCAGGCGAGGCGCATGGGCTGAAGCTGGTCGGGGCGCGGGCACAGAACTGGCTGCGCCAGGAGAAGAGCTATCGCGCCTTCGGCAACGAGCTGGGCCGGGACGCGACGCCGCTGGAGGCGGATCTGCCGCGGTTCGTGGATCTGGGCAAGGAGTTTCACGGCAAGGCGGAGATGCAAGCCAAGGACATTCGCAGCAAATGCGTCACGCTCCTGATCGACGGCCCCGACGATGCCGATCCCTGGGGCCGCGAGGCGCTTTACGATGGCGATCTCAAGGTCGGGCGGCTCACCTCGGGCGGCTATTCGGTGGCGTTCAGCAAATCCATCGGGCTGGGTTATGTCGCGCCGGACCTGGCAACGGTGGGGCGCAAGCTGAAGGTGAAGATGCAAGATCGGCTCTGGGACGCCGAGATCGTCGAAGACAGCCCCTACGATCCCTCCAATGCCAATATCCGGGTGGATGGCTAGAGCGTTTCAGGTCAAACCGGACTCACACTACGCAGCCTTGCGCCTGCCGCTTGAAGGCGAATTTCGATCCGTTTGCTTCAAGGTAATCCTGATACGCTTCAGGTCAGTAAACAGGCCGGGGTAAACCCCGGCCTGCTTGGTTTTCAGGCTCAGTAAACCAGGGCCGACTTGGTCTGGTTGTTCCACGCCGGGCTCAGCATGGGCCGGTTCGACGTGATGTTGTTGGCCCCGCCGATGCCATAGGTCACGTTCTTGCTGATGCGGATTCTCGCCCCGCCGATAAGGCTGATCGAGGTGGCCTTGTTGCGCGCCGCCGGCGGCAGGGTGTGGGTGCCCACCCCGAGGCAGTAATGCGCGCCGGTATAGTTCGGCCCGTCAAACATGCAGGCCTGCTTCAAGGGGGGCAATGTGCCGGTGAAGACCCGGAACGAAGAGGTCCGGTTGTTCAGCATCGAGCCGAGCTGGTTGTCGCTCGATCCCATGGTGCGGCAGAACGGGCGCATCCCGGTGAATTCGCAAATCCGCACCTTTGCCGACCCGTGCAGACGCACCGATGAGACCTTGTTGTTGAACCCGGCAGGCATCGAATTGTAGACCCCGACCGGGCGGCAGAACTGCGCACCGTTATAGTTGGACCCATCAAAAAAGCACACACGCTTGGCCGCTGGTACCGGTCCCGGTCCTGGCACGACAACGCTGCCGCCGCTGCCGCCATCGCCACAGACGATCGCGAACCGTGGTCCGCCCGCGCCCAGCACCAGCTGGAACCGGCAGTTGGGGTCGCTCGGCTCATCCGCGGCCGTGAGATAGCTGGAACTGACCCAGCCATCAGGCCCCGAGCGCTGAATGTAGCACCACCCGTTCGAGCGGCACTCGGTCATGTTGCCGACTTCGCCGGGCGCCATGGTGTCGACCACGGAATAGCCCGATCCGGGTCCAGAGCGGACATTGACCCAAGCCGTTGCCTTCGCATCCGTTGCGAAAGCGGAAACCGAAGAAACCAGGAACAAAATGACCGCCCCGAGGACGGTGGCTGAAATGCGTAATACGTTCATAATATTTCTCCCTTTATTGCGGGCGAGCCGGGCAGCCCCAGCCGCCCTCATGAACAAAGCAATTCTGCCATGTGTGGGAGAATCCCGCCATGTTCTGGGTCAATCTGCAGGAGGAAATGCAGGAGAAACGCGGCGAATGACCGTAGCTGCGCGGCAAGGCCGCTTGCGGTTGGTGATTCAGACCCTTCGCGCGGCGAGCCAGGCGGCCCAATCGGCGGCGGAGCCGTTGAACAGGTTGAGATCGGTATTGCCCTCAAAGCCGGGGACGATACCGGTGCCGGAATACTGCCAGAAGCGCCAGCTTTGGCCCGGATAGGCCTCGGCCGGGGTCTTGGCGGTGGTGCGCAGCCAGAACTCGACGGCGCGCAGGCGGCCGAGGTCGTTGTCCTTGTAAAAGCCCGGCGTGGTATAGATCACCGGTCGCTGGCCGTAATGCGCCTCGATGGCGGCAAGGAAAATGCGCACTTCGCGGCGCACCACATCGCCGGGCGGGCGTTTGGTGCAGGTCGGGGAAAACGGATTCCATTCCATATCCAGAACCGGCGGCAGCATGCCGCGGCGTTTGGGCACGTTCCTGATGAACCAGCGGGCCTGGACCTCGGCAGGCGTGCAGAAATAGAAGAAATGATAGGCGCCGGTGGGCAGGCCCGCAGCAGTGGCGCCGCGCCAGTGCTCGTGAAACATCGGGTCGAGCAGATCGCCGCCTTCGGTGGCCTTGACCCAGGCGAAATTCACCCCGTTGGCGCGCGCCTGGCGCCAATCGGCGGAGGTCTGAAACCGCGCCGCGTCAATGCCGTGAACCGGATAGCGCGACGGCGGGCGGCCGCTGAAGTCGACCGGATCACTATCGCCGAAATTGGCGCGGGTCAGCGACGGGGAGGTCTGCGCCGCAGGTTGCACCACGGCAGCCCCGGCTTGCGGCTGTGGCGCCGGGGCGCGCGCGCCGCCGCACCCCGCCAAGGCAAACGCTGTGAGCGAAAGCCCGAACACACGGCGGCTGGGGTGGGGCATGGGGCTCTCCGGGATGGCGCGATTCTCGGATCAGTCTGCCCGGTCAGGGCACCGGCTTACAACCCCCGAGCACCGGGCCGGCGGTCAGCTGCCTTGAGCTTCGGCTACCAGTTCGTCGTAGCATTCCAGCGCCTTGCCAGCATACATCAGCGCCGGGCCGCCGCCCATCTGGATGCACATCGCCAGCACATCGGAAACTTCCTCGCGGCTCGCTCCGGCGCGCACCAGGGCATCGACATGAAAGGCGATGCAGGCGTCGCAGCGGGTGGCCACGGCGATACCGAGCGCGACGTATTCCTTTTGCTTGAATTCGAGCACACCGTTTTCCTTGACGCCCCTGGACAGCGCGGCAAAGCCTTTGGAGGCCTCGGGAATGGCCTTGTTGAGGGCACGCAGCTGATTGCGGGTGGTGTCGATCTTGTCGGTCCAGGTCATCTTGGGGCATCCCTTGGTTGAGGTTGTCCCTGATGGATCACGGCGTATCGAAGATGGCCTTGATCGGGATCAAGCTCCGCCGCTGATGCTGGGCTGCCGGGCGACGAAAGCGAGGTTGTTGGCGGGCATTTCAACCACTTCGACCAGTTCGAGCCCGGCGCCGTGCAGCCAGTCGATCACCTCCCAGTTGTCCTTGTAGCCGATTTCCGGGTCTTGCGCCCGCAGGCTGGCGTGAAACCGGGCGTCGCCCTCGGATGTGGTTTCGCCATCGCGCAGGAACGGGCCATAGAGAATGAAGCGCCCGCCCGGCGCCAGGGCCTGTGCCGTTTCGCGGATCAGCAGCCTGGCTTCGGGCGTGGAGATCAGGTGCAACAGGTTGACCAGCAGGATCAGATCCTGGCCGGAATGAGCATTGGCCCAGCCCGCAGCGGTGGCGTCGAGCGCGATGGCCGGGGCGATGTTGCCCAGCCCGGCCTCGGCGGCCCAGGCGTCGATCGAGACGCGCCGGGCGGCATCGACATCGCTAGGCTGCCAGGCAAGACCAGGCAGGGCGCGCGCCAGCGTCACGA
>CBDUGF010000103.1:0-13931 GCA_965366835.1 uncultured Rhodobacterales bacterium
ACCGCTTTGTCACCGAAGAGATCGGCGGGCTCGAGGCCGCCGCGGTCGGGGTGCCGCCGATCTTCCTCGCTGTCGCGGCGTTCCTGCTCTACATCGTGATCAATCGGATGGTGCAATCCGAGCGCGAAGAGATCGGGCTGATGAAGGCCTTCGGCTACACCAACGCCGAGGTCGGCGGGCATTATTTCAAGCTGGTGATGGCGATCGCGGTCGGCGGCGCGCTGGCCGGATGCCTGATGGGCATCGCCGGCGGGCGCGCGCTGATCCAGGTCTATGTCGCCTATTTCAAGTTTCCGTTCCTGGTGTTCCAGCTCGATCCGGCCTCCTTCGTCACCGGCGTCAGCGTCAGCATCCTGGCGGCGTCGGTCGGCGGGCTGATGGTGTTGCGCAGCGTCTTCGCGCTGACCCCGGCCGCGGCGATGCGGGCCCCCGCCCCTGCCGACTACAGCCGCACGGGCCGCCTGGGGCATGCGATAAACCGCTGGCTCGACCAACCCTCGCGCATGGTCCTGCGCCGCATCACGCGACAGCCGGTGCGCATGGCGGGCGCGATGATCGGCATCGCCTGCGGCATGGCGCTCAGCGTGTCGATGATCACGATCTATGCCGGCTTCGACCGCACCATCGACCTCACCTTCAACGTGATGGACCGCAGCGACGTGACGGTCAGCTTCACCCACGCGGCGTCTGACGCCACGATCTTCGAGCTGCGCCGGATGCCGGGCGTGACCCTGGTGGAGCCGGTTCGGCATGTCCCCGCCGTGCTGCGCAACGGGCGCGACACCCATCGCGGGGTCGTCTCCGGCCTGCCCCCCGGGGCGCGGCTCGGCCGCGCGCTTGACGCTGGCCTGGCTGAGATACCCTTGCCCCAGGCGGGCATCGTTCTGTCCACGGCGCTGGCCGATATCCTCAGCATCCAGCCCGGCGATCTCTTGACGGTCGAAGTCCGCGAAGGCCGCCAGCCGGTTCTCGAAATTCCGGTGACGGCGGTGGCCGAAAGCCTGCTCGGATCGCCTGCCTATATGGACCTTGCCGCGCTCAACCGCGCCCTGCGAGAACCCAACCGGGTGTCCGCTGCGTATCTGTCCATTGACCAGGCGCGTGCCAAGGAGATTTACGCGGCCCTTCAAGACATGCCGACCGTGGCAGGCGTCAGCCTCAAGTCGCAGGCCGAGGTTGCCTTCAAGACCCTGATGAACACCGGCGCCGGCGCGATGCGCTATGTCATGGGCGCCATTGCCTTCATCATCACCTTCGGCATCATCTACAATGCGGCGCGCATCGCCTATGCGGAACGGTCGCGCGATCTGGCCTCGTTGCGGGTGATCGGCTTTACGCGGGGCGAAGCGGCCTTTGTTCTTCTGGGGGAACTGGCCAGCGTCACCCTGATTGCGTTGCCGCTTGGCGGTGTAATGGGCTACTACCTGTCCTTCGGCATAGCGGCGGGGTTCTCGACCGAACTCTATCAGATCCCTGTCGTCTTTGACCCCGAGAGTTTCGGCTTCGCGGCACTGTTCGTCGTTGGGGCCGCTACCCTGTCCGGCTGGCTGGTGAAACGCGATATCGACCGGGCCGATCTGGTCTCGGCCCTGAAAACGAGGGAGTAGCCACTATGGCCAAAGCCAAGAAACGATCCCGCCATGTTCTGACCATCGCCGCGGTGCTGCTGGTCGCAGGCGCTCTGGCGGCGGCCTTCTGGCCCAAGCCCACGATGGTCGACATGGGCGCGGTGACACGCGGCACCATGCGCCTGACGATCGACGAGGAAGGCCGCACCCGGGTGCGCAACGCCTATGTCGTGTCGACCCCGGTTGCCGGGCAATTGCAGCGTGTCAGGGTGCAGCCGGGCGACCCGGTCGAGCGCGGCAATACCATCGTCGCACATATGCGCCCCTCCAACCCCGCCGCGCTCGACGTGCGCACCCGTGAACAGGCCTTTGCCGCGGTCAACGCCGCCGAGGCCGCGCTGCGCGTCGCGCGCGCCGATCTGAATGCCGCCCTGGCCCATCGCGACCTGGCGCAAACCGAACTGGCCAGAACCGAACAGCTGGTCGAGCGCGGCATTTCGACCGACGCCGCGCTCGACCGCGCCCGCCAGACCGCCCGCGTGGCCGAGGCCAACGTGGACACCGCCAAGGCCGCGATTTCGATGCGCGTGGCCGAGATTGCCAATGCACAGGCGCAGCTTATCGGCTTTGACGATCCGCGGCTCGCCGCGGCCATCGGAACCGCCTCCAACGACATCCCGCTTCACGCTCCGGCGGATGGCCGCATCCTCCGGGTCATGCAGCAAAGCGAAACCTCCCTGCCCGCCGGCGCGCCGATCATGGAGATCGGCAATGTGGAGAGCGACCTCGAGGTTGTCGTCGACCTGCTGTCCACCGACGCGGTGCAGGTTTCCATCGACGATCCGGTGATCATCGCGGATTGGGGCGGGTCGGGGGAGCTGACCGGCAATGTGATCCGGGTCGACCCGTTCGGCGTCACCCAGTTTTCGGCGCTTGGCGTCGAGGAGCAGCGGGTGAATGCGGTGATCGCATTCACCAGCCCGCCCGAGGATTATGCCGGCCTCGGCCATGGCTTCCGGGTCGAAACCCGGATCATCGTCTGGCAATCCGAAGACACCCTGATCGTCCCCGCCAGCGCCCTGTTTCGCAGCCGCGGCAGCTGGGCGGTGTTCGTGGTCGAGAATGACATCGCGACGCTCCGCACGGTCGAGATCGGCCCGAACAACGGCATCGAGGCGCAGGTCATCTCCGGTTTGGCCGAGGGCGACCGGGTGGTCCTCTATCCCTCTTCCGGGTTGTCCGAGGGCATGAGCGTCGCGGAACGAGTCATCAATTGACGGCCGCGCCCAGCCCGAAGCGCGCGCAGCCGTCCTGCAGACACGATGCCCGACCTGCCGACGATTGATCCATCTCATGGCAGGGCCGCGCCGGTCGTGATCTGATTGGCGCAGGTGACAGGGCCAACGGGCCCGATGATTGCGCAGGGGGGAGCTTTGTGCGGTCTGGTGCCGTTCAGGGAGAGGAAAATTCATGAAGATCAAGGATTATATCAAGATCGAACGCGCGGCGGATCTCAGCCGCACCGAGGTTGGACGGCTAGGGACGGCCATACTCTTCATCGTTGCCGTAATGATATATTCCGGAGCCAAGTTCGCCCATGTCGAGCAGTCCTACCTGCTGGTCGCGGCTGCGGTGATCGGCGCCTACATGGCGATCAACATCGGCGCCAATGACGTTGCCAACAATGTCGGACCGGCGGTCGGTTCGTATGCGCTGACCCTGACCGGAGCGATCATCATCGCCGCCATTTTCGAAGCCGCCGGCGCGATCATCGCCGGGGGCGACGTGGTCAGCACGGTGAAAAAGGGCATCATCGATCCTGCCGACGTGGCCGATCCACAGGTCTTTGTCTGGGTGATGATGGGGGCTCTGACCGGGGCCGCGATCTGGCTCAACGCCGCCACATGGATGGGCGCGCCGGTCTCGACCACGCATGCGATCGTCGGTGGCGTCATGGGCGCGGGCATCGCCGCTGCGGGCTGGGAGGTCGTCAACTGGGATGCGATGGCCAAGATCGCCTCAAGCTGGGTGATTTCGCCGGTGACCGGTGGGATCATCGCCGCCCTGTTCCTCTATTTCCTCAAGCGCACGATTTTCTTCAAGGCGGAACCGGTCGAGGCCGCGCGCAAGATCGTGCCGTTCATGATCGGCATCATGACCTGGGCGTTTACCACCTATATCGCGCTCAAGGGCATCAAGAAGCTGGTCGAGATCGACTTTTTCAATGCGTTGCTGATCGGGCTGGCTGCCGGGCTTGCCGCCATCGTCATCGTGCGCCCGCTGATCAACCGCGCCGCGCCCAAACTTGACAACAACCGCGACGGGGTGAACCGGCTGTTCACCATCCCGCTGATCATCTCGGCGGCGCTCCTGAGCTTTGCCCATGGCGCCAACGACGTCGCCAACGCGGTCGGGCCGCTGGCCGGGATCGTCGATGCGCTCACCGCCGCAGAGAACGACCATTCGAAAGTGGCGATCCCGCTCTGGGTCATGGTGATCGGCGCGCTCGGCATCTCGGTCGGGCTGGCGCTGTTCGGGCCCAAGCTGATCCGCACCGTCGGCTCGGAGATCACCGAGCTCGACCGCTCGCGCGCCTTCTGCATCGCGCTGTCGGCGGCGATCACCGTGATCATCGCCAGCCACCTGAAAATGCCGGTCAGCTCGACCCATGTGGCGCTCGGCGCGGTGTTCGGGGTCGGCTTCCTGCGCGAGTTCCTTCAGACCCGCCTGGGCAAGGTTATCGAAGAGGTGCTGAACCAGCACGAAGGTGACCCGGACTTCGACAAGGCCGAAGAGATTCTGATGAATTTCCAGAACGCACCGCCCGAAGACAAGAAGCGCATCCTGACCGACTTGAAGAAGATGGGCGAGAAGGCGGTGATCGACCCGGACGAACGCAAGGAGCTGCAAAAGGCGCTGAAACGCCAGTTGGTGCATCGTGCCTCGCTTCTGAAGATCGTCTCGGCATGGATCATCACGGTTCCCGTCTCGGCGGTTCTGGCAGCCATGTTCTACTTCGTGCTACGAGGCATGATGCTGCCATGAGGGGCGCCCGCGCATGATGAAGCGATTATTGCTTCCGGTCATCCTGCTGGTCCTGGGCCTCGGGTTCTGGGCCAGTTCCGACTTTCAGGAGATCGCCGCCGGCGTGGCGATCTTCCTGTTCGGCATGCTGATGCTCGAAGACGGGTTCAAGCTGTTCAGCGGCGGATTTCTCGAGCGCACGTTGGAGAAGGCCACCGGATCGGTGGCGAAATCGGTGAGCTTCGGGATCGTGACCACGACGATCATGCAGTCGAGCTCGCTGGTCTCGATCATCACCATCTCGTTTCTGTCCGCGGGGCTGATCTCGCTCCTGGGCGGCGTCGGCATCATCTTCGGCGCCAATATCGGCACCACCACGGGCGCCTGGTTGGTCGCCGGGTTCGGGCTCAAGGTGAACATCTCGGCCTATGCCCTGCCGATGCTGGCGGTTGCCATCGTGCTGGTGTTCCAGAAATCGAAATACCTGCGCGGCGCGGGCTTCGTGCTGGCCGGGCTCGGCTTCCTGTTTCTCGGCATCCACCACATGAAGGAGGGGTTCGAGGCCTTCAAGGACCAGTTCGACCTGACCCGCTTTGCCCTCACCGGGGTGCTGGGGCTGGCGGTCTATACGCTTGTGGGCGCGGCGGCCACGGTGGTCATGCAATCGAGCCATGCCACCATGGTGCTGATCATCACCGCGCTGGCGGCGGGCCAGATCTCTTATGAAAACGCGCTGGCGCTGGCGATCGGCGCCAATATCGGCACCACGATCACCGCGATCATCGGGTCCTTCACCGCGAATTACCAGGGCAAGCGGCTGGCGCTGGCGCATCTGATCTTCAATCTGGTCACCGCCGGCGTGGCGCTGGCCCTGATCAGCCCGATCCGCATGTCGGTCGATTTCGTCAGCGCCGGTGTCGGCATCGCGCCAGACGATTACGCGCTCAAACTGGCGGTGTTCCACACCATCTTCAACCTGCTCGGCGTGATCCTCATGCTGCCGGTCATTCACCGGCTGATCGCGTTTCTCGAACGCACCATTGTCCAGCCAGCCGAAGACCTGAGCCAGCCGAAATACCTCTCCGAGGCGGTCGATGAATTCCCCCTGACCTTCCGCACCGCGATGCACCACGAAGTGCAGCATCTCTACGACAACGCGGTCGAGCTGATCACCCATGGTCTCAACCTGCACCGCCACGAGCTGTTTCAATCCCGCGATATCGCCGCCACTGTCGCGGCCAGCCACACGCCGTTCGATTTCGATATCGACGAGCGATACGAGCAGCGGGTCAAGACGCTCTATTCGGCAATCATCGAATTCGCCACGCGGGCCGGCGGCAAGGACATGCCCGAGGAGGTGATGCAGGATATCTATACCATGCGCGATGTCTCCGGGCGCATCGTGCGCGCGGTCAAGGCGGTCAAGCACCTGCGCCGCAATGCCACCCATTTCACCGAGCGGCGCCAGGGTGTGATCACCGATCTCTACAACGGGCTGCGCACCGAGATCGCCCGCATCCTTGTCGAAATCAACAAGCTCGCCCAGGCCGATCCCGAAGACCGCTCGAGCCTGTGGCTCGATCAGGAGCGCATCCAGGTGGAACGCGACGCCCAGGAGACCAACAGCTCGATCGACGGGCTGATCCGCGCCCGCCAGATCGACGCCAAGATGGCGACCTCGTTTCTCAACGATTCCAACTATGCCTACAACGCCATGCGCGACCTTCTGGGGGCGGCGCGGGCCTATTACATCGAATCCGAAGAGGCGATGGCCGAGGTCGAGCGCCTGCTGTCGCTGGAAGATGAAGAACTGAACGAATTGATGGACGCGCCCGCCGCCCCGGCGGCAGAGGCGCAGGTGCAGCCATGACCGCTCCAGGAGGTGTCACATGACAGTTTCAATTCGGCGCCATACGGGCTTGAACGCGGGTCAGACAGCAGGAGATCAGCATGGGACTTGAGAAAATCGCCGAAAAACTCGACAAATACTACGGTCGGCTCGAAAGCGGCAAGGCCGCGAAGATCAAGCCGTCGCATGTCGAGAAAGCCATTGCCAAGCTCGAGGCCAAGCAGGTCGAGCTGATGCAGGATTTGCAGGACACCGACAAGGCCTCGAAGAAGAGCCGGATCGAAAGCAAGCTCGCCACGGTGCAAAAGCAGATCGAGCGCGCCAAATGGCTGCTGACGCAGATCGAAGCCTGAGAGCGGCGGCGGCAACGCCGCTCGCCGGGGCGTAGAGTTCCGAGCCTGGGGTCTCAGGCCAGTGACGGCAGCCAGAGCACGATCTGCGGAAACGCCACCAGCCCGGCAATGGTCACCGCGTCGGCCACGAAGAAGGGCATCACGCCGCGAAACACGTCCTGCACGCTCAGATCCGAGCGCACCCCGGCGACAACGAAACAGTTCAGTCCGATCGGCGGCGTGATCAGGCAGAACTCGGCCATCTTCACCACCAGGATCCCGAACCAGATCGCACACATCTGGCCCGACATGCCAAAGGCGCTGTCGGCCGCGAGCACGTTTTCACCGCCATTGAGCGCCATCACCGCCGGATAGACCACCGGCAGCGTCAGCAGCAGCATGCCGATCGCATCCATGAACATGCCCAGCACGGCATAAGCCAGCAGGATCATGACCAGGATCAGCATCGGCGACATGGTCAACGAGGTGATCCAGTCGGAAAACGCCCCCGGCAGGTCGGCAAAGCCGAGAAAGCGGACATAGATCAGCACGCCCCAGATGATGGTGAAGATCATCACCGTCAGCTTGGCGGTTTCCAGCAGCGCCGATTTCAGCTCGGCCCAGCGCATGCCGCGATAGACCGCCATCAGGAACACGATGAAGGCGCCGATGGCGCCGCCCTCTGTCGGCGTGCCCCAGGCATCGCCGAACGGGTTGTAGACAAAGAAGATGATGATCACCACCACCGCCACGATCGGCAGCGCCGGGGGCAGCGAGGCAAACCGCTCGCGCCAGGTAAAGCCGCCGATCGGCGGGCCGACATTCTTCCAGATCATCGCGATGCCGACGATCAGCGCGGTATAGACCAGCGCCGAAAAAGCGCCCGGAATGAAGCCCGCGAGCAACAGCTTGCCGACATCCTGTTCGACGATGATGGCATAGATCACCAGGATCGCCGAGGGCGGGATCAGCGAGGCCAGGGTGCCGGCGGCGGCGACCACGCCGGCGGCAAACTGCTTGTTGTAGCCGTTTTCCAGCATCTCCGGGATGGCGATACGCGCAAACACCGCCGATGTCGCCACCGACGCGCCCGACACCGCGGCAAATCCGGCGGTCGCAAACACCGTCGCCACCGCGAGCCCGCCCGGCACCCAGGCGATCCAGCGCTTGGCCGCCTCGAACAGCGCCTTGGTCAGTCCGGCGTAATAGGCCAGGTAGCCGATCAGGATGAAGGTCGGAATCAGGCTCAGCGATTGGCTCGCCACCTTCGAATGCGGCACCTGCCCCGCGGTCTTGGTGCCCACCGTCAGCGCCCACATGAACTGGCCTGGGTCATAGCCCTTCTTGGCCCAGAATATCCACACCAGCCCGACCAGCCCGGCCAGCGCCGCGGCAAACGCCACCCGCATGCCCAGCACGACCATGACCAGCATGCCCAGCGAAACCGCGATACCAATGTCAATCGGCTCCATCATGCGTCCTCCCGGCCGGTGACCGCTTCGGCTTCGCGGGCCGCGATGGTCGCGGCATCTTCGATCAGCGGCACCGCCACGGGCACCTTGCCGCGATGCAGGATGGCCTCGCCATAGGCCCACAGCTGGAGGATCAGGCGCAGCGCCAGCACCGAAAACGCCACCGGCACGATCAGCTTGGCCGGCCATAGCGGCAGCTTGATGTCGATGGTGCTGTCGCGGCTCCACCACGGCGCGGCGAAATCGAAGCTGCGCTGGAAATGCGCCCAGCTGCCCCAGACCAGCAGCACGATCAGCACCAGCACCAGCAGCGTCGACACGAACTCGGCCAGCCACAGCGCCCGCCCCTTCAGGCGCGACACCAGAATGTCCATGCGGATATGTCCGCCGTCACGCTGGGTATAGCTCACCCCCATGATCGCGATCAGCGGCATGGCAACCTCGATCCAGTCGACATAGCCGCGCACCGGGCTGTTGAAGA
Organism: uncultured Rhodobacterales bacterium; assembly: GCA_965366835.1. Taxonomy (GTDB): domain Bacteria; phylum Pseudomonadota; class Alphaproteobacteria; order Rhodobacterales; family Rhodobacteraceae; genus JAKGBX01. The sequence continues at coordinate 8,727 of CBDUGF010000103.1, forward strand.
TATTGCGCCCGCCGACCGAATAGACCGCCAGGATCATCAGCACGAAGACCGCAAGCCCGCTGATCAGGCCGAAAAGCCGCTCCAGCCGGTTGAGCCCCTGGTCCAGCCGGCTCAGCAGGGATGTATCCGTCAATACCGAGGATCTGATCGCCATGGCGCGCTTCCTTTCCGGTCGAAATGCGGCAAACGGCGCGCCCCGGAGTGCAGGGCGCGCCGCAAGTCATGGGGACAGCGCTATTTCAGCAGCCCGACAACCAGATCATAGAGTTCCTGCGCCGGCAGGCCGCGCGCGGTGTTCTCCTCGATCCATTTCGCCGCCACCGGGCCGGCCGCCTTTTCGCGGAACTCGGCAAGGCGCTCATCGTTGAAGTTGAGCTTCTCGACGCCCTTTTCCTCGAGCAGCGCCCACCAGCGGGTCATCGCATCGTTGTTGTAATAGTCGATATAGTGCTGGAGCGCCTCGTCGACCGAGCCCAGCAGCGCGTCGCGCTCGGCATCGCTGAGCGCATTGAGCGCGTCGGTATTCACCACCACCGGGCAGTTCACAGTGCCGGGGTTGAGGTTTTCACTCCACCATTTCGCCACTTCCATGATGCCAAACGACATATGCGCGTGCGGCGCGAAGGCGATCGATTTCACAATCCCCGAATCGAGCGCCTGGCGCGCCTCTTCCGAGGTCACGGAGGTCGGCACCGCCCCCACCATGGTCAGCGCCTCGCCGATGCCGCCGGTGGCGCGCACGGTCATGCCTTCGAAATCCTTCAGCGTGGCTGGCGCGCTGCCGACACCGGCGATGTTGTATTGCGGCATCGGTGACGGCATCAGCAGCGTCGCGTTCCAGCGCGCCAGATCGGCCACTGTTGCCGGATGCTGATAGACCGCCTTGGAGACCATCACCTCCTGTTCCAGCGTCCCGACCCCGAGGAAGGGCAGTTCGAGCACCGTGATCGAGGGGTTCTTGTCGGCGTGATAGCCGGCACAGAACTGCGCCATCTCGAAGGCGCCGATGGAAATGCCGTCGAGGTTCTCGGTGTTCTTCGAAAGGCCGCCATAGCTCACGTTCATGGTGAACTCGCCACCGGTCTTTTCCGACACCAGTTCGGCGATCTTCTCGATATGCTCGGTGAAGGCCCGGCGCTTGCCCCAGACCGAAACGTTCCATTCCGTCGCCACGGCCTCGCTCGCGAAACCAAAGGCAAGAGCCGCCACGGTGGCGGTTTTCATCCATGTCATTAATGTCTCTCCCATGTTGACGGTCGCTCTGCGGCGCCGCTTGCCCAGAAGCCTAGCTTGACGGGCGCCCCCTGCCAACCCCCGCTCGCCCCTGGCGCCCGCTTGCAACGCGCGGCGCGGTGTGCCTGAAAAACCCGCTTCTGCAACAGGGACCGCTTGCGATACCGGCGCATGCCGCTTGCCGCTTTCCAAACCGTTTGCCACAACATATAGTGTGCGCAATGACAACGCGCGCAGGCAGGCGCGGATTTCGAGGGGCGTTCGGGCAATGGCGCATATCATCGTCGTGGGCAATGAAAAGGGCGGCGCGGGCAAGTCGACCGTGTCGATGCATGTCGCCACCGCACTGGCGCGGATGGGGCATTCGATCTCGGCGCTCGATCTCGACCTCAGGCAGAAGACTTTCGGGCGCTACGCCGAGAACCGCCGCCGCTTCCTGGCGAAATCCGGACTGTCGCTGCCCGGCCCGGATTATCACGACCTGCCGGAGATCGACAAATCCAAGCTCAAGCCGGGCGAAAACATCTATGATCACAGGCTTTCCGCCGCCGTGGCCACGCTCGACCCCGACAATGATTTCATCCTGATCGATTGCCCCGGCTCGCACACGCGGCTCAGCCAGGTGGCGCATTCGCTGGCCGATACGCTGGTCACGCCGCTGAATGACAGCTTCGTCGATTTCGACCTGCTGGCCCATATCGACAGCGATGGCGAGACCATCCTCGGCCCCTCGGTCTATTCCGAAATGGTCTGGTCGGCGCGCCAGCTGCGCGCCCAGGCGGGCCTGAAGCCGATCGACTGGGTGGTGCTGCGCAACCGGCTCGGCGCCCAGCGCATGGTCAACAAGGAAAAGATGGAGCATGCGCTGGAAAAGCTCTCCAAGCGCATCGGCTTCCGCATCGGCCCCGGCTTCAACGAGCGGGTGATCTTCCGCGAGCTGTTTCCGCGCGGCCTGACCCTGCTCGATCTCAAGGATATCGGCGTCAAGCAGCTCAACATCTCCAACGTCGCCGCACGGCAAGAGCTGCGCGACATGATGAAATCGCTGAATTTACCGGGTGTTACGGTCGACTTCTAAAGCGTTGCCTCAAGCGCACAGCGCCGATCACCGCGCCACTCTCCGACGCCGCAACGCCAGCAGGTTGTAAGCCGCCAGCGCCCCGATCACGATGGCGCCGCCGAGAAAGGCGTAGCCCCCCGGATATTCGCCGATCACGGCCCAGACCAGCAGTGGCGCCAGCACCGATTCGAGCAGGATCAGCAACCCGACCTCGGCGCTGGGAATATAGCGCGGCCCCAGCGCCAGCCCGACCGCGCTGATCACGATGATGGCGCCGTGCAGCATGACCAGCCCCCACTGTCCCTCCGGCACATCAAGGGGCGCGATGAACGGCAGCAGCGCCAGCGAGGCCAGCACATAGCCCAGCGCCACCCCCGGCACCATCGAGACATGCCTGACCCTGCGCGCCACGGTCAGCCCGGCGGCAAACAGCGCCGCCACCGACAGCGCCAGCAGATCGCCGCTCCAATGGGCGTTCGCGGTCTCGCCCGAGCCATAGGCGATCAGCGCCAGCCCCGCCGCCACCGCCACCATGGTCAGCACCATGCGCCGCGAGATCGCCTCGCCCAGGAAGATCCGGCTGTAAACGGCGGCAAAGACCGGCATCGCCGCGATGATCAGCACCACATTGGCCACCGACGTGAGGCTCACCGCCAGCACGAACAATATCCCCGCCGCGCCCGCCGATGCCATGTAGAACAGCCCGTAGAGCCCGGTGCCCAGCACCGCGTGAAACGGGCCGAGCCCGCCGCGGGCCAGCACGAAAAGCAGGATCAGCATGCCCGAAATCAGGTTGCGCCAGAACGATATCACCAGCGCATCCGCCGCGATCAGCCGCACGAACAGCGAATCCGGCACCACGAACAGCACGCCCACCAGCGTGATCAGCAATCCCTTGATTTGGTCGTTCATGCCCCGAGCCTTCACCTCAGGGCGGCGTCAAGTCCATCCCCAATCGGACGTTTTTCCGCTCAGCGCCCGGCCCACCGGCCCAGACGGGGGATATCGCGGGTGAAAAGCCATGCCATGATCGCGGGCATTCCCTTGGCCTTCAGCGCCGCGACACAATGGGCCTGCATTTCGTCGACGGTGAAATGCGGGTGAACGAAAGCCCCTTCCTGATAGCAAAGCGAACAATATTCATCGCTGATCCGCCCATCCGCCTCGCGCCCGCCCCCGCCGGGATCCTTCTTCAACGGCATTCCGCAACTCTGACAACGCTTCGCCATGATTCCCCAACGACTCTCTTGCTTTCAGCTGACAGCATTTTTAAACGATGGACCATTGTCAATTGTTTAACGATTAATCACCAAAGAGAGGCACCATGCGCATCGGAGAACTGGCCCGGAAAAGCGGGCTGAGCCGCGACACCATCCGGTTTTATGAACGATATGGGTTGCTCAGTTCGGCACCGGGCCAGGAAACGACGAACCGCTACCGCGACTATCCCGACGACTCGCTGCTGACACTGGAACTTGTCAACCAGGCCAAATCCGCCGGGCTGACGATCGCAGATATCCTGCGCCTCGTTGCCCAGCTGAACCAGCGCTCGGATGATGACTTCGACGGAGAGACATTTCTCGACGAAAAGATCGCCGAGATCGAAGCGCGGATCGCGACATCCCGGAAATTTCTTGAAACGCTCCGCCAAACGCGAAATGCGCTGGCGACCCCGGATTAGCCGCGCAAATCAGCCACCGTTCATTCCGTTTCCATATGCGCCAGCTGGCGCAACAGCCGGATCAGAACCTGCGCCTCTGCCTTCGAGAACTGCGCCAGCAGCCCGGCATTATAGCCCAGCGCCACCTCGCGCAGGTCGGCGTAGGCACGCGTCCCCGCGCCGGTCAGCTGCAGGTATTCCAGCCGCCGGTCGGCCTCGTCGCGCGTCCGCGTGAGGTAGCGCCGCTCGGCCAGCTTGGCCACCGCCCGGCTGATCTTGGTCTTGTGCATCTTCGAGCGCGCGCCGATCTCGCGCGCCGTCATCCGCCCATAGATCCCGAGATGAAACAGCACCCGCCATTCGGTGCGCAACATGCCGTAGCGGCCCTTGTATTCCTGCTGGAACGCAAGCGAGCTTTCCTCGGCCGCCTGGTTCAGCAGATAGGGCAGAAAATCCTGCAAATCGAATTGGTCCCGGTCCGGCATCCGCGCCCCTCCCTGTCATTGGTTACAGACGAACCGGTCACTAACGCAACCACCTTTCGCGATCAGGTATCGCCCCCCGGCGATGATCGCGTATCCCCGGCGCGCTCCGCTGGCGCTTTCAGCCCGAATTCGCTACCATATCGCCAAGCGATCCGCCGCTGCCGCGCCGCCGCCCTGCCCGGCCCGAACCCGCCGCGCATGACGGCCCGAGCCGTCCCGTGGCGGCGGATACGCGGGGATTTCATCATTCCGGGCGTTGTTAGTTACAAAAAGGACTGTTAACAGCGCAACCACCTGACAGGAGACGCGCACATGAACATCGAATCCAAACCCTCCGGCATGGTCCAGGCCCCTTCTCTGCCGGGGCCGCACGAGGGCTACATGCCCGGCTTCGGCAATGATTTCGAAACCGAAGCCCTGCCCGGCGCCCTGCCCCAGGGCATGAACTCGCCGCAGAAATGCAACTATGGCCTTTACGGCGAGCAGCTCTCGGGCACCGCCTTCACCGCCCCCAGCCACCAGAACGAGCGGACCTGGTGCTATCGCATCAGGCCCAGCGTAAAGCACTCGCACCGTTACGAAAAAATCGACCTGCCCTATTGGAAATCGGCCCCCTGCGTGGACCCGGACGTGATCAGCCTGGGCCAGTACCGCTGGGATCCGCTGACGCACACGGACGACGCGCTCGACTGGCTCTGCGGCATGCACACGATGACCACGGCGGGTGACGTCAACACGCAGGTGGGCATGGCGAGCCACATCTACCT
>CBDUGF010000104.1:0-13900 GCA_965366835.1 uncultured Rhodobacterales bacterium
TGCAGTTGTTTGTTCATCGAAATGAACCAAACCGCCCACATATCTCTTCAGATACTATCAATTTCAAAGAGCGTGAGACAAAACAAACTGAGATGCGCCGTATCTTTCTGGCGCGCCCCGCCTGCCTTATCTCTGTTTTTTTGCGTCGCGTTGCTGTCCTGTTTCCAGTTTGGCCCGTTTGGCGCCCCGTTGAAGCATCACTGCGTCTCCGGTGAGGGGGTATTTACGAATTGCCGCTCAGACCCGCAACCCCTTTTTTCCGGAAACCTCATCTTTTTTTCGAAATTCTGAATTATGCAGGAAAAACAGGGTGTTAGATGCGTATTATTGCGCCATTTCCCGCTCAGACGCAAGATTCTTGCCAATGCCTCTGGCGCCCTCCCCCCAGATATAGCGTTCTCCGCCGCGTTATCCCCAAGACTCACCCGGGTCAGCCTGACAATCCGCGCGATTCCCCGCGCAATCCTGCCCGAGTCGCCCCCGAGTCGCCGTCTGTCGGGGTGATTCCGCGCCGGATTCGGATTCTACGCCCGATTCCACATCTCACGCCTCGAAAGAAACGAGCTAGGCGCTGGCCCTGTCCGGCGAAGCAGTACTGTCGGCCCGCCTGCGCCGTCGGATCCGCATCGCCAGCAGCCCGACCACGAGGCCGAGAAAGACCAGCGGCTCGGCCTGCCAGGTCTTGCCGATCATCACGAAATGCACCGCCCCCAGCACAGCGGCGAGATAGGTCAGCCGGTGCAGCCGGCGCCAGCCCGCCGTGCCGAGCCGCCGCACCGACCAGTTGTTCGAGGTGATCGCCAGCGGCAGCAGCGCGGCAAACCCGGCCATGCCCACCGTTACATAGGGGCGCTTGACGATACCGGCCCAGATCTCGGAGAGCAGCGCCACGTCGAGCAACAGCCAGACCGACAGGTGTACAGATATATAGAGAAACGCGGTCAGCCCGACGGCGCGGCGAAACCGGATCAGGTTGACCCTGGTGAATTTCAACAGCGGCGTGATCGCCAGCCCGGCGATGATCAGCTTGAGGCCCGTCTCGCCCAATTCCCGCTCCAACGCATTGATCGGCTCGGGCCCGAGCCCGCCGGTCTGGCCGAGCCAGAACAGCCAGACGATATGCGCGAACCCGGCGAGGTAGATCGGCCAGGTTGGTACACGGCGCAGGGCGGTGTTGAATTCTCGGATCATTTCACCCTCCGCAACACGCATCCCCAGCCTGAATCGGCGGACACGGCACACTGCCATAGGAACAGAATACACAGCAATCGCCGGCTTTCGGTTTCAATACCACCCCACAGCCCTTGCACTCATGAAACCAGATGCAGGCATCTTCCGGCATCTCGCAGCGTTCCACATGGCCGCAATCCGGGCAGGTCAGCTCCGATATCAGGATCACATCGCTCAATAATTCGCCGCCAGATCCATGCCTTCATAAAGCCCGGCAACGTCTTTCTCATAGCCATTGAACATCGGCGTCGGCACCTTCTTGGCAAACAGCCCGCCACCGATCACCCGCTCGCGCGCCTGGCTCCAGCGCGGGTGATCGACCTCGGGGTTCACATTGGCATAAAAGCCGAATTCCTGCGGCTGAAGCATGTTCCAGGTGGTCTGTGGCTGCTGATCGGTCAGGGTGATCTTCACGATCGACTTGATCGACTTGAAGCCGTATTTCCATGGCACCACCAGCCGGATCGGCGCCCCGTTCTGCCTGGGCATCGGCTTGCCGTAAAGCCCCGTCGCCATCAGCGTCAGCGGGTGCATCGCCTCATCCAGCCGCAGCCCCTCGCGATAGGGCCAGTCGATGCCGGGGCCATTCTGCCCGGGCATTTCCGCGGGCCGGTGCAGGGTCTCGAAGGCGACGTATTTCGCGCCCTCCTGCACCCCGGCCCAGGTCAGCAGATCGGCAAGCTCGAACCCGTTCCACGGCACCACCATCGACCAGGCCTCGACACAACGGAAGCGATAGATCCGCTCCTCGATGGTCATGGCGGCGAGGATCTCTTGCAGATCGTAGCTGCCGGGCCGCTCGACCATGCCGGCAATCTCGATGGCCCAGGGATCGATGGTCAGCGCACCGGCATATTTCGCCGGATCGGTCTTGTCCCAGCCGAATTCGTAGAAGTTGTTGTAGCTGGTGATGTCGTCATAGCTGTTGGGCTCGAGCGTTTCGGCCCGCGCCGGAGCCGCGATACCGACAGCCCCCGCCGCCGCCATCCCCGCCATCAGCGCGCGGCGGTTGAGCCACAGCGCCTCCGCGGTCACATCCTCACGATGCAGATCATTGTTCCAGCGATACGCCATTCATGTCTCCGCCTGCCATTGGTCGATCATTCAGCAGAGAGGTAGCGCGGGAGTGGGCTTGCACCAAGCCACATCGTCTCACATTGCCGTTGGCGGATCGTAACAATTCGCGCCGGGGCAGGAAGGATTTGCGCCGCCTTCGGCGTCGCCGGGGGGCCTCGCTGCGCTCGGCCCCTGCGAGTATCGGGGCCAGCTCCCGGTCCTGGGCCGCGACGCGGGAGGCACCCTTGCGTCAGTGAGTATTTCTTCCAAGAAAAAGGGGAAGGAAGGAGTAACTTGAAAAATCCTGTCCCTTTTCTTGGCGGAAAAACTCAAACCCGTTGATTCTGCGCGGCGCATCCTTTCAGGACAGCGCGCCAAGCCCCCTTCGAGACGAGGGGTGGGTGGGCGGGCTCGGCTCGGAGGGGGCGACCTCAGAGAGCCGCGCCCAGGCGCACCCCTTGATCGATCGCGCGCTTGGCGTCGAGTTCGGCGGCCACATCGGCGCCGCCGATCACATGCGCGGTCACGCCCATTGCGCCCAGCTTGTCGGCCAGTGAGCGTTCGCTGATTTGCCCGGCACAAAGGATGACATTGTCGCAAGCGATCACCGTCGGGTTTTCGCGCGCCTCGCCGAAGCTGATATGCAGGCCGGCATCGTCGATCTTCTCGTAATTCACCCCACCGATCATCTCGACGCCCTTCATCTTCAGCGCCGCGCGGTGAATCCAGCCTGTCGTCTTGCCCAACCCCTTGCCCAGCGCCTTGGCCTTGCGCTGCAGCAGCGTGACCTGGCGCGCCGGCGCATGCGGCTGCGGCCCTTCCGGAGCCAGCCCGCCGCGGGTTTCCTCGGGATCGCCGACGCCCCATTCCTCGCGCCAGAGGTCAAGGTTCACGGTTGGGCTCTCGCCTTCATGCACCAGGTATTCCGACACGTCAAAACCGATGCCTCCGGCCCCGATCACCGCCACGCGCTTGCCGGTCTCGGCCTTGCCGCGCAACAGTTCGACATATGACAGCACGCCCTCGCGGTCCTGCCCTTCGATCCCGGGATCGCGCGGCAGAACCCCGGTCGCCACCACCACCTCGTCGAACCCGGCCATGTCCTCGGCGCTGGCCTCGGTGTTCAGCCTGATCTCGACACCGTGCTTGTCCATCATCGTGGCGAACCATTCGACCAGCCCGTAGAACTCCTCTTTCCCGGGGATCACCTTGGCCATGTTGAGCTGACCGCCGATCTCACCCGCCTTGTCGAACAGCGTTACCTTGTGACCGCGCTGGGCCGCCGTCATCGCCACGGACAGTCCCGCCGGCCCGGCTCCGACAACCGCCACCTTCTTGGCCTCCGCCGTCGGGCTGATCTCGATCTCGGTCTCATAGCAGGCGAGCGGATTGACCAGGCAGGAGGAAATCTTGCCCGAGAAGGTGTGATCGAGGCAGGCCTGGTTGCAGCCGATGCAAGGTGCGATCTCATCCGCCCGGCCCTCGGCCGCCTTGGCCACGAAATCGGCATCCGCCAGGAACGGCCGCGCCATAGAGACCATGTCGGCGCAGCCCTCGGCCAGCACCGCCTCGGCCACATCCGGGGTGTTGATCCGGTTCGAGGTGATCACCGGAATGCCGACCTTGCCCATCAGCTTCTTGGTCACCCATGAAAACGCCCGCCGCGGCACCGATGTGGCGATGGTGGGAATGCGCGCCTCGTGCCAGCCGATACCGGTGTTGATGATGTCGGCCCCAGCCTTCTCGATCTCCTGTGCCAGTTGCACCACCTCTTCATGGGTCGAACCATCGGGAATGAGATCGATCATGCTGAGCCGGTAGATGATGATGAAATCCGCGCCCACCGCCGCACGCACCCGCTTCACCACCTCGATCGGCAGCCGCATCCGGTTTTCATAGGATCCGCCCCAGCGGTCGGTGCGCTTGTTGGTATGGGTGACGAGGAACTGGTTGAGGAAATAGCCCTCCGAGCCCATCACCTCGACACCGTCATACCCGGCCTCGCGCGCCCGCTTCGCGGCGGTGGCGAAATCGGCGATCTGTTTCTCGATCCCGGCCTCGTCCAGCTCTTTTGGCGGAAACGGTGAAATCGGCGATTTGATTGGCGAAGCGCTGACGCATTCCGGCCCATAGGCATAGCGCCCGGCATGCAGGATCTGCATGGCGATCTTGCCGCCCGCCTCGTGCACCCGGTCGGTCACGATCCGGTGGTGGGCGATGTCGTCCGCCGTATAGAGCCCGGCCGCACCGGGAAACACGCCGCCCTCGTTGTTGGGGGCGATGCCGCCCGTCACCATCAGCCCGACACCGCCGCGCGCCCGCTCGGCGTAGAATTCGGCGACCCGGTTCCAGTCCTTGGTCTCTTCCAGCCCGGTATGCATCGAGCCCATCAGAACCCGGTTCTTCAAGGTGGTGTGGCCCAGATCGAGCGGGGCGAGCAGATGCGGATAATGCGACATGGACGGTCTCCGTTGGTTTGCGCGCCACATCACCTGATCTTGCGGCGCTTGTCACCCCGAAACCCGGCGTCACCCGTCGCAACGTCAAAAGCCCGGCGCAATCCGCCGCAGGCCGGTTCGCGCGGCCCGTGGCCGCCAACTCACCCGCTCGGATCAGCCGGAATTGTCCACGATCACCGGCGTTTCGAAATACTGAAACCGCGGGCGCGCGCCATAAACCGACTCGGCCATGTCACACCATTCCTCATCATGCGCCGCCTGCGCATCCGCCTTGCTCGGCCACAGATAGACGCCGCCGCCCACGCCCGCCTCTGCATCATAAAGGTAGTATTTGCGCACCAGCGCCGGATTCGCACGCCAGCGCGGCACCGTCGCCTCGAACCGCGCCAGAACCGCGTCGCGGTCCATCCCGTCGGGCAAATCGAATGTCACGATCTCGGTGATCACAGCCAGCCCCCCCTGTTCAAAATCCAATTGCCAGGCAACACACCGCCGGACCACCCGGCGGTCAGCCCCTCACATCGTCTCCAGACAATGACGCCGGAACGCCCGCTTGAGCATGTCGAGCTCGGCCCGCAGCAATCCGATCTCGGCCCGGATATCGTCCTCCACAGCCTCCCCCGCCACCACGGCGAAGCTCTCCAGCTTCTCGCCGGTGCCGGCATCCTTCACCAGGAAGGTCTGAATGCCGTCGCTGATCGCCTCCCGCGGCACCGGCACGCGCAGCACATAGCCGCCCTCCTGATCCGGGATCACCTCGACACCGGTGATCTGGCGGTTGTCCAGCGTCACCTCGACCTTGGGCAGATCGGCATGGTCGCCTTCGCGCTCGCGGCGCAGGACCGCCTCCCACACCCCTTCCTTCATCCGCGTTCCGGTGACAGTCAAATCGCTCATCGCACTCTCCTCGAAATCCCGCCCGGCCTACAGCTCGGCCCGCGGGCGGCGGCTGAAGGTCAGATCGCGCAGCGTGACCTGGTTCATCTGCGGCCCCTCGAAAATCAGATCGAGCCACATCTTCTCGATCCGCTTCTCGTTGAGCTTGGAATAGGCGAGGTCGAATTCGACCATCACCTCCTCGGCGCCCAGCGGCAGCTCGCGCACGATCTGCTCGGTGTTGGGGCCGTGCTTGATGTTGAGCCGGGCAAATATTTCCAGCGGCTTTTCCATCTCCACGATGGTGTCGATCCTCAGCAGGTGCCGCCGCTTCAGCCCGCGCACCGATTCTTCGGGCAGATCCACCACCAGCGACAGGAACGAGCCGTCGAAGTTGAACACGTCCATGCGCAGCCCGTAGGGCGCCAGATCGGCCTCGCGCAGGTTGCGGATCTGGCGCAGGGTCAGCTCCGAGCGCTGGCAGTCGTGAAACAGTGTGACCTCGCGGCCCAACATGCTCTTGTTGGCGACCGACGACATCCCCGGCACCGGCAGCGGCCCGCGCCACAGCTCCGGGCGCCAGTCCCAGTCGGCGTCAAACGGTTTCGGGAAGGCGCTCGAGCCGATCATCGGCAGCGCCAGGCGGCTTTCCGAGATGTGAATCAGTTTGTCGAGATGGGCTTTCAGCCGCCGCGCCTTCTGCCGCTCGGCGCGCAGCTGCGCCAGATCGCTCGCCGACGCGCCGCGCGCCGCCCGCGACCATCGCCTGAGCGAGGCCTGATAGATCAGTTCCCGTATGACACCCGATGTCTTCGCCATGGCCGTCCGGCACCCGATCCCCGTTATTCCCGGAACCAGTTTTACCGGAAACAATGTTAACGAAAAGCTCTGATTGGCGAATTAGTTGAAACAATTGCCGCAGCCTTGGCAATTTCGCGCCGCAGCCTCAGTTTTTGCTGGGTTTGGCGGCCTGGGCCGGCGGCAGATACATCTTGGTCGGGCTCGCCTCGCGCAGGTTTTCGGCCAGATCGAGGATCAACCGCTTGCCGCGTTTCCCCGCCAGCGCGCTGCCCTTGGGTGCATAGACCGCCAGCCCGACGAGGTAGCCGTTGATCATCATTGCGCCGCGCCAGTGTTTCGGATCGCTCGACGGCAGGCCCTTGTCGCCGCCGCCAGCCATATGCACCAGCGACAGCGCATCGCCGTCGACCCGCTCCAATGCCCGCTCCGGCGCCAGAGCGGCAGCCATCGCCGCTGCGGTCGGCGCTTCCTTGCGCGCCAGCCCCGATTGCACCTGCACGGTCATCACCGCCGGTTCCACATCGGCGCCGCCCAGCTCTCCCGACAGGCTGTTGCAGCTGGCAATCAGGGCAAACCCGCCGGCAAAACCCCGGCGCAGCGTCGCCGGATCGACGCAATAGCCCCGCGGCCCCTGCACCACCACCTTGCCGCCGGCCAGCTCCGCGCGGCTCAGCGGCACCACCTTCGGCACCTGCGGCCTGGCCCGCAAACCCCCGGCCGACTGACTTACCGCCCTGTCCGGGAAAAACCCGAGCCCGCCAGCAGTACCCTCGCTCAGACAGCCCGAAAGCGCCGTCACCAGCCCAAGCGCCAGAACAGGCCCCACCACCGGGTGTACCATCCCGGTTTTGCACACGCTGATCATCCAAGACCCTCCCGTCGGCTCCCGCCGCAGCATACATAGGGCCAGGCCGCTTTGCCACACAAGCCCCGTCGCGATCCGGAAACACTCCGTTTCCCAGTGGCTTAACGTCCTCGTGCTGCTTTATCTTGCCGAAAATGCCTCCCGCTGTTGTCGCCGCCGAAAAGCCCCGGCACCCCGGAGCACCAGTTCGCGGCATGGATCGCGGCGCATGCAGGGGCGGGCGGGACCGCCTGCGCTGGGATCCGGCGGCGAGGCTTGGCTGCCACCCATCGCGCGCCTGCCCGGCCCGGCGCCTTGCTCGCTTGCATGACCTCGCGCAGCCCCTTTCCATGCTGCCCCTCTAGGCGCTAAAGGGTGGGCATGCGTTACGCCGCTCATGAATCGCTGGTGTCCCCGGCCCGTCCTTCGGCCCAGCTCTGGCGGCTGGGTCTGGGCATATTGATCACCGTCGCCTGTTTCCTGGCGATGGGTTACACCTATTTCAACCTGCTGGCAGAGCTGGTCACGCAATCGGAATGGCCCCGGCTCGCCGCCGAGATCGACAAGGGCGCCACCCCGCGCGGCATGTTCGTGATCCTGGGCTATTTCGGCCTGCTCACCCTGTCGCTGATGCTGGTCACCAATCAGCTGCACCGCCGCCAGATGCGCACGCTGGTCGGCCCGCCGCGCAAGGCGATGCTCGATTTCCTGCGTGTCAGCGTCGCACTCTGCGCGCTCGGCACGCTGTTGTGGCTGCTGCCCGAACCCGCGATCATGGCCTCCAGCCCGGGCCTGCCGCCTTTGCGCTGGCTGACGCTCCTGCCGTTGTCGCTGCCGCTGGTGTTTCTTCAGATCAGCGCCGAGGAACTGGCCTTTCGCGGATATCTGCAAAGCCAGCTCGCCGCGCGTTTCTCCAATTCGCTGATCTGGCTTGGCCTGCCCGCCCTGGCCTTCGCGCTCCTGCATTACGACCCCGAGACCGCCGGCGCCAACGCGCCGATCTATGTCGCCTCGGCCTTCGTCTTCGGTCTCGCCGCCGGCGATCTCACCGCCCGCTCCGGCACCCTCGGACCGGCCATGGCGCTGCATTTCGCGATCAATTTCAGCGCTTTGCTGATCACCGCGCCGCAAGGCCAGAATTTCGGCCTGGCGTTGCAGCTCTACCCCTTCGGGCTCGATGATATCCCGGCCCGCGCGACATGGCTGCCCTATGACATGCTGGTGATGCTCTGCGCCTGGCTCGCCGCCCGTCTCGCCATCCTGCGATGAGCCGACCCGCGCGTTACGCCGCCCATGCGAGGTTCATCGCCCCGGCACAAGGCACACCCGGCCTGCGCCCGGTGATCCTGGGTTTCATCATCATCGAAAGCCTGTTCGAAATCGGCCAGCAGACGCTCGGGGTGACGCTGCGCTTTCTGAACCCGGCGCTGGCCGAAACCGTGCAGCGCGGCGATACCCCGCTGGGCCTGTTGATCAATCTCTCGGCCTTCGCCTGGCTCGCGATCTGCCTCGCGCTGGTGCTGCGGCTGGTGCATGGCCGTGATCTGAAGAGCCTGATCGGCCCGATACCGCAACTCGCGCCGCAATTCCGCACCACGCTGCTGTATGTCGCCCTGCTTTTCCTCGCCTCCGAAGCGCTGTTCGGCGGCTTCGCCCTGCCCGCCGATGCCACATTGCGCCCGCTCGGCACCTGGTTCTTGCTGCTCGCCCCGGCGCTCGCTGCCCTGCTGCTTCAGACCGGCGCCGAGGAATTGTTCTATCGCGGCTACCTGCAACAGCGCATCGCGGTGCTGATGCCGCATCCCGCCGCCTGGCTGATCCTGCCCAACATCGCCTTCGCCCTGGCCCATTGGAGTGTTGCCGCCCCCGAGATCGACAACGCCGCCTATATCATCTGGGCCTTCTGTTTCGGCCTCGCGGCTTCCGATCTCACCGCCCGCGCCGGAACCCTCGCCCCCGCCATCGCCATGCATCTCGCCAACAATGCCTATGCCTTCCTGTTCTTCGCCGAACGAGGCGCCCCCGACAGCGGCCTCGCCCTGGCGCTCTTCGCCCCCGCGCCGCATCCGCTGCCGCCGCCCGAGGGCCTGCTCGCCACCGGCCTGCCGGGCGAACTGATCATTCTGGCACTCACCTGGGTCGCCGCCCGGCTGGCGATCGCGCGCTGAAGCGATTTTCCGGCCGCCGCGCCCGCGACAGCCGGAAAAACGCGTCAATTGCATTTCCCGGCGCCCGCGACTATCTCGTGAAGCGACAAACCCGCGCAGCAAGAGGCGTCCCGGCCCCATGAACTGGATCACCAACTACGTCCGCCCCCGGATCAACTCGATCTTTTCGCGTCGCGACACGCCAGAGAACCTGTGGCGCAAATGCGATGAATGCGGCACCATGCTGTTTCACCGCGAGCTGGCGGAAAACCTCAACGTCTGCACCTCCTGCGGCCATCACATGGCGATCACCCCGCGCGAGCGTTTCGCCGCCCTGTTCGATGGTGGCGTGTTCACCGAAGTGGCGGTGCCCGAGGTGCTGGAAGATCCGCTCAAGTTCCGCGATCAGAAAAGATATCCCGAGCGGATGAAAGCCGCCCAGAAAGCCACCGGCGAAAAAGAGGCGATGCTGGTGGCCGAAGGCGAGATCGGCCGCACCCCGATTGTCGCCACGGCCCAGGATTTCTCCTTCATGGGCGGCTCGATGGGCATGTATGTCGGCAACGCGATCGTCGCCGCCGCCGAGCGCGCGGTCACGCTGAAGCGCCCGCTGATCCTGTTTTCCGCCGCCGGCGGCGCGCGGATGCAGGAGGGCATTCTCAGCCTGATGCAGATGCCGCGCACCACCATCGCGGTGCAGATGCTGAAAGAGGCCGGGCTGCCCTATATCGTTGTGCTCACCCATCCCACCACCGGCGGCGTCACCGCGTCTTATGCCATGCTGGGCGATGTCCAGATCGCCGAGCCCAACGCGCTGATCTGTTTCGCCGGGCCGCGGGTGATCGAACAGACCCTCGGCGAGCGGTTGCCCGATGGCTTCCAGCGCGCCGAATACCTTCTGGATCACGGCATGCTCGATCGGGTCACACCGCGCCCGCAGATGCGCGACGAACTGATCGCGATCACCCGCATGCTGCTCGGCCTGCCGCCCGCAGTCGCCGGCGATCTGCCTCCCCCCGATCCCGCGCCCGAAGCTGGAACCGAGGCCAAAACCGCCGCCAAGACGACGCCGCCTGCCGGGGCAGAGGAGCCTCCCGCCAAGCCTGCCGCAAAGAAATGAGCCCCGCATCCGACGCCATCCTGGCCCGGATGATGGCGCTGCACCCCAAGATCATCGACCTCACGCTCGATCGCATGTGGCGTCTGCTGGCCGCGCTGGGCCACCCCGAGAAAGACCTGCCGCCGGTGATCCACATCGCCGGCACCAATGGCAAGGGCTCGACCCAGGCGATGATCCGCGCCGGGCTCGAAGCCGCGGGTCATCGCGTTCATGCCTATACCTCACCGCATCTCGCCCGGTTTCACGAGCGCATCCGCCTGGCCGGAAAGCTGATCGACGAAAGCGCCCTCACTGCCGTGCTCGATGAATGCTACGCCGCCAACGAAGGCGGCAACATCACCTATTTCGAGATCACCACCTGCGCCGCCTTCGTCGCGATGGCCCGCACCCCGGCAGACTTCACATTGCTCGAAGTCGGCCTCGGCGGGCGGCTCGACGCCACCAACGTGATCGAAAAACCCGCGCTCTCGATCATCACGCCGGTCTCGATCGACCATCAGCAATATCTCGGCGATACGCTGGCGAAGATCGCCTTTGAAAAGGCCGGCATCCTCAAGCGCGGCGTGGCTTGCGTGGTCGGCCCGCAGCCCGATGAAGCGATGGCGGTGATCGAAGCCCGCGCCGCCGCCCTCGGCGCGCCGCTGATCGCCCATGGCCAGCACTGGCACGCTTTCGAGGAACGCGGGCGGCTGGTGTTTCAGGACGAAACCGGCCTGCTCGACCTGCCCCTGCCGGTCCTGCCCGGCGCGCATCAGATCGAGAATGCCGGCGCCGCGCTGGCCGCCCTGCGCGCGCTCGGCACCGGATCGCCCGAGGCGGCGATGCAAGACGCGCACTGGCCCGCGCGGCTTCAGCGCCTGCGCAGCGGCCCCCTCGCTTCAAGCGCCCCCGAGATCGAACTCTGGCTCGATGGCGGCCACAATCCCGCCGCCGGCCAGGCCATCGCCCGCCACCTCGCCAGCCTGCCGAATCGGCCGACCCACCTGATCTGCGGCATGCTCAATACCAAGGACATCGCCGGCTATCTCACGCCGATGGCGCCGCATGTGCAAAGCCTCACCGCCGTGTCGATCCCCGGCGAAGCCGCCACCCTTCCCGCCGAAACCACCGCCGCCGCCGCCCGCGCCGCCGGAATCGACGCCAATACCGCCGACACTGTCGCGGATGCGCTCGCCGCCATTGCCAAACGCGCGCCGCGCGCCCGCGTGTTGATCTGCGGCTCGCTCTATCTCGCCGGATCGGTGCTTCGCGAAAACACTTGAGCCAGCCCTGGCGATTTCTCGAAGAATTCGCCGCCTCGCCGCGAATCGCTTTGCATGTGCAACCGCTTGGTCAACACCGAATCACTTTATGTTGACTGATTCGCGGTGATTCGCCTATATCTGGCCCGGCAGACAACGCGCGACAGCCTGCCCGTTTGGAAGCGCGTGAGTATTGGGGATACGATTATGCCGCGCTTTATGCGCCTTTTCGCCGTCATCGGCACTGCCGTCGCACTCGCTGCACCGGCTGGCGCGCAGGAAGTTGGCCGCACACCCGACATCGCCCGGCGCAGTGTCATGCTCAACGGCGAATACCCGATGATCGAACGGATCCAGGATACCGCAAACCTGCTTGCACCCGAGTTCACCAAGACATCGCGCCCCTGCCCGCCCCTTTGCATCGCCCCGATCTCAGCCACTCCGGGCGTAGCCATGATCGGCGAGTTCGAATTGATCGATTTTCCCGAATCCCGCAGCGCCGTAAACGAGGGCCTGCTGATCGACAGCCGGGTGCCGGGATGGTTCCACAAGGGCACGATCCCCGGCGCGGTCAACGTGCCGTTTTCCACGCTCGAGTCGGCCAATCCCAATCGCGACGATATCCTCAAGGCGCTGGGCGCGCGCCAGTCCGATACCGAAACGCTTCTGGCAAGGCTGGTGAAAAAATCGCCTCCAAGCACCGAAGCCAAGACCGTGGCCGAGGCCCTCGCCAACAGCAAGGATGTCGACACAAGAGTGGTGCAGCGCGCCGGAGAGACCAAGCAATACAACTTCTACACCGTTCAGCAAGGCGGCAGGCTCGGCGCGACCGCAGAGAAATTCTATGGCAATGCGAACCGCTTCAAGGCGATATTCGATGCCAACCGCACCTTCCTTTCAATCCCTGACGCGATCCGCCCCGGCCAGCGCCCGAGCATTCCCGCGATCAGTTCTTCCTGAGGAGCGGCACCGGGGCAACAAGACGACCAGGCAGGAGTGAATGAGGGGCCGGTTCAACGGCCCCCTTTCATTTTCAGGCCGCCTGCCGCCTCCCCGGCATCGGCGCCCCAACCATCTGACTGCATCTCCCGCAGCCGGCTCGCCGTGCGCTGGAACTCGAACGTTCCCTCACCCTCGACATAGAGCATCTCCGGCACCGCCGCCGCACTGGCGATGAGCCGCACACCGGCCTCATACAAGGCATCGATCAGGGTCACAAACCGCTTCGCCTCGTTGAAATTGTTGCGCGACAGGCGCGGAATATCGTCGAGCAGCAAGACCTTGGCCTCCTCCGCCAGCGCCAGGTAATCGCCGGCCCCCAGCATCCGCCCGCAGAGATCATAGAAGCTGGCCCGCGCCACGCCGTTGTGAAAGCCCGGAATCTCGACCTCCCGGCCCTTCACCTTCAGCACCAGCCGCTCGCTCCTCCCGCCGGTGAGATCACGCCAGATCGCATCCATCGCCGCCCGTGCCGCGCCGTTGTTGGGCGTGAAATAGACCGGTTGACCCTCCAGCCGGTCCTGCCGGTAATCGGTCTCGCTGGCCAGCTCGCGCACCACCATCCGCTGTTTCAGCAGCTCGATGAAAGGCAGGAACAGCTGCCGGTTCAGCCCGTCCTTGTAGAGCGTATCCGGCGCCCGGTTCGATGTGGTGACAACCGCGACGCCAGCCTCCAGCAGCGCCTCGAACAGCCGCCCGACGATCATCGCATCGGTGATGTCGGTAATCTGCATCTCGTCAAAGGCGAGACAGCGCACCGATGCAATCACCGCCTTCGCAGCGGGCATCAGCGCGTCCTCCACACCGTCCTTGCGCGCTTGATGCATGGCCTCGTGAATCTCCTGCATGAAGCCATGGAAATGCACCCGCCGCGCCGGAATATCGCCCAGGCAATCGACAAACAGATCCATCAGCATCGACTTGCCGCGCCCGACCCCGCCCCAGAGGTAAAGCCCCTGTATCGGCTCGGCCCGGGCCTTGCCGAACCAGCTCTTCTTCACCGGCTTCAGCAGCGCCTGGCGCACCCGCTCCAGCTCGGGCAAGACCGCCTCCTGCGCCGGATCGGGTGTCAGCGTTCCTGCCGCCACGCGGGCGGCATATTCCTCGGCAATATCGCGCGTCATGTG
>CBDUGF010000105.1:0-13790 GCA_965366835.1 uncultured Rhodobacterales bacterium
CGCCAGTTCCCAGGCTTCGGCGGTTTCCACCGTGTCGCAGGGGCGGAAGGTGTAGGAATTGGGCGTGGCGCGGCAGATGGCGAGATGTTCGACCGGCTGGTGCGTGGGGCCGTCTTCGCCGACGCCGATGCTGTCATGGGTCATCACGAAGACGGTGGGGATCTTCATCAGCGAGGCCAGGCGCATCGCCGGGCGGGCATAATCGGTGAAGCAGAAGAAAGTGCCGCCATAGGGGCGGATGCCGCCATGCAGCGCCATGCCGTTCATCGCCGCCGCCATGGCATGTTCACGGATGCCCCAATAGATGTAGCGGCCCTTGCGGTTGTCGATGTCGAACTTGCCGAGATCGCCGGTTTTGGTGTTGTTCGAACCGGTCAGGTCGGCGGAGCCGCCGACCGTCTCCTGCATGATCGGGTTGATCACTTCCAGCGCCATCTCGGAGGACTTGCGGGTCGCCACCTTGGGCGCCTCGTCGGAAATCTGCTTCTTCAGCGCGCGGACCCGCCCGGCGAGCGATCTGGGCACGTCGCGGGCATAGGCGCGGGAGAATTCGCCCTGGCGGCGCTCGGAAACGCCGGCGAGGCGGCTTTCCCACGCCGTGCGCTCGGGGGCGCCGCGCCGACCGGCCTCTTCCCACCACGATTTGATCTCGGCGGGGATATCGAACGGGCCGGTGGTCCAGCCATAGACCTGCTTGGCGGCGGCCAGCTGATCCGGGTCCGTGAGCGCGCCATGGCCCTTGGAGGTATCCTGCGCCGCGTGGCCGAGGGCGATATGGGTCTTGCAGGCGATCATCGAGGGCAGATCGGAATTCCTGGCCTCGGTGATAGCGGCGTCGATGGCGGCCGGATCATGGCCGTCGATCTCCTGCACATGCCAGCCGGAGGCGGCAAAGCGGGCGGGCTGATCGGTGCTGTCACTGAGCGACACCTTGCCGTCGATGGTGATGTTGTTGTTGTCCCAGAACACGATAAGCTTGGAGAGCTGGTGGCGCCCGGCGAGGCCGATGGCCTCCTGGCTGATGCCTTCCATCAGGCAACCGTCGCCGACGATGACATAGGTATGATGATCGACGATCTTGGCGCCATAGCGGGCGCGCTGGATCTCTTCGGCCATGGCGAAACCGACCGCGTTGGCCAGCCCCTGACCCAGCGGGCCGGTTGTGGTCTCGATCCCCGGGGCGTGGCCATATTCGGGATGGCCGGCGGTGATCGCACCCCATTGGCGGAAATCCTTGATCTGCTCGAGCGTCATTTCCGGATAGCCGGTAAGATAGAGCAGCGAATAGAGCAGCATCGAGCCATGACCGGCGGAGAGGATGAAGCGGTCGCGATCGGGCCATTCGGGATTGGCGGCATCGAATTTCAGGTGTTGGCCGAAGAGCACTGTGGCGACATCGGCCATGCCCATCGGCATACCGGAATGGCCGGAATTGGCGGCGGCGACGGCATCGAGCGTGAGCGTGCGGATGGCGGCAGCGCGCATCCAGTGATCGGGGTTGGCGGCGCGAAGAGCAGCAATGTCCAAGACGGGACTCCTTCGTATGGCTTGGCTTTGCGGCGATCCTTAAAGGGTTTCGGGGTGAGGTTGAAGCACAAGCTTCACTCCGGCTTCACTCCGGGTGCAGGCGCCGCGCGTGCGCCACGGCTGTTGCGGCATATTGCAGAAAATCAACAGCCTGCCGCAACGCTTTGTCCGGTCAGCAAAGCGGCGCAAGAGGGCCAAAAACCGCAGGCGACGGCGGGGGCTTGCCTGTTTGCGGGGCGAAATTGGCTTTCCTTGTTTGGAAACAAGGTGAAAGGCATTAAAGTTGAAGCAATCCGGCAAGTCGGCTTGATTCGCGGTGAGGCAGCCGCAAGCCCGAAAAGCCCGGAGGCCCGAGACCGCCGAGACACGGCGGACCCGGAAGGTGCATGACGGATGCATGGCAAAAGAGGAGTGGGGCATGAGCCAGGTTGAGGAGTTGGAGCGCAGGATTACGGCTGCGCTCGACCGCATCGCCAAGGGAATAGAACCGCTCGGCACGGCGCCCGACAGCAGCGCCGCCGAGGAAGAACTGGCCCGGGCGCGTGCCGAGCTGGAAGAGGAACGGCTGGCCGGCGCACAGCTGGAAGAGCGGATCAAGGCGCTCCATGAAAAGCAGGACAGCAAGATAGCCGCCCTGGAGACGCAGACCGCCGAGCAGGGCAAGACGCTGACCAAGCTCGATGCAGAGTTGCAGCGGCTGCGCGCCGCCAACGAACAGCTGCGCGCTTCGAACGGGGCGCTGCGCGAGGCCAACGAGAAAGGTGTCGGCGAGCCGCATCTGATCAACAAGGCGATGCTGGCCGAGCTCGAGGGCTTGCGCGCCTCGCGGGCCGCCGACATGGCCGAGAACGCGGCGATCCTGAGCGCGCTCGAGCCGCTGTTGCGGGCAGAGGAGGGCGCATAATGCCGGAAGTGGAAATCCAGATCGGGGGCCGCAGTTTCGAGGTGGCTTGCCAGGAGGGCGAGGAGCATTACCTGCAATCCGCCGCGCGGATGCTCGACACCGAAGCGTCGGCCCTGACCGGCCAGATCGGGCGCCTGCCCGAGGCGCGGATGCTGTTGATGGCCGGGCTGATGCTGGCCGACAAGACCGCCGGGGTGGAGGACAAGCTTCGCGAGATGCAGGCCCAGGTGGCCGACCTGGAAGGCGAACTGCTGCGGATGCGCGACATGCCCACGCCCGAGCCCAACCGGGTCGAAGTTCCGGTGGTGCCGGAAAGCCTGACCGACAGCCTGGCCGAGCTGGCCGCGCGGGCAGAAGCGCTGGCGGCGGAAGTGGAAGAGAAGGCGGGGTAGCAACCGATGGCGCGCTGGAGGCGCGCCCTAGGCCCGATCCCGATAATGGCGCAGGACAAACAGCCGGATTGCTGAAGCCAGGCCGCCGTCGAGGCCGCGGGCTTCGTCGATCTCGGCAGCGAGCGCATTCAGCGGCTGGCCGCGCTCTGCCGCGATGTCGCGGAAGGCCTGCCAGAACTCCGCTTCCAGCGAGACCGAGGTACGGTGCCCGCGCAGCGAAAGCGAATGCTTGACGGGGCGGCTCATTCGTCGCGTTGCTTGCCGTCGAGGTCGCGGGCCGCTTTTTCGCTGCGCGCCTTTTCAAGCGTTTTCTGTGCCTTTGTGAGGCCGAATTTTACCGCGTTTTCCTGCGACTGCGCCTTCTTCTTCAGCCTGGTGAGGGCCTTGCGGGCCTTGTTGAGGTTGGTGACGTTGCTCATGCTGACGGCCCGATCATCTTTTCGGGGCGCACGATGCGGTCGAAGGTTTCTTCATCGACAAAGCCGAGCCGCACCGCCTCCTGGCGCAGGGTAGTGCCGTTTTCATGGGCGGTCTTGGCGACCTTGGTGGCGTTGTCATAGCCGATCTCGGGCGCCAGCGCCGTGACCAGCATCAGGCTCGATTTCATCAGCGTGTCGATGCGTGCCTCATCGGCTAGAAGCCCATCAACCAGGTTGTCGGTGAAGGCCGAAGCGGCGTCGCCCAGAAGCTGCATGGATTGCAGCACGTTATAGGCGATCATCGGCTTGAACACGTTGAGCTCGAAATGGCCCTGGGAGCCGGCGAAGCCGACGGCGGCGTCATTGCCCATGACATGGGCGCAGACCTGGGTGAGGGCTTCGCATTGGGTCGGGTTGACCTTCCCGGGCATGATCGACGAGCCGGGCTCGTTGGCGGGCAGGATCAGCTCGCCCAGCCCGGCGCGCGGGCCGGAGCCGAGAAAGCGGATATCGTTGGCGATCTTGTAGAGCGAGGCGGCAACCGAGCGCAGCGCGCCGGAGATCTCGACCATCGCGTCATGCGCCGCCAGCGCTTCGAACTTGTTGGGGGCGGAGACGAAGGGCAGGCCGGTGATGGCGGCGATTTCATTGGCCACCTGCTTGTCCCACCCTGAAACCGTGTTGAGGCCGGTGCCGACGGCGGTGCCGCCCTGGGCCAGTTCATGGATCCGGGGCAGGGCGGATTTCACCCGTTCGATCGCCATGGCGACCTGGTGGGCATAGCCGGAAAACTCCTGCCCGAGGGTCAGGGGGGTCGCATCCTGGGTGTGGGTGCGGCCGATCTTGATGATGTGGCCCCAGGCATCGACCTTGGCTTGCAGGGCGCCGCGCAGCTTTTCCAGCCCCGGCAGCAGCACATCGCGCGCCGTGGTGGCGGCGGCGATATGCATCGCGGTGGGAAAGGTATCGTTGGAGCTTTGGCCCATGTTGACGTGATCGTTGGGATGGACCGGCGATTTGCTGCCCAGGGTGCCGCCGAGCATTTCGATGGCGCGGTTAGCGATCACCTCGTTGGCGTTCATGTTGGACTGGGTGCCCGAGCCGGTCTGCCAGACCACCAGCGGGAAGTGATCGTCGAGCGCGCCCGCCGCGACTTCGCCGGCGGCGGCGACGATGGCCTCGCCGGATTCTGAATCGAGCCGGCCGAGGGCGAGGTTGACGCGAGCGCAGGCCTGTTTGATCACGCCGAGCGCATGCACGATGGCGGCAGGCTGGCGCTCCCAGCCGATCGGGAAATTGGCGATGGAGCGTTGGGTCTGCGCGCCCCAGTAGCGATCGGCGGGCACGTCGATGGTGCCGAAACTGTCACTTTCGCTGCGTTTTCCGGTCATGGAGAGCCCCTTTGGCCAACTGTGCTGTGCAGAATGGCGGCGGCGGAGGTGAAGATCAACGCCGCGCGTTCCCGGACAGGGCATTGGCCTTCGCGAGGCGCATGCGCGCCGGGCTCTCGCCCGCGCCGGTTATTTGCGGAACTTGTCGAGGCTGACCACCTCGGCGTCGCGGTTTTCCCGAGGCTTTGCTTCCGGCCCGCCGCGCTTGTGATCGAAGCCGTCGTCGTCATCCTCGTCGTCGTCCTCGTCCTCATGGGTCTCGAAGCGCAGGCCGAACTCGACCGACGGATCGACGAAGGTCTTGATTGCGTCATAGGGGATATAGAGCGGCTCGGGCGCATCGCCGAAATTGAGCGTTACGGCGAAACCTTCATCGCTGACCTCGAGCCCGTCGAACCAGTGTTGCATCACCACGGTCATTTCCGAGGGGTAACGGTCGCGCAACCAATTGGCGAGCTTTGCCTCGGGATGGGTGGTTTCGAAGGTGATGAAGAAATGATGCGCTCCCGGCAGGCCATCTTCGGCCACACCATGAAGGACTTCTTGAATGAGGCCACGCATCGCGCGGTGCATAAGGCTGCCATAGTCGATGGTGCGTGACATCTGCCCCCCCAGTTGAGCTTGCCCGGTGAAGGATTACTGGATTCACAATAAGGGATTCGCTGGAAAGCGAAAGAGGCGGGCGCGCAAAAATCCGCGCATGGCTCAGAGCAGGGCGGTGGCGACTCCGGCGGCGGCCATGAGCGCCAGCATGCGCAACATCGAGAACCGGAGCGCCAGCCCGAACAGAGCGGCCAGAGCGGTAAGGGCGCCGGCGGTGAGATCGAAGCTGGCAAGATCGGGCCAGAGGCCAAAACGGCCCGCGTGCTGCTCCGAGAACAGCACATGGAGGGCGAACCATAATGTGAGGTTGGCGATCACGCCGACGACGGCGGCTGTGATAGCGCGCAGCGCACCGGTCAGGCGGGGCTGGGCCAGCAGGTAGTCGACATAGGGCGCGCCGACGAAAATCCACAGGAAACAAGGGACAAACGTGACCCACAGCGCCATCAGCCCGGACAGGAGCGCCAGCCCCCAACCGCCCTCATTGTAACCGGCCAGAAGGGCGACGAATTCGGTGACCAGGATCAGCGGTCCGGGGGTGGTTTCGGCCAGGCCGAGGGCGTCGATCATCTCGCCGGTGCTGATCCAGCCATAGGTTTCGACCACGGTTTGGGTCATCCAGGCCAGCACCGCATAGGCGCCGCCGAAGGTGAGGACTGCCAGTTGCGAGAAATAAAGCGCCACATCGGTGAGGAAATCGGCGCTGAGCGCCATGGCGAGCGCGATCGGAGCGGCCCAGAGCGCGGCCCATGCCAGCGCGGTGCGCAGGGTTTGCAGCGGCGAGACCGAGATCGGCGGGGCCGCCGCGCCGGTGCCGCGCCCGGCAAGAAGCCCGATCAGCGCGGCGCTGGCGATGATCGCGGGAAAGGGCAGGCCGAGGACGTAGATCGATATGAAAGCGGCAATCGCCAGCAGCCAGCCCAACCGTCCGTGCAGGGCCTTGCCCGCAACCTTGGCGAGTGCCTGAAACACGATCACCACCACCGCGGCCTTGATCCCGGCGAAGCCCGCGATCACCAGCGGCAGGTCGCCATAGGCGACATAGAGCGCCGCGAGCAGGGCGATCACGGCCGCGCCGGGCAGCACGAAGAACAGCCCGGCAATGATGCCGCCCGAAACCCCGCGCAGGCGCCAGCCGGAATAGGCGGCGAGCTGCATCGCCTCGGGGCCGGGCAACAGCATGCAGAAGCTGAGCGCGCCGAGAAACTGCTCTTCGCTGAGCCATTCGCGGCGCTCGACCAGTTCTTCGTGCATCAGGGAGATCTGCGCCGCCGGGCCGCCGAAGGACAGCAGGCCGATGCGTGCGAAGCTGCGCAGAAAAGCCGCGGTGGTCGGGGGATGGGCGTTCATCCCCTAGACCCTGTCAGCCGGCCAGTCGTGCGTTTCGGACTGGCCGTCGCGGGCCCAGCGGTAGAGCGCGTCATAGATGACGAGGCCGGCGTCGAGCTGGCTGTGATCGTCGCGATATTGCCGCGAAAGCCCGACCGAGATGGCCAGCAGACCGGCGGCGGCGGGATGCAGATCGTGGCGATTGGTGTCGGCGCCGCGGATCACCTCGGCGATGCGGGCGAGCGCGTCGGAGCCGAGCTGGAACTCGGCGAGCATGGTGTCGAAGGTGCAGGTCTCGCCGCGATGGCTCCAGAACACGTCTTCGATGTCAAAGGGTTGCGCGTTGTAGCGTGCGGCCACTCCGGCGACCTCGGCCGGGCTGACGAACAGGAACCGCGCCTCAGGATCGACAAAGCGGCGGATCAGCCACGGGCAGGCGATACGGTCGATCTTGGGGCGGTGACGGGTGACCCAGAGGGTGGCGCCGTCGACGGGCTCGGGCAGGGCGCTGGCGGGGATGCGCATGGTCTCAGGAGCGTCGCGCCAGCCATACATGCCGCCTTCGAGGTACTGCGCGTCGATGCCTTCGGATCGCAGCCATGAGACCAGGCCCTGGCTGAGCTTGATGCCTTTCTGGCAGGTGACGATGGCGGCGCGGCCGCGAAGCCGGGCGATCAGGCCGGGCAGATCGGTATGGGGGTGGCGCCAGGAACCGGGGATCAGGAACGGATCTTCGGCGAAGTCGGGATCGATCGAGATATCGACGATCTGCGGGCAATCGGGCAGGCCGATCAGGCGATTGAGCTGCGCAACTGTGATGGCGTTGGGTGCGGGCATGGCACATCCTCTGGGGTTGAAACAGTGGATGCGACTTTGGGCCGAAGCCTCACGGGGCAGTCGCTTGTGCCCCATGGGCCGCAGCATCGCGGGCAAGGGCAGAGTTGTCAACCGGGAGGGAAAGTGCAGGCTTCTGTTGCCAGGTGCCTGCGGACCCCGCCTGAAGCTGCTAGGCCTCAGGGCTTAGGTTTTCGATCACTCGAACCGCTTACGCGGCCAGAGCCATCGGAGCTTTGTTGTCATTTGCAACTAGCTTGTTTTCGCCGATAACGGTGGCAGACAGCCGAGACAAAGCTAACCCCTTTAGACGTTCGTCGATCCTGTTTCGACCCCATGATCCCCAAATGAAGGATATTGGTGGAGTCGCCGGGTACCGCCCCCGGGTCCGATCCGCGTATTACGAGCGCGTTTATGTCCATAGCCCCCGAGGGGACAAAAGGAATATAGGGCGGGCGACGCGGTTTTGGAAGGGGGAGTTGCGAAATCCGACGCGGATTTCGGTTCGTTTTCCGGCGCGGAAAACGGATGTGCGTGGATGATTGGCGACGCGTTGAAATGAAGGTGTGACGGGTGGCGATGGGCGTAAGCGGAATTCGCGTCGAATTCCGGTGCGTTTTCCGCGCCGGAAAACGCTCAGCGCAGGCGGCGGATCGGGGCTTGGTTGCAGAGCACGATCACATAGCCGCGGTTTTCGAACGCCTGGAAGCCGCGCTCGCGAACCTCCGCCAGAAACCGGTCCATGCCGACGAATCGCTCGATATCACGTATCTTGCGGCGCACGCTATGGCCCTGCGCCACGGCTTTCGAACTGAGCACGTCATGCAGCCAGGTTTCAGGGGCGAGGGCGGAATCGGATCTGATCATGCCGCCCATCCTGCCATGAAGAGCGTTAACGCGCGCTTAACCGCGGCGCTCGGCCCGCGCCGCCATCACGTCGTGCGCGAGCTTGCTGGTATAGGTTTCGAGCGCGTGCAGATGGCGCTCGACAGTTGCGGCGTCGCGTGTTTCGAGCGCGTCGGCGATGGCGGTGTGCAGCGTCACGATCTCTTCGCGCGAGCGGGCGGTGAAGGTGATCATGTTCATCAGGGGCTGCATCGCTTCGACCGCACCGGCCAGCTGATAGCTGAGCACCGGGTTGCCGGCCCCGTCGACCAGCGCGCGATGAAACGCGACATCGCTGTCGCAGAAGCTTTCATCCGACAGGCCGGGCTGTCCTTGCCGGTGTATCTCGGCGCGCATCGTGGCGAGGTGATCGGGGGTGCGGCGCCGGGCCGAGAGCGTTGCACAGGCGCGTTCCAGCGCGTAGCGCGCCTCGCAGGCGGTTTCGAAGCTGACGGCGTTCATCGAAAGCAGCAGTGTCGAGGTGGTGATCTGTTGCGGGTAGGCGTCCCTGAAGCTAAGACGATTGACGAAAGCGCCGCCGGAGGCGCCGCGCTGGGTGCGGATCAGCGATTGCGCCGCCAGCCTTTTGAGCGCCTCGCGCACGGTCGAGCGCGATACCGCGAATTGCTCGGAAAGCTCGGCCTCGGACGGCAGGCGCTCATCGACGATCAGCGCCCCCGAGACGATGGCATCGCGGATCGCCTTGGCGATCTGGGCCGAGAGGTCGGCCGGGCTGTCGGGGTCGATCTTCAATTGTCAGACATTTCCACTTGCGCCAGTGCGGCAATTGTCTGACATTAATCGCAAGACAGGCGAGTCGCCAAGGGCTTTGGAGGAGAGCGCATTGATGGCTGAACGGATCAGGGCGATGCGGGGCGCGCATTGGCTGGCGCTGTTTGCGCTGATCCTGGTCGCGTGGGCGCTGCTTTACGCCATGGCGCTGCCGCAGGATCTGCGCATCGCCGGAAAGTTCTATGGCCGCGAATTCTGGCAGAACCTCTGTGTCGTGACCCCGGATGCCGCCGGGTTTGCCCGCATCACCGCGATGTGGGCGTTGATGAGTGCGGCGATGATGGCGCCGACGGCGCTGCCGGCCTTTGCCACTTATGACGATCTGAGCCACAGCGCGCCGGGCGCGCGGTTTTCGCATCTGGTGGCGGGGTATCTGAGCGTCTGGCTCGGCTTTTCGGTGTTGGCGGCGGCAGTGCAGATGGTGTTGTTTCGCGCCGATCTGGTCAGCGGCTTCGGCGACAGCCGCTCGCACCTGCTGTCGGCCGGGCTTCTGGCGCTGGCAGGGATATACCAGTTCAGCCCGCTGAAAGACGCCTGTCTCGCCAAATGCCGTATGCCGCTGGGTTTCTTCATGTCACACTGGGAAGAGGGCGCCTGGCGCAACGGGCTGCGGCTGGGCGCGGTCTGTCTCGGCTGTTGCTGGGCGTTGATGCTGCTCGGGTTTGTCGGCGGGGTGATGAATATCGCGTTCATGGGGCTGGCGATGGTCCTGATGGCGCTGGAGAAACTGCCCGAGATCGGGCGTTGGATAACCAAGCCGGCGGGCGTTGCATTGCTCGGGGGCGCGGTTTGGATGGCTTTCGGGCCGGTTCTGTAAAAGGGAGAGAAATCATGGCGTTGGACGGTGAAGTTGGCACGATCCCCTGGACGATCAAGGGTGAGTTGATCCTCAATTGCAATTGCACGGTGTTCTGTCCTTGCGTGGTTTCGCTGGGCAAGCACCCGCCCACCGAGGGCCATTGCCAGGCGTGGTCGGGGATTCGCATCGACGAGGGCGACTATGGCGGCGCGTCGCTGTCGGGGCTGAATGTCGGGCTGTTCCTGGAGATTCCGGGCAACATGGGGCGGGGCAACTGGAAAGCCGCGGCCTTTGTCGACGAGCGCGCCGACGACGCGCAGTTCGAGGCGCTGGCCAACATCTTTTCCGGTGCGGCGCGCGGCACGACCGGGCTCTTTGGCCTGCTGGTGGGCGAATTCCTCGGCGCCGAGCGCGCGCCGGTGGTGTTCGAGACCGAGGGCCGCGAACGCCGCCTGATGGTGGGCAAGAAGATCCAGGGCTCGGTGGTGCCGGTGGAGGGCAAGGACGGCAAGGATATCGTCGTCACCAACACCGAATACTGGATGGGGCCGGACATCACCGTGGCAACCGCCACGAAAGGCAAGGTGCGCGCCTTTGGCCGGGTCTGGGATTTCGACGGCCGCAGCGCCGAGATCTGCCAGATCGACTGGCACGGCCCGCGCTGAACCGGGAGGGGGGCGATGATACTTGCGCCGGAACATGTGCTGAACATGGCGCGCTACAATGGCTGGCAGAACCGCCAGATCAAGGCCGCGCTGAAAGGGCTGCCGGAGGAGGCATTGCGGGCCGAACGCGGCGCGTTCTTCGGTTCGATCCTGGGCACGCTCAACCATCTGCTGTGGGGCGACTGGCTGTGGATGTCGCGGTTTGATGGCGGCGATGGACCGGAGGGCGGGATTCCCGGGAGCACGGAGCTGATGCCGAGCCTGTCGGAATGGGCGATTGCGCGGTTCCGGATGGATGCGCGCATCCTGAAATGGGCCGAGACCCGCAAAGCGGTGGATCTGACCGGCGATCTGAAATGGTGGTCGGGGGCGTCGGGGTGCGAAATGGCGCGACCGCTCGCGCTTTGTGTGGTGCATATGTTCAACCACCAGACCCATCACCGCGGCCAGGTCCATGCGATGGCGACGGCGGCGGGCGCACAGGGCTGGACCAGCGATCTGGCGTTCATGCCGGAGGACGGGCCATGGCTCTGATTTCGCCGTCGCGGCGGCTGCGCCGCACGCCTTTTTCCGACGGTGTCGAGGCCGCCGGGGTGAAGGCATATACGGTCTACAACCGGATGTTGCTGCCGACCGTGTTCCGCAGCGTCGAGGAGGATTATCATCACCTCAAAGAGGCGGTGCAGGTCTGGGACGTGGCCTGCGAGCGGCAGGTGGAACTGCGCGGCCTCGATGCCGGGCGGCTGATGCAGATGCTGACCCCGCGCGACCTGCGCGGCATTGTGCCCGGGCAGTGCTGTTATGTTCCGATCGTGGATGAAACCGGCGGCATGCTGAACGATCCGGTGGCGGTCAAGCTGGCAGAGGATCGCTGGTGGATTTCGATCGCCGACAGCGATCTGCTGCTTTGGGTCAAGGGCATTGCCTATGGCTATCGGCTGGATGTGCTGGTCGAGGAACCCGACGTTTCGCCGCTGGCGGTGCAGGGGCCACGGGCCGACGACCTGATGGCGGCGGTGTTTGGCGACGCGGTGCGCGATATCCGGTTTTTCCGCTTCGGTGCGTTCGAGTTTCAGGGCCGCAGGATGGTCGTGGCGCGCTCGGGCTATTCCAAGCAGGGCGGTTTCGAGATCTATGTCGAGGGCGGCGATATCGGCATGGCGCTGTGGCAGGCGCTGATGGAGTCGGGGCGGGCGCTGGATGTGCATGCCGGCTGCCCCAATCTGATCGAGCGGATCGAAGGCGGGTTGTTGAGCTATGGCAATGACATGACGCAAGAAAACACGCCGCATGAATGCGGTCTGGGGCGGTTCTGCAACACCCGGACCGCGATCGGCTGTGTCGGGCGCGATGCCTTGCTCAGGGTCGCCCGGGAAGGGCCGCTCAAGCAGATCCGTGCGCTTGAAATTCACGGTGGCGCGGTGGCGGGTTGTGATCGCCTCTGGCCGCTGATGGCGGGCGAGCGCCAGGTCGGCCATGTCAGCAGCGCGGCCTGGTCTCCGGATTTCGAGACCAATGTGGCCATCGGCATGGTTCGGATGACCCATTGGGACGAGGGTACCGAACTGGACGTGGTCACTCCTGTGGGGGTGCGGGCCGTGACGGTACGGGACATGTTCTGGATTTGACCGGCGGATTTGGGGCCAGCCCCCAAACCCCCGGGATATTTTTGGCAAGATGAAGCAGGGGCGCTGCGCCCCGGGAAAAGGATGGAAGAGATGTTCAAGGCGTTGATCGTGGAAAAGGACGAAGAGAGCGGCAAGACGAGCGCGGCTGTGAAGGAGATCGGGATTGACGATCTGCCCCACGGCGAGGTGACGGTGGCGGTGGAATATTCCACGGTGAACTACAAGGACGGGCTGTGTATCGGGCCGGGCGGCGGGCTGGTGCGCAAGTATCCGCATGTGCCGGGGATCGATCTTGCCGGCACGGTCGAGGCCAGCGACGACGATCGCTACAAGCCCGGCGACAAGGTGGTTCTGACCGGGTGGCGCGTCGGCGAGGCGCATTGGGGCGGCTATTCGCAAAAAGCACGGGTCAAGGCCGATTGGCTGGTGCCGCTGCCCAAAGGGCTGGATACGCGCCGGGCGATGGCGGTGGGCACCGCCGGGTTTACCGCGATGCTGTCGGTGATGGCGCTGGAGGATCACGGGCTGGTGCGGGGGCATGGGCCGGTATTGGTGACCGGGGCGGCGGGCGGTGTCGGCTCTGTCGCCACTGCGTTCCTGGCGCATCTGGGCCATGAGGTCGCCGGGGTCACCGGGCGGCCGGAAACGGCCGATTACCTCAGATCGCTGGGCGCGAGCCGGATCGTGGCGCGCGAGGAGATCAACGAGACCGTGAAGCGGCCGCTCGAGGCGGAAACCTGGGCCGGTTGTGTCGATGCTGTCGGCGGGGCGATGCTGGCGCGGGTGCTGGGGCAGATGAAATATGGCGCTTCCGTCGCCGCTGTCGGACTGGCGGGGGGCGCGGGGCTGCCTGCGACGGTGATTCCGTTCCTGCTGCGCGGCGTCAACCTGTTGGGCATCGACAGCGTGATGCAACCCTATGACAACCGG
This sequence comes from uncultured Rhodobacterales bacterium, assembly GCA_965366835.1. Classification (GTDB taxonomy): domain Bacteria; phylum Pseudomonadota; class Alphaproteobacteria; order Rhodobacterales; family Rhodobacteraceae; genus JAKGBX01. The sequence goes on from CBDUGF010000105.1 coordinate 13,099, forward strand.
CTGCGGGCCTGGGAGCGGATCGCAATGGATCTGCCGATGGACAAGCTCGAAGCGATGATCCAGCCCGCGACACTGGCCGACCTGCCCAGGCTCGGCGCGGATATCCTGAAAGGCCAGGTCAAGGGCCGCGTGGTGGTTGACGTCAACGCCTGACGCCTTGGCGCGGGCCTGCACAGTGAACGGTGTAAGCCCGCGCCGACTGGCGCTAGACTGAAGCGATATCCGATTCCGCGAGAGGGCAGCGCGATGAGCAGCTATGACAATGACAACATCTTCGCCAAGATCCTGCGCGGCGAGATCCCGTGCGAGAAGCTATACGAGGACGACGACACATTCGTGTTCATGGACATCATGCCGCGCGCCGACGGGCATTGCCTGGTGATCCCGAAAACGCCGGCGCGCAACATGCTCGATGCCAGCCCCGAACAGCTCGCCGCCTGCCTCGGGACGGTGCAGAAGATGGGCCGTGCGGTGATGCGGGCGTTCGGCGCCGAGGGCGTTACGGTGCAGCAATTCAACGAGGCGGCGGGCGGGCAGGAGGTGTTCCACCTGCACTACCATGTGCTGCCGCGCCGCGATGGCGAGAAGCTGCGCCCGCCCGGAACGCAGGATGATTTCGCCGTGCTCAAGGCAAATGCAGACAGGATCCGCGCCGTTCTGAGCTGAAGGCGCGGGCGCGAGAGGCCCACCCT
>CBDUGF010000106.1:0-13641 GCA_965366835.1 uncultured Rhodobacterales bacterium
CTCGAGCCGACCGCGTAATCTGCGCGGCGGGCTTGCCGATCTGGCCGCGCTCTGTGCCGCCTTCACGGTGCTGCCGGCTTTCCTCGCGATACCGTTTTACGAGGCGCTTCAGACCACCACGTTTCTCAACGCCTATGTCGAAATGGTTTCGTCCTTCACCACCACCGGCGCGACGCTGTTTCCGCCCGAGCGGCTGTCGGACACCATGCATCTGTGGCGCGCCCAGGTCGGCTGGATCGGCGGGCTGATGATGTGGGTCGCGGCGGCGGCGATCCTGGCACCGCTCAATCTCGGCGGATTCGAGGTCACCGCGTCGGCGGAACCGGGGCAGGGCGACACCCCGCTCGATCGCTATGACATGTCCGATGCCAATCGCCGCCTGCAACGTTCGCTGCAAATGCTGGCGCCGATCTATGTGGCGCTGACCGGGGTGCTGTGGCTTTGCCTGGTGATCGCGGGCGACCGCCCGCTGGTGGCGCTGGCGCATGCGATGTCGACACTGGCGACCAGCGCGATTTCGCCGGTCGGCGGCGTCGCCGGGGCCAATTCCGGCATGCTCGGCGAGTTCCTGATCTTCCTGTTTCTGTTCTTCGCCCTGTCGCGGCTGACATTTTCCTCCGATACGCTGACCTCGGCGCGCCCGGGCCTTCACAACGACCCCGAGTTCCGCATCGGCCTGCTGCTGATCGTCGGCGTGCCGCTGATCCTGTTCCTGCGCCATTGGCTGGCGGCCTTCGATGTCGACGAGGTCGAAAACTTCGCCGCGGCGGGACGCGCGCTCTGGGGCAGCGTGTTTACCGTGCTGAGCTTCCTCACCACCACCGGCTTCGAGAGTGCGGGCTGGAGCGACACCCGCGACTGGTCGGGGCTGGGCGCCCCGGGGATGATCCTGCTGGGCCTGTCGATGATCGGCGGCGGCGTCGCCACCACCGCGGGCGGCGTCAAGCTGCTGCGCGTTTATGCGCTCTATCTCAACGGGTTGCGCGAGATGGAGCGGCTGGTGCATCCCAATTCGGTCGGTCGCTCGGGCGGGCAGGGGCGCCGGATCCGGCGCAATGGCGCTTTCGTGGCCTGGGTCTTTTTCATGCTGTTCGCGATGACGCTGGCCTTGATCATCGCCGCGCTCACCGCCACCGGCACCGATTTCGAGAATGCCGTGGTGCTCTCGATCGCGGCGCTGTCGACCACCGGTCCGCTGATCACCTCGGCCGCCGAGGCGCCGGTGTCGCTGGTCGCGATGAGCCCCGCGGGCAAGCTGATCCTGAGCGCCGCCATGGTGCTGGGCCGGCTGGAAATGCTTGCCATTGTCGCCATCGCCAATCCCGCCTTGTGGCGCGACTGAGGCGGTTTCGCCAGCCCACCTGCCGGCCCGCCGGGCGCCGTCGCTCAACCCGGAAATTTTGCTCTGGACGCCCGCACGGCCCCGCGACATACTCGCCCTCGTGGGACAGGCACCGATCCGCGGCGCCGCGCAAGAAAAACTGTATAAGAACAAAGGCTAAAATCCGATGGCTTCCGACAGACAAAACCTGCAAGACGCGTTTCTCAATCATGTGCGGAAGACCAAGGTTCCGGTGACGATCTTCCTGATCAACGGCGTCAAATTGCAAGGCGTGATCACCTGGTTCGACAATTTCTGCGTGCTGCTGCGCCGCGACGGGCAGTCGCAGCTGGTCTACAAGCACGCCATCTCGACGATCATGCCGTCGCAGCCGATCAACCTCTATGATGGTGAAGAGGCGTCCTGACGCGTCTCGGCCTTGCCGCCGCGACCGGAATGAGGCGCGCGGCGGGCTTTGGTCGCGTTGGCTGCGAAATCCGCGCGGCCGATTGCTGCGAATTGCCTTGATGGAGCTTTGATGGGTGACACCCCGACGGACGATCCGAACGACACCCGGCAGCGCGCCACCCGCACCTGGGTGATCCATCCCGATATCCGCAATGCCAGGGCCGAGCGCGACCCGGCGCGCGCGCTCGATGAGGCCGTGGCGCTTGGCGATGCGCTGCCCGGGCTCGAGATCGTCGGCGCCGAGATCGTGCGCCTGGCGCGCCCGCATCCCGGGCTGCTATTCGGCAAAGGCAAGATCGAGGAGCTGAAAACCCGGATGCAGGCTGCCGAGGTCGATCTGGTGCTGGTCGACGGCCCGGTATCGCCGGTGCAGCAGCGCAATCTCGAAAAGACCTGGGGCGTGAAGCTGCTCGATCGCACCGGGCTGATCCTCGAGATCTTCTCGGATCGCGCCCGCACCCGCGAGGGCGTTTTGCAGGTGGAAATGGCCGCACTTTCGTACCAGCGCACCCGCCTGGTGCGGGCCTGGACCCACCTTGAGCGCCAGCGCGGCGGCCTCGGCTTCGTCGGCGGCCCCGGCGAGACCCAGATCGAGGCCGACCGGCGCGCCATCGACGACCAACTCGTGCGCCTGCGCCGGCAGCTCTCCAAGGTGGTCAAGACCCGCGAGCTGCACCGCAAGGCGCGCGCCAAGGTGCCCTATCCGATCGTGGCGCTGGTGGGCTATACCAATGCCGGCAAGTCGACGCTGTTCAACCGGCTGACCGGGGCCGAGGTGATGGCCAAGGACATGTTGTTTGCCACGCTCGATCCGACCATGCGCCGGGTCACGCTGCCCGATGGCGGGCCCGAGGTGATCCTCAGTGATACGGTCGGCTTCATCTCGGATCTGCCGACCGAGCTGGTCGCCGCCTTCCGCGCGACGCTGGAAGAGGTGCTGGCCGCCGATCTGGTGGTGCATGTGCGCGATATCGCCCATCCCGAAAGCGATGAGCAGGCCGGCGACGTGCGCGCCATTCTCGCCTCGCTGGGGGTCGCGGAAGACACAGCGCAGATCGAGGTCTGGAACAAGATCGACCTGCTCGACGACGAGCGGCGCGAGGCCATGCTCAACGCCGCGATGCGCGACGAGGGCATTGTCGCGCTCTCCGCCGTCACCGGGCAGGGGCTGGCGGAATTCCTGGCCGCAATCGCGGCGCGGCTGGCCGGGGTGCGCCATGAGGCGGCTCTCGAGCTGGGCTTTTCCGAGGGCCGCAAACGCGCCTGGCTGCACGATCAGGGCGTGGTCGAAGACGAGGTTCAGACCGACAAGGGATTCGCGCTCACCGTGCGCTGGAGCGACCGGCAGGAGCAGCGTTTCCGTCAGTTGTAACCGCCGCGTGACAGGTGGTTTTCCTGTGAAAAATCAGCCCGAAAGCGCCCGGTTCATTGCTTGGGCAAAAGCCGGGTGATGCCCACCGCCGCCGCCCGCGCCAGGCCTTCATCCAGCGACATCGGCACATACTCGCCGCGCCGCCACAGCGTTGCCATGTCGTCATAGTGGCGCGACAGGAAATGCCCCGACTGTCCGGTCGAGATGATGAAAACCGAACTGTCGGGATCGGCGAAGTCATAGACTCCGCGATAGCCCGCGCCGTGCACGTGGCGAAACGGATCCGGCCCCGAGCCGCGCGTTGCGCCAAGGTTCAGGGTAAAATCGCCGCCGCTGGTCGATTGCCGGATATTGACGAAATAGCGCAGCAGCGGCATCGTGCCGAGCACCTCGTGATCATGCGCCGCCTGATGCGCCGCGCCCCATTGCAGGCTTTCCAATGCGGTTCCATAGGTCTCGCCAAGCCACAACAATGCGTCGTCCAGCGCGATCTGGGCAATCTCGGTGCAGGTCTCCACGTTCGAGGATTGGGACACATCGCACCAGATCGAAGCGCCGTCGATATCGCGGAAAACCCGCTCGATGAACAGCGGCTCGAGACGGCTGAAGCCATCGGCCAGCGGCCCCAGTTCGTCGCGGATCAGCCGCGATTGCAGGGCGCGCATCCAGGCCGCATAGATCAGCGGTTCGGGCAGATGCTCGTACATTTCGCCGTTCCAGTTGACCAGTAGTTCGAGCGCGCGCTGGCGCAGCCGCTCGGGTGTGCCTTCGGGCGCGGCCTCGCCGGTAAACCAAAGATCCTTGCCGACCAGCGCCAGCAAGACCCGCGCCGAATGGCTGACGATATCGAGCTGTGCCTCGATGAAGCTGTCGCGGGTATGCACCCGGCGGCGCTGCATCAATTCGCTCCAGCGCTGCACCCGCTGGGTGTCGCCCCAGTCGTGGCTGACATGGGCGGGAAACGGGCGGCTCACCGTCTTGTTGTTGGTATTGCCGACGATCCCGCCCGGCGGCGCGATGAATTCGGGCAGGGCGGCATAATCCGACATCCCCTGCCAGCGGTTCTCGGCGATCCAGCCGCGCGTCGGCATCCGGCCTTCGCTTTCGTGTCCGGCGTCGCGGCGCGGCATCGCGCCGATCGTCTTCATCGCGATGTTGATGCGGTCGGCCAGGATCAGATTCTGCGATGGCGCGACATGGCTTTCGGCGGCGGCAATGGCGCGGTCGATGGTGTCGGCGCGCATCAGCTTGTAGGCGGCGCTATAGGAGCGATCCTGATCCGACAGCGCGGTCCAGGCGATGGTAGCGACATGGCCCGGCGGGGTGATGGCGGCAAGATGCTCATGGCGGCCGGGCAGGACCGGGCCGTTGTCGGTCCAGCGCAGGGTCAGCGTGATCGGCGGCTGATCCTTGATTTCGATGATGGACTTGCGGGTCTCGAAGGTCTTGAAACCGTCGGGAGTGCGGTATTCCTCGGGGTTGTCGGGGTTCAGCTGTTCGACATAGACATCGAGATCGTCGAGATAGGAGGCGGTCAGACCCCAGCCGAGCGATTTGCTGCGCCCGTTCAGCACCGCGGGAATGCCCGGAATGGTGCCGCCGATGACACCGCCTGAGGTCAGCTCGATGCGCGCCAGATACCAGATCGTCGGCGCGGAAAAGCCGAGATGCGGATCACTGGCCAGAAGCGTTCCCCCCGAGGCCGAGCGCTCCGGCGCCGCTGCCCAGGCATTCGAGCCGTTTCCAAAGCCGGGTGCGGCGAAGGGCGAAAGCGGATGCGCCGGGCGCAACGCGGCGCCGGGCGGCAGCGCCGCGATGGCCCGTTCGGTGCGCGCGTCGGGCACCAGAGCGGCAAAATCGGGTAGCGCGGCCAGGCCCGATCCCGGCGCATCCGGCAGGATATCGCGCAGCCGCGCCGGATCTTTCAGCGCCAGCGAAAGCCTTGCCCGCGCCACCTCGCTTTGCAGATGCGCCATCGTCCGCGCCGCCATCAGCTTGCCGATGGCGATTGAATCCGCCGGCCGCCACGGTGCGATCGGCAGCTTGAACAGAAACAGTTCCGGTGCCCCGCGGCCCAGGGCGTCGCGGTTGATCTCGCTGAGCCGGGCATTGACACCCGCGGCATAGGCCTCGAGCGCCGCCAGCGCCTCGGGCTCCTGCGCCGTCACCGATGCGCTGGCCAGCCGATAGAGATCGAAGCGCCGCATCAACGTGTCGGTCTCGACCGTGGAGGCGCCGAGCACTTCCGACAGCCGCCCCTGCACCGTGCGCCGCAACATCATCATCTGCCACAGCCGGTCCTGGGCATGGGCATATCCCAGCCCGAACATCACGTCGCTGTCGCTGGCGCCGAAGATATGCGGCACATTGGCGTGATCGCGCACGATCTCGACGCCTGCGCCCAGCCCCTCGACCTGCAACGTCTTGTTGTAATCGGGCAGCGAGCGCGCGGCGAAGAAATAGATCCCGCCCAGCACCAGCCCGACAAGCACCAGGACCAGCACGACAAGCCGCATCATCCATCGGAAAAGCGTTGCCATCTGTTCCTCGTCCCCCTGCCAGATCTTGTCTTCGGCCCTTGCCATTCGGGTCCGCGACAGACAAACCTTAAAGCGACGAATTGCAAGGGGAAAGACATGAGCAAGCTAGCTTTTCTGGGACTGGGCGTGATGGGCTATCCGATGGCCGGGCATCTGGCGGCCAAGGGTCACGAAGTCTGTGTCTACAATCGCAGCCCGTCCAAGGCCGAGGCCTGGGTCAAGGCACATGGCGGGCGGTCGGAGCCGACTCCGCGCGAAGCAGCGCTCGGGGCCGAGCTGGTGCTGGCCTGCGTCGGCAACGACGATGATCTGCGCAGCGTCTGCACCGGGCCCGACGGCGCCTTTGCCGGAATGGACCCGGATGCGATCTTCGTCGACCATACCACCGTGTCGGCAGCGGTCACCCGCGAGCTCTACGAGGTTGCCGCGGCCAAGGGCGTGGCGTTTGTCGATGCCCCGGTGTCGGGCGGGCAGGCAGGCGCCGAAAATGGCGTGCTTTCGATCATGTGCGGCGGCGACCTGCCGGCCTTCGAGCGGGCCGAACCGGTGATGGCGGCCTACGGCAAATCGATCAGGCGGCTGGGCGAGAGCGGCGCCGGTCAGCTGACCAAGATGGTCAACCAGATCTGCATCGCAGGCCTCGTCCAGGGCCTCGCCGAGGGGCTGAATTTCGCCCGGAAAGCCGGGCTCGACGGCAAGGCGGTGATCGATGTGATCGCCGGCGGGGCGGCGGGAAGCTGGCAGATGGCCAACCGCCACCAGACCATGCTGGACGACAAGTTCGATCATGGCTTCGCCGTCGACTGGATGCGCAAGGATCTCGGCATCTGCCTTGCCACCGCCAATGAAAACGGCGCCTCGCTGCCGGTCACTGCGCTGGTCGATCAGTTCTACAAGGATGTGCAGAACATGGGCGGCGGACGCTGGGACACTTCCAGCCTGATCAAGCGACTGAGCGATCGCGGCTGATGCCGCAGGGCAGGGAGCAAAGCCGATGACCTGGAGCATGGTTCATCAGATCTCCATCGGTTCGGGGCTGGTCATCCTCTCGGTGCTGCTTTCGGGGGCGATCTTTCTCGGCCTCGAACTGCTGCTGGCGCGCGCCTATGCCTGGCTGATCCGCCGCCCGCATCGCCCCAAGATGGTGCTGGTACTGCTGATCTCGGTGATCGCGGCGCTCGGCATGATCACGGTCAGCGTCTGGGTCTGGGCCATCGCCTATTGGGGCCTGGGCGTGTTCGTCACGCTCGAAGCCTCGCTCTATTTCTCGCTGGTCAGTTTCACCACGCTCGGTTTCGGCGACATCATCCTGCCGCCGGAATGGCGCATCCTTTCGGGGATGACAGCGGCCAACGGCTTTCTGGTGATCGGGATGATGTCGGCGGTGGTGCTCGAAACCCTGCGCTATGTGCGCAAGAACCAGCTCGCGGCGTGATCCGCGCGCCCGGGCCGGGTCAATGTGTCACCGTTTTCGAGAACAGCTGGATCACCACGATTCCGGCAATGATCAGCGCCAGCCCGAGCACTGCGGGCAGATCGAGCCGCTGGTTGAAAACCCAGAAGCCGATCAGCGCGATGAAAACGATGCCCAGCCCCGACCAGAGCGCATAGACCACCCCCACGGGCATTACCTTGAGCGTCATCGCCATCAGCCAGAAACTGATCGCGTACGCCACCACCACCAGAATCGACGGCCCCAGCCGGGTGAATTGCTGACAAGCCTGCAAGGCCGAAGTGCCAACGGTTTCGGCCGCCACGGCCAGAAGCAGATAGACATAGTGCATGGGCTTTCTCCTTGCTGACCGGGTTTCCCTCAATCCCACGCGTCTGTCCAACGAAAAACGCCGGGCCAATCGACCCGACGTTCCGCAATCTCGTAGGGTGGGGTTCTACCCCACCACCCGCTCAGCCGGCCAGCGCGGCGTTCAGGTTCTCTTCGATCTTCTCGAGGAATCCCATCGTGGTCAGCCAGCTCTGGTTCGGCCCGACCAGAAGTGCGAGATCCTTGGTCATGTGCCCGGATTCCACGGTGTCGACAATGACCTTCTCCAGCGTGGTGGCAAAGCCCATCAGCGCCTCATTGCCATCGAGCTTGGCGCGGTGCTTGAGCCCGCCGGTCCAGGCATAGATCGAGGCGATCGAGTTGGTGGAGGTCGCCTGGCCGGCCTGATGCTGGCGGTAATGCCGCGTCACCGTGCCATGCGCCGCTTCGGCCTCGACGATCCTGCCATCCGGCGTCATCAATTGGCTGGTCATCAGCCCGAGCGAGCCAAAGCCCTGCGCCACGGTGTCGGACTGCACATCGCCATCGTAATTCTTGCAGGCCCAGACAAAGCCGCCGTTCCACTTCATCGCACAGGCCACCATGTCGTCGATCAGGCGGTGCTGATACTCGATTCCCGCGGCGTCGAACCTGTCCCTGAATTCCTCGTCAAACACCTTCTGGAACAGGATCATGAACTGCCCGTCATATTGCTTGAGAATGGTGTTCTTGGTGGAGAGATAGAGCGGCCAGCCCATGTTGAGCGCATAATTCATCGAGGCGCGGGCGAAATCCTCGATCGATTGGTCGAGGTTGTACATCCCCATGTAGACGCCGGACGAGGGCGCCTTGTAGACCTCCTCCTCGATCACCGTGCCATCCTCGCCGACGAATTTCATGCTCAGCGTGCCGGGACCGGGAAACTTCATGTCGGTAGCCTTGTACTGATCGCCAAAGGCATGGCGCCCGATCACGATCGGCTTGGTCCAGCCCGGCACCAGCCGCGGCACGTTCTTGCAGATGATCGGCGCGCGAAACACCACCCCGCCGAGGATGTTGCGGATCGTGCCGTTGGGCGATTTCCACATCTTCTTGAGACCGAACTCCTCGACCCGCGCCTCGTCCGGCGTAATGGTGGCGCATTTCACCGCAACGCCGACTTCCTTGGTCTTCTCGGCGGCGTCGATGGTGATCTGGTCGTCGGTACGGTCGCGCTCCTCGATGCCCAGATCGTAATAGAGCAGGTCGATATCGAGATAGGGCAGGATCAGCTTCTGCTTGATGAAGTCCCAGATGATCCGGGTCATCTCGTCGCCATCCATCTCGACGATGGGGTTGTCTACCTTGATCTTGCTCATGTCGCGCGCTCCCTGAAGAAAAACGCGGGGCCGTCAATGCCCCGCGACAGTCAATGATCTGACGTTTCAGCCGATGATGCCATTCAAGGTCTTGCTCGGGCGCATCACCGCGGTCAGCTTGGCCGGATCGGCGTGATAATAGCCGCCGATATCCGCAGGCTTGCCTTGCACCGCCGCCAGCTCGCCGACGATCTTCGCCTCGCTCTCGGCCAGCGCCTTGGCCACCGGCGCAAACTCCTTGGCCAATGCAGCATCGTCACTCTGCGTCGCCAGCGCCTCGGCCCAGTAGCGGGCAAACCAGTAGTGGCTGTCGCGATTGTCCGGCTCGCCGACCTTGCGCGAGGGCGAGCGGCCATGGTCGAGAATGCCCTGCGTCGCCTCTTCCACCGCTTCGCCCAGCACCCTTGCGCGCACATTGCCCTTGGCCTCGGCGAGGAACTTGAAGCTCTCGCCGAGCGCACAGAATTCGCCTAAGCTGTCCCAGCGCAGATGGTTTTCGGCCTGAAGCTGCTGCACGTGCTTCGGGGCCGAGCCGCCGGCGCCGGTCTCGAACAGCCCGCCACCGTTCATCAGCTTGACGATCGACAGCATCTTGGCCGATGTCGCCAGCTCGAGGATCGGAAACAGGTCGGTCAGGTAGTCGCGCAGCACGTTGCCGGTGATGGCGATGGTGTTGTCGCCCTTGGTGATGGTCTCGAGGCTGGCGCGGGTGGCCTCGCGCGGCGCCATGATCTCGAACTTGTCGGCCACGCCCTTGGCTTCCAGGATCGGGCGCACATACTCGATCAGCCGCGCGTCATGGGCGCGGGCCGCGTCGAGCCAGAAGATCGAACGGAACCCGGTCGCCTTCTGCCGCTCGATGGCGAGGTTCACCCAATCCTCGATCGGCGCCTTGCGGGCCGAGGCTGAACGCCAGATATCGCCCTTTTCCACTGCATGGGAATGCAGCACGGTGCCATCCTCCAGCACCATCTTCACGGTGCCGTCTTCGGGGATCTCGAAAGTGGTCGGGTGCGAGCCGTATTCCTCGGCCTTCTGCGCCATCAGCCCGAGATTCTGCACCGTTCCCGCGGTGGCCGGGTCGAGCTTGCCATTGGCCTTGAAGAAGCTGATCGCCTCGTCGTAGACCGGCGCATAGGAATTGTCGGGGATCACGCAGACAGTGTCATGCTCCTTGCCATCCGGGCCCCAGCCCTTGCCGCCAGCCCGGATCAGGGCGGGCATCGAGGCGTCGATGATCACATCCGAGGGCACATGCAGGTTGGTGATGCCCTTGTCGGAATTGACCATATACATCGGCGGGCGGTCCCGGGTCACGGCGTCGATGGCCGCCATGATGTCGGCCTCGCCCTTGACCCGCTCCAACAGATCGCCCAGCCCCGAATTGGGGTTCACGCCCAGCTCCGCCATGCGCTTGCCGAATTTCTCGAATACCGGCGCCAGCCAGGCCTTGACCGCATGGCCGAAGATGATCGGGTCGGAGACCTTCATCATCGTCGCCTTCATGTGCAGCGAAAACAGCACGCCCTCGGATTTGGTCTTCTCGATCTCTTTGGCCAGGAAGGCATCCAGCGCCTTGGCCGACATGAAAGTGGCATCGACAACCGTGCCTGCCGGGTAGGAGACCGCCTCTTTCAGCACCGTCTCGCCGCCTGCCGTTTCCAGAACGATCTTCGCGGTCGCTGCCTTGTCCAGCGTCACCGATTTCTCGTTGGAGAAGAAATCCTGGCCCGACATCGCCGCGACGCGGGTCTTGCTCTCGCCGCTCCAGTCGCCCATGCGATGCGGGTTGGCTTGCGCGAATTTCTTTACCGCGGTGGCGGCGCGGCGGTCCGAATTGCCCTCGCGCAGCACCGGGTTCACGGCCGAACCCTTGAGCGTGTCATACCGCGCGCGGATCTCCTTTTCGCCGTCCGTCGCCGGGGTTTCGGGATAATCGGGGATGGCATAGCCCTGGCCCTGCAATTCCTTCACAGCCGCCACCAACTGGGGCACCGAGGCCGAGATGTTGGGCAGCTTGATCACGTTCGCTTCCGGCGTTTTCACCAGTTCGCCCAGTTCTGCGAGATCGTCGGCGATGCGCTGATCCGCTTTCAGGTTTTCCGGGAAGGTGGCCAGGATGCGCCCGGCCAGCGAAATGTCCTTGCTGCCCACCGATATGTCGGCGGCGGCTGCGAACCTCTGGATGATCGGCAGCAGCGAGGCGCTGGCAAGCTCCGGCGCTTCGTCGACCTTGGTGTAGATAATATCGGGAGTGGTGGATTTCTTGACCATCTGTGAGCCCTCTGGATCAGGTTGTGACTGTGCCGCGTCGGTCGCGCCAGGCGGCGCGAAAGTGCCGGTTCGCCCGGCGTTCAGGAATCGAATTTCCTGCGCGTCATAGCGGATTTGCGGCGGCTTGCAAAGACGGTATGCAAAAGTATACTAATTCGGTGCGGGCCTCAGGCCAATTGCCGCGCCTCGATCCGCTTGAGCCAGACCATCAGCGCCAGACCGGCCGCAATCAGCGCCAGGATGCCGATCGCCAGCGGCTGCGGCGTGCCGTCGAAGGCCAGCCCGATGGGAATGGCAAAGACCATCGCAACGACAGTGGCCACCCCCGACATCATCGAGGCGGCCAGCCCGGCAATATGGCCCAGCGGCTCCATCGCCATGGCGTTGAGATTGCCCAGCGTCAGTCCGACCATGAAGAACATGCTGGTCTGCCAGAACACGAACAGCGCGAAACGCAACATTTCGGGCAAGCCGATCGCCTCGAGCGCGATCACCAGCACACAGATGATCAGTTCCGCCGTCAGCGCAAAGCCGATCATCCGCCGCATCCCCAGCCGCACCACCAGCATCGCGTTGACCACACTGGCGCTGGCCGAGACGATGGCGATGCCGCCAAACCACAGTGGAAAGCTGTCGCCGCGCCCGAAAGTGATGTCGAACACCTGCTGCACGCTCGACAGCATCGCGAACAGGGCGGCGAAACTGAAGGTCATCACCGCGATGGCGATACAGACCATCTTGTTTGAAAACATCTCGCGGATCGCCTCGAGCATCGGTTTGAGACGGAACGGGCGGCGCTCGGCGCGGGGCAGGGTCTCGGGCTGGCGCAGCATCAGCCATGTGGTGTTGATCAGCGCGAACAGGATGAAGCTCAGGAAGATACCGCGCCAGCCGACCCAGCCGATCACCACCGCGCCAAGGAGCGGCGCAATCGCCGGCACCAGCGAAAACACCAGCATCACGAAAGACATCAGCCGCGCCATCTCGCGCCCTTCATAGAGATCGCGGATGATCGCCATGCCGACGATCCGCGGCCCCGCCGCGCCCAGCCCCTGAAGCGCGCGCGCCAGCAGCACCAACTCCAGCGTCGGCGCCGCCCAGGCCAGCGCTGAGGCGGCGATATAGAGCGTCGCTCCGGCCAGCACCACCGGCTTGCGCCCGAACGTGTCCGACAACGGCCCGGTGAAGAACGTGCCGATTCCCATCCCGACCACGAAGGAGGTCAGGATCAGCTGCGCCCGGTTGAGATTGTCGGGGCTGAGTTCGGTGCCGATTTGGGGCAGGGCGGGCAGCATCGCGTCGATCGAAAAGGCGATGGTGGCAAACATCATGGCCATCAGCGCCACAAACTCAGCGCGGGACATCGGGGTTTTCATCGCGATCCTCATATGGCGCACCGGGCGGAAAACGCCGCCCCGAGCCGCCTCGTCCTAGCAGCCGGATTTGCCAAACGCCAGACCGGGGCGGCGCGCCTGCCGCTCGGCTCAGGCGGCGCCGTCTTGCTGATCGATCTGGCCTGTGATCTCGTCGATCACCTTGAGCCAGAGTTCGGTGGGCTGCGCGCCGGGCACCGCATGCTGGCCCGCGACGATGAAGGTTGGCACCGAGTTCACCCCCATCTTGCGCGAATGGGCCTCGCGCTCGGCCAGCACATCACGGTCGGCATCGGTTTCGAGAAGTTTCAGCACCACTGCAGCATCGAGCCCGGCACTGTCGGCGATATCGGCCAGAACGTCATGCGCGCCGATATCGCGGCCCTCCTGGAAATAGGCCTTGAACAAAGTGGCGACCACGAAGCTCTGGCGGCCCTCGATCCCGGCCCAATGGATCAGCCGGTGCGCGTCAAAGGTATTGGGCGTGCGCGCGATCTTGTCGAATTCGATATCGAGGCCGACCTCGCGGGCGCGCTCCATGATCGGCGTATAGGCGGCCAGCGCTCCCTCCGGCCCGCCGAATTTCGCCTCGAGATAGGCGCGCCGGTCGATGCCTTCGGCGGGCATGTCGGGATTGAGCTGAAACGGATGCCACTCGACGACAAAGGGATGGTTGGGGCGCTTCTCCAGCGCCCGATCAAGCAGGGTCTTGCCGATGAAGCACCACGGGCAGATCGGATCGGAGATAATGTCGAGCTTGACCATGACGGGCCCCTTTTCATTGATCCAAGCTTGATAGAGGAGCCCCGGCAGGGAGGAAAGGCCTTTGTCTCAGCGCCGGAACACGTCCTTGCGAAGCCACGTGATCAGGGCTTTGTGAAAGAGCCTGCCGCCAGGGGTTTCAGCGCCTGCCGCTGCAACTTGCCATTGGCATTGCGCGGCAGGCTGTCGAGGTGCACGAACAGCCTGGGCTGTTTGTAGCGTGCCAGCCGTTCGCTGGCATAGGCCGCAAGTGCCGCGTGATCGAGCGGCGCCGGGGCGGTGTAGAACGCGGCGATGATGCGCGCATCGGCCTTCACCTCCACATCCGTCACCCCGATTTCGCTGAGGCCCGGAAACCCGATCAGCGCGGTTTCCACTTCCAGCGGCGAGACCCGATAGCCGCCGGCCTTC
>CBDUGF010000107.1:0-13613 GCA_965366835.1 uncultured Rhodobacterales bacterium
GTTCCGCCATAGGGATCGAGGATGCGGTCGACGGCGTCCAGCACGGCGGCTTCATTCGCCCCGCGCGACAGCGACAACAGCGCCTCGTTGAACGCACCTTGCATGTCATAGGCCGCGGCCAGGGCCGAGCGGCTCATCCAGATCACCCCGAAGCGGGCGTCGTCGGGGATCAATTCGCCAGGCGCGGTGGTGTAGAGGAATTCGGGGCTTTGGGCGAGACCGACAATGCGAAAGCTGCGCCGGGCACCGTTCATCGTCGCACTGATACGGTCTCCGGGGCGCAGCGCATGGGCGTTGGCAAAGGACTGCAGCAAAAGGATTTCTTCGGTATGGCCGCTGACGATCATCCGCCCGTCGGTGAGAAAGACATCGTTGAGGTGGGGCGCGCGCAGATCGGGCAGCGAGACGGCCTGGGCCTGAACCGGCAGATCGACATCGGCCAGGTCGATGAGCGCGCCGCCGGTCACGCGCGGCTCGACCGCGCTGACGCCGGGGATCGCCGCCAGCCGCGCGGTCAGCCTGTCGGGCGCGCGGGTGACGGGGGCGAAGATGTCGGCCAGCCGGTAGCGCTCGTAATAGGCGGCGCGGGTTTCGTTGAGCGACGTGACCAGCCCGGTCATCATCACCAGCATGCCGACCCCGACCGCGATCACCATGCCGATGGCGAGGGCCTGGCCCTTCATGCGCCACAGATCGCGCAGCAGTTTGTGGTCGAGCGGGCTCACCACTCGATCTCCTCTGGTGTCAGCTTGTTCTTGTTCAGGACGACTTCGCGGATGCCGCCATCGGCGAAATGTATCACCCGGTCGGCCATGCCGGCCTGGCTGGCGGCGTGGGTGACGATCATGACCGTGGCGCCCAGCTTCTCGTTGACGTCCTTGAGCACGTTGAGCACCGAGCGCCCGGTCTTGCTGTCGAGCGCGCCGGTGGGTTCGTCGCAAAACAGCACCGTGGGGTTCTTGGCGACGGCGCGTGCGATGGCAACGCGCTGCTGTTCACCGCCCGACAGCTGCGCCGGGAAATGATCGACGCGCTCGCGCAGCCCGACCATGGCGAGGGCTTCGTCCGGATCCATCGGATTGCGGGCGATCTCGGTGACAAGCTCGACATTCTCGCGGGCGGTGAGGCTCGGCATCAGGTTGTAGAACTGGAACACGAAGCCGACGTGATCTCGCCGATAGCGGGTCAATTGCTTGTCGCTCATCTCGCTGAGGTTCTGGTCGTGGAAGAAGGCATCGCCCTCGGTGGCGCGGTCGAGCCCGCCGATGATGTTGAGCAGGGTGGATTTGCCGCTGCCGGAGGGTCCGAGCAACACCACGATCTCGCCTTCGGGAATATCCAGGTCGACGCCACGCAGGGCATGAACGGCGGAGTGCCCCTCGCCATAGACCTTGGTCAGTCCCTTGGTCGAAAATGTGTTCTTCTTCATGCCGGGCTCGCCGATATCATGTTCATTTTCTACTGAACGCACTGGACAGATACGTGTGGCAGGACTAGTTTGTCAACATCGCACCATTCGAGGAGGCGTAGGGTGAGCAAGGCCGAAAACGGGCGTGCCGCAGCGAGGGCACGAGAGGATTTCATCGAAAAAATCGGGGTGATCGCGCAATCCGAGGGGCTGCCGCGCATTGCGGGGCGGGTCATGGCGATGTTGCTTTACGACGGTGAAAGGGTCTCCTTCGGGCAGCTTGCCGATGCGCTCAAGGTCAGTCGGGGCAGCATCAGCTCCAGCGTGAGGTTGCTCGAAAGCCAGCAATTGATCAAGCGCGTCGCCAAGCCGGGCGACCGGCAGGACTATTTTCAGGTGGTCGACAATGCCTTTGCCAACATGGTCGAGGCATCGGCCAAGCGGGTGCGCCGCGCCGCCGCGGATATCGAGGAATCCCTCAAGGCCATTCCCGCCTCGCAGAAAGGGCCGCGCCAACGTGTCGCAGATTACGCCGCCTACTACCGGGCAATGGGCGAGGGGCTGGACACGACGGCAAGGACCCTTCGCAAAAACGATTGATCCCGGCCCTGGGCGACATCCATGACGCCACGTTATGGGTGATCTGCCCATTTTCAATTCTTGTGTGGGGACTAAATGAAAGACAAATACGACCAGCCTCCCGAGTCTGTCAGGACAGGAGTATCCGACATGGCAAAATCCGTCACTCGGCAGCAGCCTACGAGCGCCTCGGCCTTTGGCAACGGTGCCGATGGGTTCGATCGCTCCCTGCATGCCGCCGCCGCGCGCTATACCGCGGGCCTGTCGCCGATTGCGCTCAGCCAGGCATGGTGGGACTGGGCGGCGCATCTGGCAGCCTCCCCCGGCCACCGCATGGAGCTTCTGGCCAGTGCTGCAATCAAGGGCGCGGCCCTGATGTCGGGCCCAGACGCTGGCGGCTATGACGAAAAGGCCGCCGCGGATGTGCGCTTTGACGATGACGCCTGGCGCAGCTGGCCCTTCAATGTCATGGCGGCGGCGCACAAGGCGCAGGAGGAATGGTGGGCCGAGGCGACCAGCGGGCTACGCGGCCAGAGCAAGGCGCATGAAAAGGTGAACACATTTGCGGTGCGCCAGTTGCTCGACATGGCATCGCCCTCGAATTTTCTGGCGACGAACCCGGAGGTGCAGCGCCAGACGCTGCGCGAGGGCGGCCGCAACCTGATGCGCGGCGCGCGGCATTTTCAGCAGGATCTGGAACAGCTCGGATCCGGCGATCCGGCGCCCGAGTTTGCCGGTTTCGTTGTCGGCGAAACCCTGGCCGCCACCCCGGGCGAGGTGGTCTTCCGCAACGATCTGATCGAGCTGATCCGCTATGCGCCAAGCACCGGAGAGATCCATCCCGAGCCGATCCTGCTCATCCCCGCGTGGATCATGAAATACTATATCCTCGACCTGTCGCCGCACAATTCGCTGGTCCGGTTCCTGGTGGCGCAGGGCTTTGCGGTCTATTGCATCTCCTGGCGCAATCCCGGCCCCGAAGACCGCGATCTCGGCATGGATGATTACCTCGAGCTCGGTGTCATGGCGGCGCTGGGCGCGGTCGGGCGCGACCGACCCGGTGCCGGCATTCATGCCGCGGGCTATTGCCTCGGCGGCACATTGCTCAGCATCGCGGCGGCGGCGATGGGGCGCGCCGGCGACAAGCGGCTGGTGTCGCTCAGCCTGCTGGCCGCCCAGGCCGATTTCACCGAAGCGGGCGAGTTGAGCCTGTTCATCAACGACAGCCAGCTTGCGCTGCTCGAAGACATGATGTGGAAGCAGGGCGTGTTGAAGGCCGAGCAGATGGCAGGCACCTTCCAGCTGTTGAAATCCAACGATCTGATCTGGAGCCGGATGCTGCGCGACTACATGATGGGCGAACGCTCCGAGCCGAACGACCTGATGGCCTGGAACGCCGACACGACGCGTATGCCCTATCGGATGCATTCGGAATATCTGCGGCGGCTCTATCTCGACAACGATCTGGCCGAAGGGCGGTTCGAGGTCGACGGCAAGCCGGTGTCGCTGTCCGACATCCGCTGGCCGGTCTTCGCCGTCGGCACCGAGCGCGACCACGTGGCGCCATGGAAATCGGCCTTCAAGGTCCAGGCGCTGAGCGATACCGAAGTGACCTTCGTTCTGGCCAGCGGCGGGCATAACGGCGGCATCATCTCCGAGCCGGGCCATCCGGGCAGGCATTACCGCATCGCCACGACACCCGAAAACGCGCCCCATGTCGGAGCCGATGACTGGGCCGAGACCGCCGAGCGGCGCGAAGGCTCGTGGTGGACCGCGTGGGCCGACTGGCTGGCGCAACGCTCCTCGGAGCCGGTCGCGGTCACGAAGCCGAAGCTGGGCAGCTTCTGCCCGGCTCCAGGCACCTATGTGTTCCAGGATTGATGACCTGTTGCGATGTGCCACGTCTTTTGTTGAATGGATGTAGATGATGAAATACCTGCGTGTGATCCTGGCCGTGGGCGGCGTGCTTGCAGCGGTTGCCGCCATTGCCTGGTATGTCTGGGATCAGAACAATAGCGGCCTGCCCGAAGGTTTCGCCACCGGCAATGGCCGGATCGAGGCTGAACAGATCGACATCGCCACACGCACGCCGGGGCGGGTCGACCGGATCCTGGTGAGCGAGGGCGATCTGGTCGAGGCCGGGCAGCTTCTGGCGGTCATGGACACGCGCGAGCTGGCGGCGCAGCGGGCGCGCGCACAGGCCGACGTGGCCCGCGCCGAAAGCCAGGTCGAGGAGGTCAAGGCGCTGATCGCGCAGCGCCGCGCCGAGCTGACATTGGCCGAGGAAGAGCGCGCCCGCGCCCTCGAACTGGCCGCGCGCGGGGTCACCTCGCAGGCGGTGGCCGATCAGCAGAATGCGCGCCAGGCCTCGGCCGCGGCGGCGCTGAATGCCGCGATGGCGCAGCTCCACAGCACCGAGCGCAGCGTCGACTCGGCGGCGGCGCTGGTGCAGCTCTACGAGGCGCAGATTGCCGATGCCTCGCTGGTGGCACCGGTGATGGGGCGGGTGCTCTACCGGCTGGCGCAGCCCGGCGAGGTTCTGGGCGGCGGCGGGCGGGTGCTGACCCTGCTCGATCTGAGCCACGTCTACATGGAGGTGTTCCTGCCCGCCGATCAAGCCCTGCGCGCCGGTATCGGGGCAGAGGCGCGGATCAAGCTCGACAGCATGCCCTTCGCGGTGCCAGCCTTCGTCAGCTTTGTCTCGCCCGAGGCGCAATTCACCCCGCGCACGGTGGAAACCGCCGAGGAACGCGCCGACCTGATGTTCCGGGTCAAGGTGCGCGTGCCCCAGGAACTGGTGGAACAGAATATCGAGATGGTGCGCACCGGCCTGCGCGGCGTCGTCTTCGTGCGCCTGGCCGGGGCCGAGGATCAGCCCTGGCCGGTTGAATTCGTCGGTCAGCCGCTTCCCGACGGGCCGCCGCTTGCCGCCGGGTCCGGGGGATGAGCGAGACCCCGGTCGCGCGTGTCGTCGAGGTCTCGCATCGCTATGGCGAGACCGTGGCGCTGGATGGTGTCAGCCTCGAGCTGCAACCGGGGCGGATGCTGGGGCTGATCGGGCCGGATGGCGTCGGCAAGTCGACCCTGCTGGGCCTGCTGGCCGGGGCGCGCAGGATCCAGAACGGCTCGGTCGTCGTCCTTGGCGGCGAAATGGCCGGGAAGCGGCACCGCGAAAGCGTCTATCACCGCATCGCCTACATGCCGCAGGGGCTGGGCAAGAACCTGTATCAGGACCTAAGTGTCTTCGAAAATCTCGATTTCTTCGCCCGGCTGTTCGGCCATGATGCGGCCGAGCGGCGGCTGCGGATCGACCGGCTACTGCGTGCCACCGGGCTCGACCCGTTCCCGGATCGCCCCGCGGGCAAGCTTTCGGGCGGCATGAAGCAGAAGCTGGGCCTGTGCTGCGCGCTGATCCACGACCCCGATTTCCTGATCCTCGACGAGCCCACCACCGGGGTCGATCCGCTGTCGCGCGGCCAGTTCTGGGATCTGATCGACGAGATCCGCGCCGAACGGCCGGGGATGAGCGTGCTGGTCTCGACCGCCTATATGGAAGAGGCCGAGCGGTTCGACTGGCTGGCGGCGATGGATGCCGGGCGGGTGCTGGCCACCGGCACGCCCGAGGAGCTGCGCACCCAGACCGGGCAGGACGATCTGGAGGCGGCGTTCGTGTCGCTGCTGCCGCCCGACAAGCAGCGAAAGGGCGGCGCGCTGGTGATCCCGCCGCGCCCGGCGCAGACCGGCGGACCGGCGATCGTGGCCAGGAACCTGACCCGCCGTTTTGGCGATTTCACCGCCGTGAACAAGGTGAGCTTCGAGATCGAGCGCGGTGAAATCTTTGGCTTTCTCGGCTCCAATGGCTGCGGCAAGACGACCACGATGAAGATGCTGACCGGCCTGTTGCCGGCGTCGGAGGGCGAGGCCCTGCTGTTCGGCAAGCAAGCCGATGCCAACAACCTGGAAACCCGCAAGCGCGTCGGCTTCATGTCGCAGAACTTCTCGCTCTGGGGCGAATTGACGGTGCGCCAGAACCTGAAGCTGCACGCGCGGCTGTTTCGCATGGCGCCCGAGACCATCGCCCCGCGCATGGACGAATTGCTGACGGATTTCGGCCTCGCGCACCATGCCGACGCCTTCGCCTCCGACCTGCCGCTGGGTCTGCGCCAGCGGCTGTCCCTGGCCTGCGCCATCATCCATGCCCCCGACATGCTGATCCTCGACGAGCCGACCTCGGGGGTCGATCCGGTGGCGCGCGATGAATTCTGGGACTTGCTGGTGATGCTTTCGCGGCGCGACGCGGTGACGATCTTCATCTCGACCCATTTCATGAACGAGGCGCTGCGCTGCGACCGGATATCGCTGATGCATGCCGGCGAGGTCCTGGTCTATGACACGCCGCAGAACCTGGCCGGGGGCGGCGGCACCGAGGGGCTGAACGCGACCTTCATCCGCTATATCCAGGATGCCATCGGCGAAACCGCGCCCAGGGCGCCGTTGGGAGCCCTCACCGAAGCGGCGCCGCGGCGCCGGCGCAACGCCGGCCTCACCCGCCTCATGGCGGTCAGCCGCCGCGAGATGCTCGAAGTGATGCGCGATCCGATCCGGCTGGCCTTCGCCTTCTTCGGCTCGATGATCCTGATGCTGATGTTTGCCTATGGCATCTCGACGGATGTCGAAAACCTGCCCTTTGCCGCCTTCGATCAGGACCGCACGCCCGAAAGCCGCGCCTATCTGGCCAATTTCGAAGGCTCGACCGTGTTCACCGAATTGCCCGAAGTCGCCAGCGCCGAGCAGTTGCGACAACGGATGCGCGCCAACGAGGTCGCATTGGCGATCGAGATCCCGGCCGGATTCGGGCGCGCCGTCACCACCGGCCAGCCGGTCAGCGTGGCGGCCTGGATCGACGGCGCCAACACCTTTCGTGCCTCGACCATCGAGGGCTATGTCCAGGGCGCCCATGCCGCCTTCATGGAAACCCGGATCACCCAGGAAGGCCAGGCGGCGGCCGCCGCGCTGGTCAACATCGAGCCGCGCTATCGCTACAATCCGAGCTTTGCATCGCTGCCTTCGATGGCGCCCTCGGTTCCGGCGATCCTGCTGATGCTGTTCCCAGCGATCCTGATGGCGGTTTCGATCAGCCGCGAGCGCGAGATCGGCACCATCACCAATTTCTATGTCACCCCGACCGGCAAGCTCGAATACCTGCTCGGCAAGCAATTGCCCTATGTCGGCATCGGCATGGCCAACTGGCTGATCCTGACCGCGATGGCGGTGTTCCTGTTCGGGGTGCCGCTGAAGGGCAGCGCCACCGCGCTGGCACTCGGCGCGCTGGTCTATGTCTTTGCCTCGACCGGGTTCGGCCTGATCGTCGCGGTGTTCACCAAGAGCCAGGTCGCGGCGGTGTTTGCCACCACGATCATCGCGATGATGCCGACGGTGACGTTCTCGGGCCTGACCCAGCCGGTTTCCACCCTCGAGGGGGCGGCGCGGATCATGGCGCAGCTCTGGCCGACCAACTATTTCATGCAGATGAGCGTCGGCGCCTTCAACAAGTCGCTGAAATTCGCCGAGCTGTGGCCCAACATCCTGCTGATCGCGGCGTTCACGCCGGTTTTCGTCGGTGTTGCTGCGCTGCTTCTGAAAAAGCAGGAGTCCTGAGGCGATGCGCTGGGTCGGCAATATCTTCTGGCTGATGGGCAAGGAATTGCGGGTGCTGTGGCGCGATCTCGTGCTGCTGCTGCTGGTGGTCTATTCCTTCGGGCCGGGCATGTATATCGAGAGCAGCGGCGCCGGCGAGGCGATCAACAACACGCCCGTGACCTTTGTCGACGAGGACCGCTCGAGCCTGTCGCGCGCGCTTCAGACCGCGCTTTTCCCGCCCTATTTCCTGCCTCCGACCGAAGCCGCCCCCGATCAGGTCGAGCGGATGCTGGACTGGGGCGAGACGACATTCGTCGTCGTGATTCCCGCCGGCTTCGAGGCCGATCTGCGCGCCGGGCGCGCGCCGACGCTGCAGATCAACATCGACGCGACAAAGACGATGCAGGCCAGCGTCGGCACCGGCTATCTCACCGCGATCATCTCGACCGAGGTGCAGCGTTTTGCCGCCCGCGCCGATCTGGTCGCGGCGCCGCCGGTGGATCTGGTGGTCCGGCGGGCGTTCAACCCGACCGGCAACACGGTCTGGTCTGCGGCCATATCGGGGCTGCTGAACCAGCTGTCGATGCTGACCATCGTGCTGACCGGCGCGGCGCTGATCCGCGAGCGCGAGCACGGCACCATCGAGCACCTGATGGTGATGCCGCTGAGCGCGATCGAAATCGCCCTGGCCAAGATCTTCGCCAATGCCCTGGTGATCTTCATCGCCTTCGTGTTCGCGCTGTTCGTGATGGTGCAGGGGGCGCTGGGGATTCCGTTTGCCGGCTCCGAGACGCTGCTGCTGGCCGGCACAGCAATCTATCTGTTCGCCGCCGCCTCGATCGGCATCTTGTTGGGGATCCTGGCGCGCACCATGGCGCAATTCGCGCTGCTGATCATGCTGGTGATCATGCCGATCATGATCCTGTCGGGCGGCATGACGCCGGTCGAGAGCCAGCCGGTCTGGCTGCAACCCATCACCTTCCTTCTGCCGTCGCGCCACTACCTCGAGTTCGCCCAGGCGATCAGCTATCGCGGCGCCGATCTGGCGATTGTCTGGCCTGCCTTCCTGTGGACCTTCCTGCTGGGCGCGGCCTTCCTCGGCCTCAGCTTGATCCTGTTCCGCCGCTCGGTATCGGGCGGTTGAAGGCGCGACCAGACCAGCGGAAAGTGCCGGCAGCCGACCTTCGAGATACAGGTCGAACAGCCCTCGGCTCTCGATCGGAAATCGTTGTTGCCGCCGGATGCACAGCGCGCGCGTAAGCCGTAACGAGTGCCGCGATCAGGTTCCGTCAGTCGTGCGGCGGCAACGCGGCGAACTGGCCCTCTTCTGACCTTTCGGCCTGTCCGTGGCAGGGAGGCTTTCCAACAGAGCCAGCCCGCCGGTGTCATCGCCGGGAAACCCGCAAGCCGCATACCGCCAGGTTGCGGTGTGGGCGACTGACTTGGCCAGTCCGCAGATCAACCGAACATCGTCACCCACCGGATCAACATTGGGGCAAGGCAAATCATCAACAGTACCGGCATCATGAAAAGCGCCAGGACTGCAGACATTTTCACCGGCAGGCGGTTTGCTTTCTCCTGTGCGCGCAGCTCGCGATCCGTGCGCATATCAACGGAGAAGGTCATCAAAGCCTTCGAAACGCTGGTGCCGTATTGGTTCGCCTGCAAGATCACGTTCGCAAAGGAAGCAACCTCGTTCACCCCGGTGCGATCGGCCATGTCGAGAAAGGCGGCTTGGCGTTCTTTGCCAGCCTGGATTTCGAGCTGAAGGATCATGAACTCCTGAGAAATTTCCGGTGCGACCCGGGATATCTCATGGGCAACGCGCAACATCGCGGCATCGAATCCGAGGCCGGCCTCGATCGCGATTTGCAGCAGGTCGAGGGCATTGGGAAAGCTGAGTTCGATGGCTTCGCGCCGTTTCTTGATCCGCGCGCGCAGCCAGAGCCAAGGGCCGTAAAAGCCGGCGACCATGAGTGCAGTGACGATCTGAAACGTGGTGATCCAGGTGACACCCGCCAATTTTTCAGCGACCCCCAACTCTTGCTTGAGTTCAGCGGGCAGGGCCATGGCCACCACGAACAGCACGGGCATGATAACGCCCAGAATGGTGCGGAAGGCATAGAAGCTGCGCACCGCGTGCTTGCGCTGAACCCCGGCCTGGCGCAGGAGTTTGGCGATCTTGGTGCGCTCCTGTTTGGAAGAGGGCACGAAGGCCTTGAGCAGCCCGTGCGGATCGCCATCATCGCCTTGAATGAGATCGAAGTCTTCGCCATGGGGGCGCCTCGTCATGCCACCCTGCATTCGGCGCGTTCTTGGGGCATCGCCTGCAAGCGCTCCGGACACTCCGAACACCATTACCGCAACCCCAAGGCCAAGACCGAAGAGCGCCAATGCTTCGGGCGTGGCGCTGATCGAGCTCAGCGAGGCCAAGAAATCTGTGAGCGTCTGCATTTCATATTGTCCTTATCAGAACTTGAACTTCACGAGGCGGAACAGGATGAAGCCTTGCGCCACGATCAAGCCGAGAATGGCATAGGCGAACATCGGAAATAACGGGTCGCCGCGTACGTCGCCATAGTACGACGGTGTCGTTAGCTCTACGGAAAGGTAGATCAGGATCGGCAGCGCCGTGAGAATGATACCGCTCAACCGGCCCTCTGCCGAGATCGCCTTGATTTTCTTGCGCATAACAAACCGGTCACGGATGACCTTGGCCAAGACCTCGAGAATGCGGGACAGATTGCCGCCTGTGCCGTGCTGGATACCGATGCTGACGGCCAGGTATTCGGCGTCTTCGGTGCCAACGCGCTCGGCGAAGTCGCGAAATGCCGTGGCCACGTCATCGCCATAGCTGATCTGATCCTGGATGATGCCGAACTCGGTGCCGATCGGGTCGGGCATGTCGCTGGCGACTGAACCAATCGTGACCGATATCGGATGGCCGACCTTGAGCGCGCGCGACATCAGATCCAGCGCGTCGGGCAGTTGCGAGGTTAGTTTCTTTGTGCGCTCGGCCTTTAGATACAGCATCGCGACATAGGGCAACAGCAATGCCGAGGCAAAGGCGGCGAAGATTGCATGTCGAGGCGCAAGATACTGGGACGCCGCCGCGAAAACCACGGCTCCAACGATCAAGGTGATGAGAAAATATCCAAACAGACCGAAAGAAAACCCGGCATGGACGAGCAAGCGGCGCAGGCGCACCACCGGCCCGCCTTTGGAGCCGCCCGCGGCAAGCAGGGCAGGGTCACGTAACAACTGCAGCACGTCATCGGTCGTGGCGCCACGCTCGATCATCTGCATGCGCCGGTTGCGGGCTTCGCCCTTGGTTTCGTCGCGAAAGACCAGCTGTCGAACCCCTTCAAAGGCGAGCAGTACCCCTACGAAGATCGCGACGTAAATCAGCATGCTGATCGTTGCCGGTTCAAGCTGTATCATGATGCGTCTCCGGTGCGAAGGAAGGTGCCCGGATCAAGCGAGAACCCGGCCGCGGCCAGCATGTCGAAACATTTTGGCCGAATGCCGGTTGGCAGGAACTCGCCCAGCACCTCACCGGTTTCCGACTTGCCGCGCCGCTTGTAGACGAAGATGTCCTGCATGGTGATGATCTCGTCTTCCATGCCGGTGATTTCCGAAACGCTCATCACGCGGCGGCGGCCATCGCTGAGGCGGCTAAGCTGCACCACAATGTGGATGGCGGAGGCGATCTGCGAGCGGATCGTTTTGACCGGCATGTCCGCACCGAGCATCGTGACCATCTGTTCCACCCGGCTCAGCGCGTCGCGTGCCGAGTTGGCGTGAACGGTCGTCATCGAGCCTTCGTGCCCCGTGTTCATCGCCTGAAGCATGTCGAAACATTCCGCGCCGCGCACCTCGCCGACGATAATGCGGTCCGGGCGCATCCTGAGTGCGTTGCGCACGAGGTCACGCTGGGTCACAACGCCCAGACCCTCAATGCTGGCGGGGCGGGTTTCGAGGCGCACGACGTGATCCTGTTGCAGCTGAAGTTCGGCCGCATCCTCGATGGTGACGATCCGCTGGTTGGCGTCGATGAACGACGACATTGCGTTGAGCATGGTGGTCTTGCCTGACCCGGTGCCGCCCGAGATCAAGACATTGAGCCGCGCTTCGACAAGGGTCTGCAGCAGATCGGCGGCGCGTCGGTCGATGCTGCCGACCTCGATCATGCGTTCAAACGTCAGCGGGTTGCGCGAGAACTTGCGGATCGACAGGGCGGGGCCATCCACCGAGCAGGGTCGCACAATGGCGTTCACGCGGCTGCCATCCTCTAGCCGCGCATCGACCCAAGGCTGCGAGTCGTCAATGCGCCGTCCGACATTCGAGACGATCTTGTCGATGATGCGCAAAAGGTGGCGTTCATCGCGAAACCGCACACTCGACTTTTCGAGCAGGCCAAAACGCTCGACATAGACCTGGTCAAAGGAGTTGACGAGAATGTCGTTGATCGTGGGATCAGCGAGAAGGGGCTCGAGTGGGCCCAGCCCCATGACCTCGTAGATCAATTCTTCCACCAGCGCCGAAAAGGCATCGGACCGCATGTAGATGCCCTCGGACTGCACGAGGCTCGTCACCAGTGTAGCGATCTGGCGTTTGAGTTCAGGCCGTTCGACCTTGTCGATAACCGCAAGGTTCAGCCGGTCCAGCAACTCGGCGTGAAGTCGGTTCTTGAGCTCCAGATGGGCCTGCAAATCGGTATCGACTGTTTCGACGGCGGTAACCGGCGCTGCCTGCGTCCGCATTTTAGGGTCAAGCTGCAAAATGTCGGCGTTATTGGCCGTTTTGC
Organism: uncultured Rhodobacterales bacterium; assembly: GCA_965366835.1. Taxonomy (GTDB): domain Bacteria; phylum Pseudomonadota; class Alphaproteobacteria; order Rhodobacterales; family Rhodobacteraceae; genus JAKGBX01. The sequence continues at coordinate 12,435 of CBDUGF010000107.1, forward strand.
GCGATTTGAATTCTTTGAACATGCCGTCCCCTCAAGCCCTTTTGGTTGGTGTTGGTTGTGATTTGGTTGCGATCTGTGCAGTGACTTTCTTCAGTGCCTTTGCAATGTCGGATCGCGGCGCATTGTCGGTGATCGGCTTGCCGAGATCGGCTGAATTGCGGGCCGCTCTCGCGTTGTCGGGTAGCCAGTGCACCAGCTTGGTTTTAAGGACTTTTTCGGCTTCGCGGACGTGCTCTGACTTGATCAGGGGGCGTTTCTCGCGATTGATGACCAACTCGACCGACAGGCCGAAATTGTCTTCGCCGTAAAAATCGATCAGGCGCCGTGCCTGGCGCACACAGGGCACGCTCGTATCGCTGACAATCACGAGCTGCGACGCCTTTGCAAGAACCGGTTCGACCCAATCCACAAGCGCGCGGGGCAGATCGACGATGATGTAATCGTATGTCTGCTGCAAAATCTCCAGCATGACGCGGATTTTTTCAGTTTGCACCGAATGCAGCGGCGCGATGGTGGACGGGGCGCAAAGCACGTGTACGCCGAGCGGGTGTTTTTGCAGAACGCTGTCGATGAAGCGTCCGTCGGGGTCTTCCATCGCCTCGACGAGTTGCAGGAATCCGCCGTTGTCTTCGAGGTCGAGAAAGACGTTGATATTGCCGAATTGAAGATCGAAATCGAGTAGCGCGACCCGGCTTTTCCGGGTTTTCCGGAAGATCGTCGATTTCCCGACAAGGCCACAGGCGAGGTTGACCGCAACGGTGGTGGCGCCGATGCCGCCACGCGCCTGCGTGACAGCGATGACCTTGCCAAGCGCGGCTTGGTGATCGTGGGTGCGCTGTTGCGGGGCGCGGCGGGATTCCAATTGATCGTCGATGGTCGCCTTGAGCCGATCGGCTGTAATCGACATCGGCAGGACATCATCGACACCGATGTCCCGGAACTGGCGGGCCTTGGCAATCGACACATCATTGTTGGTCAGGGCCAGAAACACGGTCTCGCTCGAGCGGTTCGACAACAATGCCTTGACCGCGCTCAGTTCGTTTTCGTCGTCGGGGTCGGCTTCGAAGATCACAACATCATGGTCAAACGCCAGATCGGCTGCATGCCCGTTCATTGCCTTGAACGACTCATCTTGGCTGGTCAGCACATTGTTGCTGTCTGACTGCAAGATCTCGGTCA
>CBDUGF010000108.1:0-13603 GCA_965366835.1 uncultured Rhodobacterales bacterium
TCCAGCTCAGGCGCGACAATGCTCTCGGCACGCTCTACAATATCGTCGGTTTCCAGACCAAGATGAAGTATGGCGCGCAAACGGATGTTTTCAAAATGATTCCTGGCCTGGAGAGTGCCAGCTTCGCGCGCCTCGGCGGGATCCACCGCAACACCTTCATCAATTCGCCGACGCTGCTCGACGCACAGATGCGCCTGCGCACCAAGCCCCATATCCGCTTTGCCGGGCAGATCACCGGCGTCGAAGGCTATGTCGAATCCGCCGCCATGGGTCTTCTCGCCGGCCGCATGGCTGCGCATGAGATCAGGGGCGGCACCCTGCCCGCGCCGGCGCCTGAAACAGCCACCGGCGCGCTCATCACCCACCTCTCGGGCGGCGCCGAGGCGAAAACCTTCCAGCCGATGAATGTCAATTTCGGCCTGTTCCCGCCAGTCACCGGGCTCAAAGCCGGGCGCCGCGGTCGCAAGGATCGCTACAAGGCCTATACCGACCGTGCCAAGACCCTGTGGCAATCCTGGCTGGACGCTCAGGCGGCGGACTGAAATACTCCGATCATGCAAACAGACCCCCTCAACAACGCCGATGACAAGCTGAGCTTCAGCTTCTATCCCATTGTGATACCGTGACTTTCATCACCCGTTTCGCCCCGTCTCCAACCGGCCCCTTGCATCTCGGCCATGCCTTCTCGGCCCTGCTCGCGCATGATATGGCGCGCGCCGCAGGCGGCACTTTCCTGCTTCGGATCGACGATATCGACCAGAGCCGCGCGCGTCCCGAATGGGAGGCGCAGATATGTGACGATCTCGGCTGGCTCGGCCTTGTCTGGCCCGCCCCGGTGCGCCGCCAGTCCGAGCATCTGCCCGCCTACCGCGCCGCGCTCCGGCATCTCTGGCTGCGCGGGCTGCTCTATCCTTGCGATTGCAGCCGCCGCGACATCGCCGAGGCCGCCAGCGCCCCGCAAGAGGGGGCAACCCCCATTGGCCCGGACGGCATCGTCTATCCCGGCATCTGCCGCCCGGCGCATCCGCCGCGCGGTCCTATGCCCGATGCGGCGCTGCGGCTCGACATGCGCCGCGCCCTCGGCGCGCTGGCCGCCCAGCCCCTACGCCCACCGCTGGCGTTTCGCGAAGACGGCGCCGGACCGGACGGCGAAACCGGCCTGATCGCGCTCGAAGCGCAGGCGATGATCGAAAATGTCGGCGATGTGGTGCTGGCCCGGCGCGGCATGGGCGGCTCCTATCATCTTTCGGTGGTGATCGACGATGCGGTGCAGGGCATCACCCACGTGGTGCGCGGCCAGGATCTGTTTTCCGCCACCGCAATCCATGTGGTGCTGCAACGTCTGCTGCAACTGCCCACACCGATCTATCACCATCATAGGCTGATCCGCGACGAAAACGGCAAGCGGCTGGCCAAGCGCGATGATGCCCGCGCCATCGCCACCTACCGCGCGGAAGGGCTCACCCCTGCCGATATCCGCGCGATGACAGGCCTTTAGTCCAATGATCTCCAGGGCTTGGGCATCCACACCCAACGCCCGCCAACGTGAATCAGACCGTCATAGGCCATGCCCAGCGATTCGCCGGGCGCAACGAACTTGAACCGCACGATCGGGTGGCCGCCCCGGAAATACCCCGCCACATCGCGATAACCGCCGGGGAATTCGTCCAGCATCGCGGCGCCGCCCTTGAGGTCATCGGTGGTTGCCTGCCAGGTCAGCAATTCGGTCTGGCCCGGCTTTGGCGCGATGGCGACGCTGCGGGTAAGTTGCGCGGCATAGGTGTCGATCATCTTCGTCGCCAGCGGTTCGCCATAGACCGCGCGCACCTCCTCGGGGCGCGGCACCAGCGCCCAGGTCAGCGCGTGGCGGTCAGCCCCCGGCTTGAGGAACTGCATCAGCAGCGCACGCGCCTCGGCTTCGCTGCCGGCAACCGGGCCAGCCTCGTCATTTTCCGCCTTGCTCGCCGTGACAAGCTCGAGCAGGCTCTTGCCGCCGCTGCTGACGCAAGCCTTGGTCAGGTTCCCCAGCACCACCTTGTTGTTTTCGATCGTGACCGGGCGCAGCGTCTCGTCCTGCGCCGCGAGATAGCCGAACACCCACGCGGCAATCATGAACTGGTCAGTGCTGCCACCGGTGTTTGACAGCACCTCAAGGCAGGAGCGGGTCGGATCGAACCCCCTGATCTCCTCCGAACTCGCCAGACCCGGCGCTATTGCCAGACTGAGAAGTGTAACGTAACCAAATGTTTTCATGTCATTATCCTTGAACGCAACCAATCAAATATGGCGCAAGTCTAGCACAAGCCATGGGCTTCATGAAATCATGATTCGGGGGATATGATCTCCACTTCCTCGCCCGCACGGACCGCCCGGTAAAAACAGCTGCGCCGGTTGGTATGGCAGGCCGGCCCGGTCTGGCGCACGATCGCAAGCAGGCAATCGCGGTCGCAATCGAGGCGCAGCTCCACCAGCTCCTGCACATGGCCGCTGCTTTCGCCCTTGATCCAGAACGCCGCGCGCGAGCGCGACCAATAGGTCACCCGCCGGCTCGCCAGCGTCCGCGCCACAGCCTCGGAGTTCATCCAGGCCAGCATCAGAACCTCGCCGCTCTCGGCATCCTGCGCGATGACCGGCAACAGCCCCTGCGCATCAAATTTCAGACTGTCCGGATCAAAGCCCATCCCGCCCCCCTTTGCATCTGCGGTTTCCCGGACTATCTATGCCAGAACGACGAAAGAAGGAATGGCCCAGAAGGCCAAGGGTATTGCCATGAGCGAAACCGACCTGATCAAGCTCTATTCGGCGCGTATCCTCGCCCTGGCCGCCGATATCCCGTATCTCGAGCGGCTCGAATCGCCCGACGCCACGGTCAAACGGCGCGCGCCGCTTTGCGGCTCCACCGTGACGGTGGACATCAAGATGAAGGACGGGCGGATCTCCGACTATGGCCAGGATGTGAAAGCCTGCGCTCTGGGCCAGGCCGCGGCCAGTGTTGTCGGCGCGGGCATCATCGGGCGCAGCCGCGACGAGATCGAAGCCGCGCGCGACGCGCTGCTGGCGATGCTCAAGCAGGACGGCCCGACGCCGCCCGCACCGTTCGACGGGCTCGAAGTGCTGCGCCCGGCGCGCGACTACAAGAACCGCCACGCCTCGATCATGCTGACGCTCGAAGCAACGCTGGAAGCGATGGACGCCGCCCGGCAAAGCGATTGCGCCTGAACTTTACCTCCCAAGCTCTTATAACAAAAAGAAAAAGCCGCCGCACTTGGAGTCTCCAAGGCGGCGGCAAGTTGCGTGATCGCGTTTGGCCCTGTCATTTCCGGGGGCGGTTGAGGCAGTCCCCATGGGATGGTCAGACAGGCAGTCTCGTCAACGCGGCGCGGGAAAGTTTGGGACAGTGCGCGCCGCTGTCAGGGCCATGCAATCACGTGGCAGAAAAGCAAGAAATCTCAGGCAAGCCCGGGCAGGTGCAATCCGGCCACCAACATCACCATCAACGCAACCGCGCCGATCGCATCCTGCCAGATGGTGTCCTGGCTGCGGTCGAGTATGGCTTTGATCTGGGTCAGCATGGTGTCGGCTCCTGCTCTCGGGCATGTTTGTTGCCTCTTTGTTCTCACTCCGGAAACCTTTTGTAAAGAACTTTTTGAGAACATTTGCGAACTTTTGAGGATGTCAGCCGCTAACCAACTGATATCAAACGAATCGCCTGATCCTGGCTCATCAACCAGAGCAAACCGCGCGCCGCCTTGCCGCGTTCCCCCTCCAGCGCCGGGTCATCGGCCAGCAATTTGCGCGCATCGGTCTGCGCAACGGCCATCAACGCCGCCTGGCGCTCAAGATCGGCGATGCGAAAGCGTGGCAAGCCGGATTGGGCCGTGCCGATCAGGTCGCCCGCCCCGCGCATTTCCAGATCGACCTCGGCAATGCGGAATCCATCCTCTGTGTCCCTCAAAGTGGTCAGCCGCCGTTCGCCACCCTCGCTCAAGGGGGCCTGATAGAGCAGCAGACAGGTCGAGGCCGCACTGCCGCGGCCCACTCGCCCACGCAACTGGTGCAGCTGCGCCAGGCCGAAAATCTCGGCCCGCTCGATCACCATGATGGTGGCGTTGGGCACATCCACGCCGACCTCGATCACGGTCGTTGCCACCAGAACGCTGGTCTCGCCGCTTTGAAACGCCTTCATCGCCGCGTCTTTCTCCGGCCCCGGCATCTGGCCGTGCACCAGCCCGACCACGCCCTCGCCCAATGCCGCGCGCAACCGCTTGAAGCGGTCCTCGGCCGCGGTCAGATCGACATTCTCGCTCTCCTCCACCAGCGGACAGACCCAATAGGCCTGGCGCCCCTCGGCCACCGCCCCGCGCAGATGCTCGATCACCTCGTCGATCCGCCCGGTGCTGACCATCGCGGTCTTGATCGGCTGCCGTCCGGGCGGCTTTTCATCGAGGATCGAGATATCCATATCGCCATATTGCGCCAGCGACAGCGAGCGCGGAATCGGCGTCGCCGTCATCACCAGCACATCCGCGCCCGCGCCCTTCTTGCCCAGCTCCAGCCGCTGGCGCACGCCAAAGCGGTGCTGCTCATCGACAATCGCCAGCCGCAGATCATGGAACGTCACATCCTTCTGAAACACCGCATGGGTGCCAACCAGGATCTGGATATCGCCGCGCTCCAGCGCCTTGAGCTTGGCCTTGCGTTCGGCCCCCTTGTCGCGCCCGGTCAGGATTTCCAGCACCACACCGGCGCTTTCCGCCAGCGGGCGCAGCCCTTCAAGATGCTGGCGCGCCAGGATCTCGGTCGGCGCCATCATCACGCCCTGCCCCCCGGCTTCGACCGCGATCAGCAGCGCCATGAACGCCACCAGCGTCTTGCCCGCGCCGACATCGCCCTGCAACAGCCGGTTCATCCGCTCGCGCTTGCCCATGTCAGCGGCGATCTCGTTGATCGCGCGGGTCTGCGCATCTGTCGGACGATAGGGAAGCGATTCCAATACCTTGCGCTGCAAAGCTCCGGTGCCGTGGCTGTCGCGCCCCTTGGCCTTGCGCAAGGAGGAGCGGGCCAGGGCCAGGGTCAGCTGATGCGCCAGAAACTCGTCATAGGCCAGCCGCTCACGCGCCGGGGCGGTCTCGGCCAGATCGGCCATCGACTGCGGCGAATGGGCGGCCCGCAAGGCTTCCAGCCAATCGGGCCACCCGGCATGGGCTTTTTGCAGCGGGTCGATCCACTCGGCCAGATCCGGCGCCCGCGCCAAAGCCGATTGCGCCGCCTTGAACATGGTTTTCTGGGTCACGCCCTGGGTCAGCGGATAGACCGGCTCGAACTCGGGGATTTCGCCCGCCTCCTCGGGCGGCAGCATATGATCGGGATGCACCATCTGCGCGATGCCGTCGAACAGCTCGACCCTGCCCGAGACCACCCGGCGGCTGCCGGTCGGCAACATGCGGCGCAGGTATTCATCGCGGGCGTGGAAGAACACCAGCTGAAACGTGGTCTGCGCATCCTCGACCGTGATGCGATAGGCGCCGCCGCGCCGGGTGGCATGGCGATGCTGGCCCACCGTCACTTCCACCGTGACAACCCCGGGCAGATCCGCCCCCTGCACCGAGTCGCGGCGCCGCCGGTCGACGCCCGAATAGGGCAGCGTCAGCAACACGTCTCGCGGCAGGACAATATCGATCTGGGCCAGGTGCTCGGCGGTCTTCTTGCCCACACCTTCCAGCGTCTCGATATCCGCAAACAGCGGAAACAGGGGTTCGGGGCGCCCGCTCATAGCCCCTCGATCAGCGCGATCCAGGCGTCCTCGTCGATCATCTCGACCCCCAGTTCCTCCGCCTTTTTGGCCTTCGAGCCCGCGCCCGGCCCGGCGATCACCAGATCGGTCTTGGCGCTGACCGAGCCCGACACCTTGGCGCCAAGCGCCTCCGCCCGCGCCTTGGCCTCGGCCCGGCTCATCTTCTCCAGCGTGCCGGTGAACACCAGCGTCTTGCCCGCCACCGGGCTGTCGCTTGCGGCTGGCGCCTCGGCCTTTTCGACCACCAGCTCATGAATCAACCGGTCAATCCCCGCGCGCTCGGCATCCTGGGCAAATGCGGTAACCAGAGACACCGCCACCGTCGCGCCGATGCCTTCGATATTGACCAGGTCCTCCCAGGCCGCCCGCGCACCAGCGGGAAGCTCCGGCTCCTGCGCCCAGACCGCATTTCGGATCTCGGCGATCTTGGCGCGCCGCCCCTCCTCGGCTGCCTTGTTGCGCTCCTCCTGCACGGCCAGTTCTGCCAATTGATGGCGCTGTGCCGCCGGGCGCGCATTGTCCATTGCCGCGGCAAACACATCCCATTCGCCGAAATGACGCGCAATGTCGGCAGCGGCCACCTCGCCCACATGGCGAATGCCGAGCGCAAACAACAGCCGCGCGAAGCCGATCCGGCGCTTTTCCTCGATCGCGCGAAACAGATTGCTGGCCGAGGTTTCGCCCCAGCCGTCGCGGTTCTTCAGCTTCGACAGGTTCGCCTTGTCCCGCGCTTCAAGCGTGAAAATATCCGCGGGCTCGCGGATCGCCAGCTGATCGTCGTGATAGAACGCTTCGACCTGCTTGGCCCCCAGCCCCTCGATGTCAAACGCCTTGCGGGAGACGAAATGCTTGAGCTTTTCCACCGCCTGCGCCGGGCAGATCATGCCGCCGGTGCAGCGCCGCACCGCGTCGCCCTCCTCGCGGATCGCGTCCGAGCCGCATTGCGGGCAGGTTGTCGGGAAGGCAAAGGGCGCCGCATCGGCGGGCCGCTTGCTCAAATCCACATCCGCCACCTTCGGAATCACATCGCCGGCGCGGTAGACCTGCACCCAGTCACCGATGCGGATATCCTTGCCGCCGCGGATCGCCTCGCCCCTGGAATCGCGCCCGGCGATGTAATCCTCGTTGTGCAGCGTCGCATTGCTGACCACCACACCGCCCACCGTCACCGGCGTCAGCCGCGCCACCGGGCTGAGCGCGCCGGTGCGCCCGACCTGAATGTCGATCGCCTCCAGCCGGGTCCAGGCCAGCTCGGCCGGAAACTTGTGCGCAATCGCCCATCGCGGCGTGGTCGAGCGGAAGCCCAGACGCCGTTGCAGATCCAGGTCGTTGACCTTGTAGACCACGCCGTCAATGTCATAGCCCAGCGTCGCGCGCTGGGCCTCGATCGCGCGGTAATGGGCGATCATCTCTTCCGGCCCCTCGCACAGACGGCTCAGCGGGTTGGTCTGGAAACCCAGCGCCGCCAGCCGCTCGATGGCGCCGATCTGGGTCGCAGCCAAAGGCTGCGAAACCGCGCCCCAGGCATAGGCGAAGAACCTCAGCGGCCGCGCCCGGGTGATGCTGGCATCGAGCTGGCGCAGCGATCCGGCGGCGGCATTGCGCGGATTGGCGAAAGTCTTTTCGCCGGCCTCGAGCGCGCGCGCGTTCAGCGCCGCGAAATCGGCGTGGCTCATATAGACCTCGCCCCGCACCTCCAGCAGCCCGGGCGCGTCGTCGAGCAGTTTCGGTATGTCGCCGATCTCGCGGGCGTTAGCGGTCACGTTCTCGCCGACCGCGCCATCGCCGCGCGTCGCGGCGCTGATCAGCCTGCCACCCTCATAGCGCAGCGACAGGCTCAGCCCGTCGATCTTGGGCTCGGCGGTATAGCGCAGCGCCCCGGAATGACCGAGGTAGCGGCGAATGCTTTCGTCAAACTCGGTGATGTCGCCGTCATCGAACGCATTGCCCAATGACAGCATCGGCACCGCATGGGTGATCTTGCCAAAGCCCTCCGACGGCTCGGCGCCCACCTGCTCGCTCGGGCTGTCATCGCGTTTGAGCGCGGGAAAGCGCGCCTCGATCGCGGCATTGCGCCGCTTCAGCGCGTCATATTCGGCATCCGACATTTGCGGCGCGTCTGCGCCGTAATAGGCCGTGTTGGCCTCGGCCAGCAGTTGCGCCAGACGCTCCAGTTCGGCGCGTGCCGCAGCTTCGTCGAGCTTGTCCACCGCTGTCTCGCCGTTCACGCCCGCTTCCCCTCTGCACCGCCCACGGTATTTGCCCAGATGTAACATGGCGGCGCCAGAGGTCCAGCCCGGAGACCGCTCAACAGGCCCCGCGCCGCGGCAAGAGAGGAACGCCGCGCAACCGGGGGGCGGTTGCGCGGCGCGAGGCTCGCGAGTGGTGGGCATAGCCCTGGAGTGTCGAGCCTTGAGGGAAAGTCAGGCGCCCATGGCCAGCGGCGGGGTGTCATCCATGTCGGAGGGCTCAGGATCGCGCAACACATAGCCGCGGCCCCAGACCGTTTCGATGTAGTTGTCGCCATCCGTGGCCGTGGCCAGCTTCTTGCGTAGCTTGCAGATGAACACGTCGATGATCTTCAGCTCGGGCTCGTCCATGCCGCCATAAAGGTGATTGAGGAACATCTCCTTGGTCAGCGTCGTGCCCTTGCGCAGGCTCAGAAGCTCGAGCATCTGGTATTCCTTGCCGGTCAGATGCACCGGCTTGCCCTCGGCATTGACGGTCTTGGCGTCGAGATTGACGTTGATCTTGCCGGTTTCGATGATCGATTGCGAATGCCCTTTCGAGCGCCGGATGATGGCGTGGATGCGCGCCACCAGCTCTTCGCGATGGAATGGCTTGGTCAGGTAATCGTCGGCGCCGAAGCCGAATCCCTTGAGCTTGTTCTCGGTGTCATCCGCCCCCGACAGAATCAGGATCGGCGTGTCGATCCGCGCCAGCCGCAATTGCCGCAGCACCTCGTGACCGTTCATGTCGGGCAGGCCGAGATCGAGAAGGATCAAATCGTAATCGTAAAGCTTGGCCAGATCGATCCCCTCCTCGCCCAGATCCGTCGTGTAGACGTTGAGATTGGCATGGGTCAGCATCATCTCGATGCTTTTCGAAGTTGTCGGGTCGTCTTCCACCAGCAGCACACGCATTGTCGATTCTCCGCATATTGACTTGTCGGAATTAAACGTGAACAAAAATGGTTAACCACAAGTTACCGACGACCATTTTTTTATCAACTCTCCTTATGGTTGTCTATATTTTTTTAGGTAGGTGGTTTTCAGCGCCTCCTCGCCATGTGAGCTAACCGCTGAAACCCATTCGAAAAATTCATCCCTGCTCAGGCCGTAGCGCTGCATCGCCTCGTCCTGAGAGATCAAACCGTAAAGCACACCGCGCACAACCGCGGCCTTGCGGCTGGCCACCCAGCGCACCGTGGTTCGCGGCGGCAGGTCGGCGCGGGTCATCACCACGCCGTTGGGCAAGTTCACTGCGCGAGGCCCTTCGACCTTCTTCAGATACATGGCTGACACCTCATCGTTGCCGCTGGCTCTTCGCCGTCGATCCTTGATGCGGGCGCACGCCTTAATGTCCGGTGAAACCGGCGGCGCAGAGTGTTTTGGATTTTCCTAAAAGCGTCGCGCGTACGGCCCGCAGCTCTGAGTTCCAGCCTGCGTTGCCCGCGCCTGACCGGTATGATTGCGGGGCGTTTTGCCGGAATTATCTGAAATTCAGTGGTTTCGGCGGCGGCGAAACCGCCCTATATGAACAAGGTTTGCCACAGGGAGAGCCCGATGCCGCTCGATCATTCCGCCCCGCTCAATTCGCTGGGCTTTGCCAAATCGCCCGCCGATACCCGCGTCGTCGTCGCCATGTCGGGCGGCGTGGATTCCTCGGTCGTGGCGGCGATGCTGGCAGAGGAAGGCTATGACGTGATCGGCGTCACGCTTCAGCTTTACGATCACGGCGCGGCGCTGGCCAAGAAGGGTGCCTGCTGCGCCGGGATCGACATTCACGATGCCCGCCGCGTCGCCGAGGAAATGGGCTTCCCGCATTACGTGCTGGATTATGAAAACATCTTCAAGGATGCGGTGATCGACGAGTTCGCCGACAGCTATCTCGCCGGCGCCACGCCGGTGCCCTGCATCCGCTGCAACGAGCGGGTAAAGTTCAAGGATCTGCTGGAAACCGCCCGCGACCTCGAGGCCGATTGCATGGCCACAGGGCATTACATCCAGCGCAAGACAGGTTCGCTGGGGCCCGAGCTGCATTCCGCCGTCGATGCCGCCCGCGACCAATCCTATTTCCTGTTCTCGACCACGCGCGAACAGCTCGATTTCCTGCGCTTCCCGCTGGGCCATCTCGCCTCCAAGGATGAAACCCGCGCCCTGGCGGCGAAATACGGCCTGCCCGTGGCGCTGAAGCCCGACAGCCAGGATATCTGCTTCGTTCCGAATGGCGATTACGCCTCGGTGATCGAAAAGCTGCGCCCCGGCGCCGCCGAGCCGGGCGAAATCGTCGATATGGCGGGCAACGTGCTGGCCCCCCACAAGGGCGTGATCCACTACACCATCGGCCAGCGCCGTGGTCTCGGCATCGGCGGGCTGGCCGATCCGCTCTACGTGGTCAAACTCGATGTCGAAAACCGCCGCGTGATCGTCGGCCCCAAGGAAGAGCTCGCCACGCGCATCGTGCCGGTGCGCGAGATCAACTGGCTGGGCGATGGCAGTCTTGAAGATGAAGCCTTGCGCGAGATTTCCGTGAAGGTTCGCTCCACACGCCCGCCGCGCCCGGCGCTCCTGCGCCCCTTGGGGCCGGACACGGCAGAGGTGGAACTGCTCACCCCCGAAGAGGGCGTCTCTCCGGGCCAGGCCTGCGTGTTCTATGAAACCGAAGGGTCGCGGATCCTGGGTGGCGGCTGGATCCACGCGGGGTAACAGCTCTTCAGCCCTTGCAGGCTGCCTCGCGAGACGGCCCATCAGGGCCGAAGAGCCGCGCCCTAGCCCAGCGTCGCCAGCGCCGGAAACTGCTCCAGCAGCCAATAGGAAAACGTCGAAAACCCGCCGGTCAGCATCAGCAATCCGATGGTCCAGAGCAAAAGCCCCATCACCCGCTCGATCTGCTGCATGTGGCGCTTCATCCAGCCCATCAGGCCGGTGAGACGCGGCAGGAACGCCGCCACCAGCAGGAACGGGATGCCCAGCCCCGCGGCATAGACCGCCAAGAGCGCCGTGCCGCGGCTGACCGAGGCCTCCGAGGCCGCCAGCGACAGGATCGCGCCCAGCTGCGGGCCGATGCAGGGCGTCCAGCCAAAGGCGAAGGCCAGCCCGAGGATATAGGCGCCAAAGGCGCTGCCGCCGCGGTCGCCCGCATCCATCCGCGCTTCGCGGTCGAGGAAACCGATCCGGTAGACCCCGACGAAATGGGCCCCGAAGATCATCACCAGAACGCCCGCGATGGTGTTGAACCAGTCCTGGTATTGCAGGAACATCGTGCCTATCGTCGAGGCGGCAAAGCCCAGCAGCAGAAACACCGTGCTCAGCCCCATCACGAAGAACAGCGCCGGCACGATCGCGCGGTTGCGCCCCTCGCTCAGATCGCTCACCGACACGCCCGACATATAGGCCAGGTAGGGCGGCACGATCGGCAGCACGCAAGGGCTGAGGAACGAGACCACGCCGGCGGCGAGGGCGACAAACATGGCCGGCAACAAGGCCGCGTCGATGATTTCAATTCCGAACATGGGCCAAGCTTTAGGGGATTCGCCGGCCAAGGTCACGCGGTCAGATGTCACAAAGCCGTGGACAAAGCAGCGCAGTCCGCAGTATCTGCGCGGCCATGGACGATCCCGGTTTTCTCGATGCCCGGGGGCTGCTCTGCCCCCTGCCCGTGCTCAAGGCGCGCAAACGCCTGATGGCTTTGGCGCAGGGCGAAGAATTGCGGGTGCTGGCCGATGATCCGGCAGCGGCAATCGACATGCCGCATTTCTGCGCCGAACAGGGCCACGAGCTGCTCGCCGCCGAGGAACAAGGCGATGCGACGCTCTATCTGATCCGCAAGGGCTGATCGCGCCACATCCCCACACACCAGCACAAATGAAAACGCCGCGAGAACCCCCGCGGCGCTTTGCAATGCTTCATACCGGTCGCAGCTGGGGAGCTCAGCCCTTGGTCAGTGACCACCAGCCCCTGCGCTTGGGCGTCTTCTGCTCCTTGGCAACTGCGGCCTCCGTAGCGATGGCCTCCGGTGCTTCCGGCGCCGCCTCGGGCTTGGTTTCGGCCGGCTCGGCCCCGTTGCTCGCCGCGCGCGGTTTGCGGCTGCGGGTCTTGGGCTTCTCGTCCTCGGGCTTGGCCTCCTGCGTGGCTTTGTCATCGGCATCGGAACCGGCATCCGCCGCCGCCACTTCGGCATCCTTCTTGGGCTTGGCGCGGCTGGCCCGCTTCTTCGCAGGCGGCTTGTCTGCCGCTGGCGCCGTGTCCGACGCCTCCGCGGCGGCCTCAGCCTCGGGCTCTTCCGCTTTCTTGCGGCTGCGCACGCGGCTGCGCGGCTTGGGCTCGTCCTCGGCCTTCAGCTCCGCATCCGCGCCGGAATCCGCCGTGGCCGCTGCAGTTTCGGCCTCGACATCGTCAGATTTCTTGCGGCGCGAACGGCTGCGCGGCTTGGGCTTGTCCTCTTGCGCCTCCGGCGCATCAGTCTCGGCTTGCGCCACCCTGTGCGATGCGGCTTGCCGCCGTTCTCTCGGCGCCTCGGTTTCCGAGCTGTCCTCGTCTGCCGACTCGGCCGCATCGGACCCGGCGTCCTGGCCCTCCTCGGCACCATTGGCCTGCGAGGGTTTCCTGCGCCTGCGCCGGCGGCGGCGCTTGCGCGGCTTGTTGTCCTCTTCGCCCTCCGCGGAGCGCGTCTCGACGGCGTCATCATCGCCGTCGGTATCTTCGTCGATCTCGCTATCATCGTCGCCGTCAATCTCTGCCATCAGCGAGGATTCAGCCGATACCACCGGCACCACCATCTCGGGAACGGCGCGCGTCGCGGTCTTGAATTTCTCCAGCGCGAAATCGGGGCTGATCAGCATCGGATCGCCTTCGATCCGAACCGACAGACCATAGCGAATCTCGATCTGCGCGATATGCTCGCGCTTCTGGTTCATCAGGAAGTTGGCGATGCCGACAGGGCATTTCACCAGAACCTCGCGGCTGCGCTTGCGCGTGCCCTCTTCCTCGATCTGGCGCAGGATCGAGAGCGCCAGATTGTCGTCCGAGCGGATCAGCCCGGTGCCGTGACAGGCCGGGCAAGGCTGGGTTGTCGCCTCGATCATGCCTGGGCGCAGCCGCTGGCGGCTCATCTCCATCAGGCCAAAGCCCGATATGCGCCCGACCTGGATGCGCGCCCGATCGGTCTTGAGCTTGTCCTTGATGCGCTTTTCCACCGCCGCGTTGTTCTTGCGCTCGTCCATGTCGATGAAGTCGATCACGATCAGTCCGGCCAGGTCGCGCAGGCGCAGCTGCCGGGCCACTTCCTCGGCGGCTTCGAGGTTGGTCTTGGTCGCGGTGTCCTCGATCGAGCCTTCCTTGGTGGCGCGCCCCGAGTTCACGTCGATCGCCACCAGCGCCTCGGTCACCCCGATCACGATGTAACCGCCGGATTTCAGCTGCACCGTCGGGTTGAACATCGAACTGAGATAGCTCTCCACCTGGAAGCGCGCGAACAGCGGCATGGTTTCGTGATAGAGCTTCACGTTCTTGGCGTGGCTCGGCATGATCATCTTCATGAAGTCCTTGGCGATGCGATAGCCGCGTTCGCCCTCGACCAGAACCTCGT
>CBDUGF010000109.1:0-13520 GCA_965366835.1 uncultured Rhodobacterales bacterium
CCGCCATATTGCTCGGGCATGTCGAGCCCGGTCCAGCCGCCTTCCTTGACCTGCTCGAAAGCCGCCTTGAAGCCCGTCGGGGTGTAGACCATGCCGTTTTCCAGCCGGCAGCCTTCGCGGTCGCCAACGACGTTGAGCGGCGCGATCACTTCGGAGGTGAGCTTGCCGGCTTCTTCCAGAACCGCCGAGGTGAAATCGGGTTCGAGCTCGCCGTAGCCGGGAATGTCGGATTTCGACACGTTCAGCAGGTCGTGCAGGATATAGGCCAGATCTTTGGTCGGGGCGGTATAGCTGGGCATGAGAAGACTCTCTGTTTTGTTCTTTATGTCGTCGGGATGGCGGGCGGGCGCGGCTTATTCGGCGGCGCTTTTCTCGGCGGTCATGGAGGCGAGGACTTTCTCGCCCCAGGTCAGCTGTTCGCGCAGATCGGCGATCGCCTCGTTGAGCTCGTCGCGTTGCGCCTCCATGTCGCGCAGGCGTTCGCGCGCGATTTCGAAGGTGCGTTCGAGCTGGGTCTGCTGCTGATCGCCGATGTCGTAGAGCTCGAGCAGCTGGCGAATCTCTTCGAGGCTGAAGCCGAAGCGCTTGCCGCGCAGGATCAGCTTGAGCCGGGCGCGATCGCGTTTGGTGAACAGCCGTTTCTGGCCGACGCGGATCGGAAACAACAGCTCCTTGGCTTCGTAGAACCGCAAGGTGCGCGGCGTCACGTCGAAGGCGTCGCACATCTGGCGGATGGTCATCTTTTCATCTGTATCTTGCATCGGTTTGCACCCGGTTTTTTCAATCGGTTGATGGCCTGAAAATGGGCGCAGCCTCGAGTCGATGCAAGGGAAAGTTGACGTTGACGTAAGCGTAACGTCACGTCATTTCGGCACCTCGTCGAGATTGGGCCGCCATTCGTCGCCGATATCGCCACCGCTCTCTTCCAGCTCGATCAGTTTGGCGGAGCGGTCGCGCGATTCTTCCAGTGTCTTGATCGCTTCCTGAAGCTCGGCCAGCTGCGTGCGCAGCACTTCGAGCTGGTTGCTGGCGGATTTTACCCAGGACTTGCGGGAATGATAGCCGTCCTTCTCGTAGATCAGCAGCCATTGGCGGATGCCTTCGAGCTGAAACCCCCATTTGCGGCCACGCAGGATGAGAATCATCCTCTCGATCTCGCGCGGGCCGTAATACCGGGCACGGCCTTCGCGCTCGGGCTGCAAGAGCTCGATATACTCGTAATAGCGCAAGGTTCTGGGTGTGACGTCGAACCGTTCACACATCTCTTTGAAAGACAGGCGAATTGCGGCCATTTGTTTCTCCCTCGTTCAAATCGTAGGGCCTCTGAAGCCCGAGGGCAACCGCCTAGCTTGCCGGTGCAGCATCTGCTTTCTGCACTGCAGTATGGAAGTTTCTGCGCCGGCATCATGAGCCGGGCAGGATGCGACGCAGGGTTATTTCGCGCCTTGCGGCCAAACTGCGGTACTGGTCAAACAAGATCACAAACGCAAGAAATCACGGGGGCACTCATGTCGGTGGACAAGACCAAGATCGCCAGCCAGTTCATCCAGGCCATTCCGCATTCCCGGGCGATGGGCATGGAACTGACCGAGATCGGCGCCGGCACGGCGGTGATCGAGATGCCCTATGACGCGCGTTTCGTCGGCGATCCGGAGACCGGCGTGCTGCATGGCGGGGCGGTTTCGGCGCTGATGGATACCTGTTGCGGCGCGGCGGCAATGAGCCATCCGGCCTCGCCGAGCGGCACCGCGACGATCGACCTGCGCATCGACTACATGCGCCCGGCGACGCCGGGACAGGCGATCCGGGCGCGCGCGGAATGCTATCACATCACCCGTTCCGTCGCTTTCGTGCGCGCGGTGGCGACGGATGACGACGAGACCCGCCCGGTGGCCAGCGCCAGCGGCGCCTTCACGGTGGAGGGCAAGATATGACCCGCAAGCGGCCCGAACCGGTGCAGGTGATCAAGCAGCGGCGCGATGCGGCGCTGAGCGCGCTGGTGCATGGCGTGCCCTACATCAATTATCTCGGCATCGAGTTCGACCGGCGCGGCGACGAGCTGACCGCGATCATGCCGTTTGACGAAAAGCTGATCGGCAACCCGCTGCTGCCGGCGATCCATGGCGGCGCGATCTCGGGGTTTCTGGAGGTGACGGCTGTTATCGGGCTGAGCTGGTCGGTGATCTGGGACGAGATGGAACATGGCGAGCGCGATGCCGAGGAGCTGGTCAGGGGCCATCTGCCGCGGCTGCCGAAGACGATTGATTTCACCGTCGATTACCTGCGCTCGGGGCTGCCGCGCGATGCCTATGCGCGCGCCCAGGTGAACCGCTCGGGGCGGCGCTATGCCTCTGTGCATGTCGCCGCGTGGCAGGACAACAAGAGCCGCGCCTTTGCCCAGGCGACAGGGCATTTCCTGATGCCGCCGCGTGATGGCTGACGAGGCTGTCGGCGGCAAGGCGATAACCCACCGCCGGGTCTTGAAAATCGCGCTGCCGATCATGCTGGCCAATGTCACGGTGCCGCTGCTTGGCGCGGTCGATACCGGCGTGGTCGGGCAGATGCCCGAGGCGGCGCCGATTGCGGCGGTGGGCGTGGGCGCGATCATCCTGTCGGCGATCTACTGGGTGTTCGGCTTTCTGCGGATGGGCACGACCGGGCTGACCAGCCAGGCGTTGGGGGCGGGCAACACGGCCGAGGTGGCGGCGCTGTTCACCCGCTCGCTGATGATCGCGGTGGCGGGGGGCTTGGCGCTGATCGCGCTGCAATGGCCCTTGTTCGCCGGGGCGTTCCGGATCTCGCCCGCCAGCGCCGAGGTCGAAGATATGGCGCGCGGCTACATGGCGATCCGGGTCTGGTCGGCGCCCGCCGCGATTGCGATCTACGGCATCACCGGCTGGCTGATCGCGCAGGAGCGCACACGCGGCGTGCTGATGTTGCAGCTCTGGATGAACGGGCTGAACGTGGGGCTCGATTTCTGGTTCGTGCTGGGCCTGGGCTGGGGCGTCGAAGGCGTGGCGCTGGCCACGTTCCTGGCCGAGTGGAGCGGGCTCGCCATCGGATTGTGGCTGTGCCGGGATGTGTTTGGCCTGCCGGACTGGCGCAACTGGCCACGGGTGTTCGACGCGGTGCGGCTGAAACGCATGGCGGTGGTGAACACCGATATCCTGATCCGCTCGCTGCTGCTCCAGGCGATCTTCGTGTCGTTCCTGCTGCTCGGCGGGCGGTTTGGCGATGTGACGCTGGCGGCCAACCAGGTGTTGCTGCAATTCCTGCACATCACCGGATATGCGATGGACGGCTTCGCCTTCTCCGCCGAGACGCTGGTCGGGCAGGCCTATGGCGCCGGGGCGGTGGCGAAGATCCGGCGCGGGGCGGTGCTGACCAGCCTTTGGGGCGCGGTGATCGCCCTCGGCTTCGTAGTTGCGTTCTGGATTATGGGGCCTTGGATCATCGACGTGATGGCGAAGGCGCCGGAAGTGCGCATCGAGGCGCGGGCCTACCTGCCCTGGATGATCGCCGCGCCGCCGATGATCCTGGGGCTGGTGATGTTCGACGGCATCTTCATCGGCGCCACCCGCTCGGCGGATATGCGCAACATGATGCTGGTGGCGGCGCTGGTCTATGCGCTCGCGGTCTGGCTCCTGATCGAGCCTATGGGCAATCACGGGCTGTGGCTCAGCCTGCATATCTCGTTCCTCGTACGCGGGCTGACGCTGGGGCGGCGCTATCCGGCGCTGGAACGGGCGGCGCGGCACGGGTAGGGGGATGGGTGCCACATCATAATTGCGTCCCGCCCGGCGGCACGTCGGGCAGCGCCGACCCGCCCCCATGGGGCGGCGCTATTGCGCCACCCCGCGAGCCGGCGCCGCCCTCTGTTCCGAGGTCTGACTGTCAGCGAAGGCTAGCGTAAGGGATGCGCGCGGAGCGGCTGCGAGAGGCTTCTTGCCGATGCAATGCGAGACCGCTTGCCGGAAATCGCCGGAAAGGTCACACTGTGCGGCAAAACAGGCTGAGCAGGCAAAGGGCAGGGCAATGCGGGTAACACGACGGTGGGTTTCGATGGCAGGGGCGGCGACGCTTCTGGGCGGGTGCATGAATGGCGGCTTGGCGTCGGGCTCGGGAAGCGGGGCGCGTGCACAGGCCGATCCGGCGCTGCTGCCGCAGCCCAATGCGGGCTGGGATGCCTGGGTGGCGGCGTTTCGCGGGCGCGCACAGGCGGCGGGAATCTCGGAGGCGACGCTGAACCAGGCGTTTCGCGGTGCGGGATACCTGCCCGGCGTGGTCGAGCGCGACCGCAAGCAGACCGAATTCACCCGGACCTTGCAGGATTACCTGGCGATCATGGCGTCGGACGAGAAGGTGGCGACAGGGCGCGGCAAGCTGGCCGCAAACCGGGCGCTGCTGGGCGAGATCGAGGCACGCTATGGCGTGCCGGCCAACGTGGTGGCGGCGATCTGGGGGGTGGAGAGCCGCTATGGCGAGCGGCGCGGCGATATTCCGGTGATCTCGGCGACCTCGACGCTGGCCTATGACGGGCGGCGCGGCGGATTCTTCGAAAAACAGCTGATCGCGGCACTGAGGATCCTGCAGAACGGCGATGTCAGCGCGGCCGGGTTGACCGGCAGCTGGGCCGGGGCGATGGGCCATACCCAGTTCATACCGACGACCTATCAGGCCTATGCGGTGGATTTTCGCGGCGACGGGCGGCGCGACATCTGGTCGGAGGATCCGACCGATGCGCTGGCCTCGGCGGGGGCTTACCTGAGCAAATCGGGCTGGCAGCGCGGGCAGAAATGGGGGCTGGAGGTGCAGCTTCCGGGCGGATTCAACGCCGGGCTGGCTGGGCGCGGTGTGAAGAAGGCGACTGGAGACTGGGCGGCGATGGGGGTGAATCCTATGAGCGGCGGCAGCCTGCCCGATCATGGCGCGGGCTCGATCCTGCTGCCGATGGGCGGCAATGGCCCGGCTTTCCTGGTATTCCGCAATTTCAGCGTGATCCTGCGCTATAACAATTCGGAGAATTACGCGCTCGGGGTCGGGCATCTGTCGGACCGGCTGGCCGGGGCGGGGCCGCTGCGCAGCAGTTTCCCGCCGGACGAATACGGGCTCAGGATCGAGGATCGCAAGCGCTTGCAGGCGCGGCTGACGGCGGCGGGCTATGACACCGGCGGCACCGATGGCGTGTTGGGCAAGAAGAGCGAAGCCGCGATCCGGGCCTATCAGCAGGCCAATGGCTTGCCGGTCACGGGCGAGCCTTCGCCGGCGTTGCTGGCGCGGCTGGGATAGGGGCGATTTTTCTGGCGAAAAATCGGGGTGGCGTCAGAGAATGGCGAGCACGGCTTCGGGCGGGCGGCCGATGGCGGCCTTGCCGTTGCTGAACACGATCGGGCGTTCGATCAGTTTCGGTGTGCGGGCCATGGCGGCGAAGAGCGCGTCATCGGGGCTGTCTTTGGTCAGGCCATGCGCTTTGAATTCCGGCTCTTTGGTGCGCATCATTTCGATCGGCGCGACGCCAAGCGCGGCGGCGGCGGCGCGCAGTTCGGCCTCGGACGGGGTATCATCGAGATAGGGACGAACCCGCGGCGCATGGCCGTTTTCTTGCAGCAGCGCCAGGGTCTGGCGGGATTTCGAGCAGCGCGGGTTGTGCCAGATGGTGAGGGTCAAAGCCAATCCTTTCGTTTGGTGCCGACGGCCATGGCGACATTGGTGAAACCGTCGCGTTCAAGCAAGGTATCAAGTCCGCGGGCGATTTCAGCCGCCAGAGAGACGCCCTGATAGATCATCGCGGTGTAGAGCTGCACGGCAGAGGCTCCGGCGCAGATCTTGGCGTAGGCGTCTTCCGCCGAAGAGATGCCGCCGACGCCGACGAGCGGCATCCTGCCATCGGTGAGCGCGGATAGCCGGGCCAGGACGCGGGTGGATTTCTCGAACAGCGGTGCGCCGGAGAGGCCGCCGGCCTGATCCCGCTCAGAGCTTTGCAGCCCGTCGCGCGCCAGCGTGGTGTTGGTGGCGATGATTGCGTCGATGCCGGCGCTCCGGGCGACCTCGGCGATGTCCTCGATCTCGGTCTCGCCGAGATCCGGGGCGATCTTGAGGAAGACGGGGATCGGGCGCTTGAGCCAGCCGCGGGTTTCGATCACGCCCGAGAGCAGCGAGCGCAGCGCGGCAGCGCCTTGCAGGTCGCGCAGCTTTTCGGTGTTGGGCGAGGAGACATTGACGGTGGCGAAGTCGATGAATGGGCCGCAATGGGCCAGCACGCGGTTGAAATCCTCGGCCCGGTCGGTGCTGTCCTTGTTGGCGCCGAGGTTGAGGCCGAGCACCATGTCGCGGGGCCGGTCGGCGAGGCGGCGGGCGATGGCCTCCATCCCGTCGTTGTTGAAGCCGAAGCGGTTGATCGCGGCGCGATCCTCGGCCAGGCGGAACAGGCGCGGGCGCGGATTGCCGGGCTGGGCAAGCGGCGTGGCGGCGCCGACCTCGACAAAGCCGAACCCGGCGCGGGCCAGCGGCTTCAGGGCGGTGGCATTCTTGTCGAACCCGGCGGCGAGGCCGATGGGATTGGGCAGCGACAGCGAGGCGAGGCTGGTTTGCAGGCGCCCGGATGTCACCCTTCCGGGCAGCGGCATCAACCCGCTGCGCAGGGCGGCAAGGGCGATGGCATGGCCACGCTCGGGGTCGATCCGGTGCAGCAGGCCGAGGCCGAGGCGCTCGAGCGGGGTCATGCGATCTCGTCCGGGAAGATATGGCCAGCGGGGCCGAGCGGCAGCGGGCGGCTCCAGAGCACATCGGCGAGCGTGAGCGCGCGATAGAGATGCGGGAACAGCGCGCCGCCGCGCGAAGGCTCCCATATCAGCGCGTCGCCGAGCGTTTCGGCGTCGAGCGCGGCGAGGATCAGGCCGTCTGCCCCGGCGAAGTGCTTGGCGGCGGTTTCGCGGGCCTGTTCGGCGGTGGAAAAATGGATGTAGCCATCGGCGATATCGACCGGCGCGCCGAGGGTTTCGCCCTGATCGGCCAGTTCCTGCCATACGGGCGCGCGGAAAATCTTGTAAATCAGCATGGCAGGCGTGATGCAACGGCGCTGCGGCGTGGTCAAGCGGGTTTGGCTTTGACTCGGACGCCCGGGCGCGGCAGCATTCTCCAGCGGGAAATTTCAGAACGGGAGATTGGAACGATGATTGCACGGTTTTTGAGCGGCGCGGCGGCTTTGGCCATCAGCGCGGGCGCGGCGGCGGCGGATTACACGCTGACCATCCTGCACACCAACGATTTTCATGCGCGTTTCGAGCCGGTCAGCAAATTTGACAGCAGTTGCGGCGCGGAAGACAACGCCGAGGGCAAGTGTTTCGGCGGCACCGCGCGGCTTGTCACCGCCATTGCGGACGCGCGCAAGCGGTCGAACAATTCGATCCTGGTGGATGGCGGCGACCAGTTCCAGGGCACGCTGTTCTACACCTATTACAAGGGCAAGGTCGCCGCCGAGATGATGAACAAACTCGGCTATGACGCGATGACCGTGGGCAATCACGAGTTCGACGATGGCCCCGAAGTGCTGCGCGGCTTCATGGATGCGGTGAATTTCCCGGTGCTGATGTCGAATGCCGATCTTTCGGGCGAGGAGCTGCTCAGGGGCAGGCTGGCGAAATCGACGATCATCGAGCGCGGCGGCGAGAAGCTGGGCCTGATCGGGCTGACGCCGCAGGATACCGACGAATTGGCCAGCCCGGGGCCGAACATCATTTTCACCGATCCGGTGGGCGCGGTGCAGGCGGAGGTCGAAAAGCTGGAAGCCGAAGGGGTCAACAAGATCATCGTGTTGAGCCATTCGGGCTATGGCGTCGATCAGAAGGTCGCCGCCGAGACCACCGGTGTTGACGTGATCGTTGGCGGGCATTCCAACACGCTTTTGAGCAACACCGACGAGCGCGCCGAGGGGCCCTATCCGACCATGGTGGGGACGACGGCGATTGTTTCGGCCTATGCCTATGGCAAGTTTCTCGGCGAGCTGAACGTGACCTTCAACGATGCCGGTGAGATCGTGGAGGCCAGGGGCGAACCGCTGGTGATGGACGGGGCTGTGACTGAGGATGCGCCGACGGTGGCGCGGATTGCCGAGCTGGCCGGGCCGCTGGAGGAGATTCGCCAGCGTGTCGTGGCCGAGGCGGCGGCGCCGATCGACGGCGACAAGGGGACGTGTCGCGCACGCGAATGCACCATGGGCAACCTGGTGGCCGATGCGATGCTCGATCGGGTGAAGGCCCAGGGTGTCACCATTTCCATTGCCAACAGCGGCGGGCTGCGCGCCTCGATCGATGCGGGCGAAGTGACCATGGGCGAAGTGCTGACCGTGTTGCCGTTCCAGAACACGCTGTCGACCTTCCAGGCCAGGGGATCGACAATCCTGGCCGGGCTGGAAAACGGCTTCAGCCAGATCGAGGAAGGCGCCGGGAGATTCCCGCAGGTGGCCGGTATGAAGGTGGTTTATGACCCAAACGCCGCGCCGGGCAGCCGGGTTGTCTCGGTCGATGTGATGGAAGGCGATGCCTGGGTGCCGCTCGACGCCGAGAAGGTTTATGGCGTGGTCACCAACAACTATGTCCGCAATGGCGGGGATGGCTACAAGATGTTCGGATCGGAGGCGATGAATGCCTATGACTACGGGCCGGACCTGGCCGATGTGACGGCGGAATTCCTGGCCAAGTCGGGCGCGTACAAACCCTATGTCGATGGGCGGATTGCGGTGAAATAGGCGGGATGGCTCTTGGTTTGCAAGGGCAGGAGCGGGGGCCAGCCCCCGCACCCCCGGGATATTTCCGGTCAGAGGAAGCAGGGGTGTCGGCTGCGCCTGCCCCGGGGCGCGTCGGGCGGCGAGCGCAGGGCTCTCGGCAGGGTCGGCGCCGCGCGGTCGGCAGGCTTTGGATATCCGGCGACCCGCCCTATGTTCGAGCGTGATGTGTGGACGATTGGCGATAACCATCCCGACGGATGCGATGGCGCGGCTGTTTGCGGCGATACCGGGCAATGACCTGCCCGAGGGGCCGAATTACAATGTCTGCCCGACCACGAGCATTCCTGTTGTCCGGGAAGCCGGGGGCGCGCGCCAGCTGGGAGCGATGCGCTGGGGCTTGCTGCCGAAATGGTACAAGACGCCCACCGACGGGCCGCTGCTGATCAATGCGCGCGCCGAGACGATTGCCGAAAAACCGGCCTTTCGCGAAGCGGCGCGGGCGCGGCGCTGTCTGATCCCGGCGGACGGGTTCTATGAATGGTCGAAGGATGAAGAGAACAACCGCTTGCCATGGTATTTCACCCGGGCGGATGGCGCGCCGCTGGCACTTGCCGGGGTGTGGCAGGACTGGGAGCGGGACGGGCAGGCGCTGCGCACCTGTGCCATCGTGACCTGCGGCGCCAATGCAGCGACCGGTGCGGTGCATCATCGCATGCCGGTGATCCTTGAGCCGGAGAACTGGGGCAAGTGGCTGGGCGAGGAGGGCCATGGTGCGGCCCTGCTGATGCGCCCGGCGGCGGAGGATGTATTGCGTTTCCACCGGGTTGCGCGCGAAGTGAACTCCAACCGGGCGCAGGGAGCGCATCTGATCGCGCCGGTCGCCGCCTGACGAATGTGCAAAAAATTACATGGTGAGGAGGTTTGGTTTGAATGAAATCGCAAAAAATGCATTATAACGCATAAATGGCGATTCCCGCGCCGGGTTTGGAGAGACCCGCGGGCAAAGCTGGCGCCGCATGGGGCGCGGGGGTTCAGGGAGGAACGACCGATGCAAGACAATGAAAACGCGGCGCTCTATTTCGTCGACCGGCATCTGGAGGAAGGCCGCGCCGACAAGGTGGCGTTTCGTGAGGCCGATGGGCTCAAGCGCACACTGACCTATGGCCAGCTGGCCGAGGAAAGCGCGCGCTTTGCCGGGGCGCTGGAGCGCCATGGGGTGCGGCGCGAGGAGCGTATTGCGATGATCGTGCGCGACCAGATCGAATTTCCGGTGGTGTTCTGGGGCGCGATCAAGGCGGGGGCGATCCCGGTGCCGCTCAACACGCTGCTGTCCTCCGCGGTCTATGAGGCGATCCTGAACGACAGCCGGGCGACGATTCTCGTGGTTTCGGAGCAGCTCTGGGAGGTGGTGAAGCCGGCGATCGACGGCAACCGCTTCTTGCGCTCGGTTCTGGTGATCGGCGATGCGCCCGAGGGCACCGAAAGCTACAGTGAATTCGTGAAAGACGCGCCGCTCACGGAGGCTGTGGAGGCCTATGGCGACGAATTGGCCTTCTGGCTCTATTCCTCGGGCTCGACCGGCACGCCCAAGGGGGTGCGGCATGTGCATTCCTCTCTGAAGGCGACGTCGGACACGTTTGGCCAGCAGGTGTTGGGGCTGCGCGAGGACGATATCGTGCATTCGGTGGCGAAGTTCTTCTTTGCCTACGGGCTGGGCAATTCGCTGAGCTTTCCCATGGCGGTGGGCGCGACCACGGTGATCTATGGCGGGCGCCCGACGCCGGCTTCGGTCTTTGAGCTGATGGCGGCGGAGAAACCCACTGTGTTCTGTGGTGTGCCGACGCTTTATGCCGCATTGGTGGCCGAACAGGAAAAGCGCGGCGGCAAGCCCGAGCATGTGATCCGCATCTGCACCTCGGCGGGCGAGGCGCTGCCGCGCGATGTCGGCGAGAGATGGGAAAAGCTCTGGGGGGCGGAGATCATTGATGGGGTCGGCTCGACCGAGATGCTGCACATCTTCCTCAGCAACCGGCCGGGCGATATCGTCTATGGCACTTCGGGCGTGGCGGTGCCGGGCTATGAGGTGCGGCTGGTCGATGAGCATGACGAGGATGTGGCCGATGGCGAGGTCGGCGAGCTGCTGGTGCGCGGACCGTCGAGCGCCGAGGGCTACTGGAACAGGCGGCAGAAATCGCAGAGCACCTTCGAGGGGCATTGGACCCGGACCGGCGACAAGTATGAGCGCAATGCCGAGGGCCGGCTGGTCTATTGCGGGCGCACAGACGACATGTTCAAGGTCTCGGGCATCTGGGTCAGCCCGTTCGAGGTGGAACAGGCGCTGATCGAGTTTCCCGGCGTGCTGGAAGCCGCGGTGGTGGCGCGCGATGACGACAAGGGGCTGGCGAAACCGGCTGCCTATCTGGTGCTGAAGGAGGGAGCGGCGGCGCCCGATCCGGAGGCTGTGAAGGACTTCGTCAAGGACAAGATCGGGATGTGGAAATATCCGCGCTGGATCGAGGTGGTCGAGGAATTGCCGAAAACCGCCACGGGCAAGATCCAGCGCTTTAAGCTCAGGGACGGGGCATGATCGACTGGGCCGCCGGGCAGGGCTTTGTGACGGCCGGGGGCAAGCGGGTGGAATGGGGGGCGTTCGGGCCTGCACCGGAGGCAGGGCCGGTGATCGTCCTGCTGCATGAGGGGTTGGGCTGCCTGGCGCTGTGGCGGGATTTTCCCGAGCGATTGTCGGAGGCAACGGGGCTGGGCGTGTTTGCCTATTCGCGCGCAGGGTATGGCCAATCGGAGCCGAGCGAGCTGCCTCTGCCGCTGGATTACATGACCTGCGAGGCGGTGGATGTGCTGCCCGAGGTGCTGGATGCGATCGGCGCGGACCGGATGATCCTGATGGGGCATTCCGATGGTGCGACGATCGCGGCGATCTATGCCGGGCGGGCGCAGGACAAGAGGGTGCGCGGGCTGGTGCTGATGGCGCCGCACTTTTTCGCCGAGGAGATGGGGCTGGCCGAGATCGCGCGGGCCAAGGACGCCTATGAGACGACCGACCTGAAAGGCAAGATGGCGCGGTATCATGCCAACCCCGACGTGGCGTTCGGCGGCTGGAACGGCGCCTGGCTCGATCCCGGTTTCCGGGCGTGGAACGTGGCGGATGTGATAGACTGCTTCAACGTGCCGGTTTTGGTGATTCAGGGGCGCGAGGATCAGTATGGAACCCTGGCGCAGGTGGAAGAGGTCAAGCGCCGGTCGCAAAGGGCAGTGCGTGCGATCATCCTGGAGGAATGCCGCCATGCGCCGCATTTCGACCAGCCTGAACGGGTCTTGCAGGCGGTGGCCGGGTTTGCCGGGGCGGCTTTCGACGCGGTGGGGGAGGGAATCGCTGTGACTGCCAGTTATGAATTATAATGCATAAAGCCATCAAGTTGGACTTGTGGGGGAGATAATATCATGAACAAAAAGGACATTTTTCTTGGCATGTGATTTCTGATGAGCAGTTTACTTACCAGTTTTTGTGAATTATAGTGCAGATACACGACGCGCATTATGGAGGGCCTCTGGCCGTGACAAAGGTGATCGACTTTCAGACGGACCCATCGCGATATCGCCACTGGAAGGTGGCCTATGACGGAGACGTTGCCCGTCTGACCATGGATGTGGACGAAGATGGCGGGCTGTTCGATGGCTACCAGCTCAAGCTCAATTCCTATGATCTGGGCGTGGATATCGAGCTGAACGACGTGGTGCAGCGGATGCGCTTCGAGCACCCGGAAGTGAAGGTCGTGGTGATGCAGTCGGGCAAGGACAAGGTGTTCTGTGCCGGGGCCAATATCCGCATGCTGGGTGGTGCGACGCATCAGCACAAGGTGGGCTTCTGCAAGTTCACCAACGAGACCCGCAACACCTATGAGGCGGCCGAGGCCGATAGCGGGCAGAAATATATTGCCGCCGTGAAGGGCTCCTGCGCCGGCGGCGGATACGAGCTGGCGCTGGCGTGCAACCACATCATGCTGACCGATGACAGCACCTCTGCGGTGGCGCTGCCCGAGGTGCCGCTGCTGGCGGTTCTGCCGGGGACCGGCGGGCTCACGCGGGTGACCGACAAGCGCAAGGTGCGCCGCGACCGGGCGGACGTGTTCAGCGCCATGGAAGAGGGCGTGCGCGGCAAGCGGGCCCAGGAATGGCGGCTGGTCGATGAAGTGATCCCCAACTCGAAATTCGAGGAGACGGTGGCCGAGCGGGCGCGCGAATTCGCCGCCGCCTCGACCAAGCCGAAAGCCGAGAAGGGCATCAAGCTGGAGCCGCTCAAGCGCGACTTCGCCGAGGATGGGTCGATCCGCTATTCGCTGGTCGAAGTGAGTGTGGAACGGGCGGCGCGGACTGTGGAAGTCATGCTGCACGGGCCGGAGGGCGACGCGCCCGGGTCGATGGACGAGATGGTTTCGCAGGGCGATCAGGCCTATCTGCTGCGCCTGGCGCGCGAATTGGACGATGCGATCCTGCATCTGCGGATGAACGAGCCCGAGCTGGGCGTATTGACATTCCGCAGCCAGGGCGACCCCGAGCAGGTGCTGGCGCATGAAAAGCTGCTGCTGGACAACAAGGATCACTGGCTCGCCAATGAAGTGCTGGCGTTCTGGAAGCGGGTGCTGAAACGCGTCGATGTGACCTCGCGCAGCCTCGTGGCGCTGGTCGAACATGGCTCGTGCTTTGCCGGGGTTCTGGCCGAGTTGCTGTTCGCGGTGGACCGTTCCTACATGATGGAGGACGAGTTCGAGGGCGACAA
>CBDUGF010000110.1:0-13416 GCA_965366835.1 uncultured Rhodobacterales bacterium
GCGCGCGGGCGAGCAGACATCCCCCCAGGTGGCGCGCGCAGCTGGACACCCCGCAACAGCGGGACGAGGGCGGCGGATTGATCAGTGGCAGCAGATCAATCCGCCGTTTCCTTTAAAGGGCATCGGCACATCGAGGGGACGCCGGGGCCGATGACAAGTGGAAGAGGTCCAGGGACAGTGACCCGCAGGTTCAGAGGCGAAAGCCAACACAAGGTGGATGCGAAAGGCAGGGTGTCGATCCCGGCCTCGTTTCGCCGTGTGCTGGAGGCGGGCGACCCGGAATGGAAAGAGGGCCTCAATCCCAACCTGGTGATCGTCTATGGCGATCATCGCCGAAATTACCTGGAATGCTATACCATGGAGGCGATCGACGAGGTCGATCAGAAGATCGCATCGCTGCCGCGCGGTTCGATCGAGCGGCGGATGCTGCAGCGGCTGTTTCATGGCCAGAGTTTCCCCACCAATGTCGACGAGACCGGGCGGCTGGTGCTGCCGGCCAAGCTGCGCTCCAAGATCGAGCTGGAGAACGAGGCGTTCTTCATCGCCGCGGGCGACACCTTCCAGATCTGGAAGCCCGAGACCTATGAAGAGGATGAGCTGGCCAAGACCGAGGCCTGGCTCGACGATCTGCCCGACGATTTCGACCCCCTGATCTATCTCGACAAGGCACGAGGGGATGAATGATGGCGGCGGCTGCCAATGCGCCAAATGAGACTGCCCCGCACATCCCTGTCCTGCTTCGCCCGCTGTTGCGGGCGATTGCGCCGGTAACCGGCGTCTGGCTCGACGGGACATTCGGCGCGGGCGGCTATGCGCGCGCACTTCTGGACGAGGGCGCCGACAAGGTGATCGGGGTGGATCGCGACCCGAGCGTGTTTGCGATGGCCAGCGGCTGGGCCGCGGAGTATGGCGACCGGCTGGAGCTGGTTCAGGGCGTTTTCTCGAAGCTCGATGAATATGGCAGCGATCTCGACGGCGTGGTGCTCGATCTCGGGGTGAGCTCGATGCAGCTCGACCAGGCCGAACGCGGATTTTCCTTCATGACCGACGGGCCGCTCGACATGCGGATGAGCCAGCAAGGCCCGAGCGCGGCGGATATCGTCAACAGTGCCGATGAGGCGGAACTGGCGGACATTCTCTATCTCTATGGCGAAGAGCGCGCGAGCCGCCGGATTGCCCGCAACATCGTGCGGGCGCGGGCTGCGGCGCCGATTGAGACGACGTTGCAACTGGCGGAAATCATTCAGAAATCATTGCCACGGCCGAAGCCGGGCCAGAGCCATCCCGCGACGCGGAGTTTCCAGGCGCTGCGCATCGCGGTGAACGATGAATATGGCGAGCTGGTGGCCGGGCTGGAGGCCGCGGAGCGGGCGCTGAAACCCGGCGGGCAGCTCGCGGTGGTGACGTTTCATTCGATCGAGGACCGGATGGTGAAGCGATTTTTCGCCGAAAAATCGGGCGGTGGGGGCGGTAGCCGCTATGCGCCCGAGGTGACGCGCGCGGCGCAATTCGAGGTGAAAACCAAGAAGGCGATCGGTCCGGACGAGCACGAACTGGCGGAAAACCCGCGCAGCCGCAGCGCCAAGCTGCGCATCGGCGTGCGCACCAAGGCCGAGGCCGAACCGGTGGATCGCAGGGCAATCGGAATGCCGCAATTGGGGAGAAGCGGGCGATGAAAAGCCTTTTGTATGTGCTGACCGCGGTTTCGGTCATAGGGTTGGCCTTCTGGGCCTATCACGAGAATTACCGCACCCAGGAGGCACTGGGAAAAACCGAAGAGCTGCAACGCCATATCGGGCTGGCGCGTCAGCGGCTGGGCGTCCTGAAGGCCGAATGGGCCTATCTCAACCGGCCCGAGCGGCTGCGCGAGCTGGCCGATCTGAACTTTTCCAGGCTGGCGCTGCTGCCGCTCTCGGCCGATCAGTTCGGCCGCATCGACCAGGTGTCCTATCCGGTTGAAAAGGCTCTGGATCTGTCCGAATCCGTGGATGTGTCGAGCGATGGAGAAAGCCCATGATCCGCACCCCGCTGCGCCCGCTGGCGCGCATTCTCGACGCCCGCGACAAGGGCGAAAACCCCGACGCGATCGAGCGCGAGAACACCCGCAAACGCCATGAAGACATGCGCGACCGCGCCTGCGCGCGCGCCGAGGGGCGGCTATTGGTGCTGGGGATCATGTTTTTCTGCGCCTTTATGGTGGTGGGCGGGCGCATGGCGCTGATGGCCAGCTCGGAGCCGGCCGAACCGCGGGTGCGCGCCAGCGAAGCCGAGATCCTGACCCAGCGGGCCGATATCGTCGACCGGCGCGGCCGCATCCTGGCGACGAATTTCGAGACCCACAGTCTTTATGCCCATCCCCAGAACATGATCGAGCCGACGCGCGTGGCGCGTGCGCTGGTCTCGATCTTTCCCGATCTCGATGAGCAGCGGCTGCTCAAGGATTTCACCGGCAAGCGCAAATTCGTCTGGATCAAGAAGAAGATCAGCCCCGAGCAGAAACAGGCGGTGTTCGATATCGGCTCGCCGGGGCTGCTGTTCGGTCCGCGCGAGATGCGACTTTACCCCAACGGCAAGCTGGCGGCGCATGTGCTGGGCGGCGCCTCGTTCGGCAAGGAAGGCGTGGACGCGGCGGAAGTGATCGGCGTGGCCGGGGTGGAAAAGACCTTTGACGACTTCCTGCGCTATCCGGCCAAGGCCGGGCAGCCGTTGCAGCTGTCGCTGGATCTGACGGTGCAGGCGGCGGCCGAGCGGGTGCTCTATGGCGGCATGCGGCTAATGAATGCCAAGGGCGCGGCGGCGGTCTTGATGGATGTGCATACCGGCGAGGTGATCTCTGTCGTCAGCCTGCCGGATTTCGACCCGAATGACCGCCCGCGCCCGCCGACGGAAGGCGCGCCGGATGACAGCCCGCTGTTCAACCGGGCGGTGCAGGGGGTCTATGAGCTGGGCTCGACCTTCAAGATCTTCACCACTGCGCAGGCGATGGAACTGGGCCTGGTCAACCCCTCGACGATGATCAACATTCGCGGGCCGCTCAAGTGGGGCAAGCACAGGATTCGGGATTTTCACAATTACGGCAAGGAGTTGTCGGTTACCAAGGTGATCGTGAAAAGCTCGAACATCGGCACCGCGCGGATCGCCCAGATGATCGGGGCGAAGCGGCAGAAAGAGTTTCTCACCGCGCTCGGGCTGATGGAGCGGGTGCCGCTGGAGATCGTCGAAGCGCAGGGTTCGACGCCGCTGCAGCCGGCCAACTGGTCGGAAATCTCGACCATGACGATTTCTTATGGCCATGGACTTTCCGTAAGCCCGTTGCATCTGGCCGCCGGCTATGCCGCGATTGCCAATGGCGGCACCAGGATCGAACCGACGCTGCTCAAGCGCAGCGCGCCGCAATACGGGCCGCGGGTGATGAGCAAGCAGGTCGCCGCCGCGTCGCGCGAAATGCTGCGTCTGGTGGTCACCGAAGGGACCGCGAGCTTTGGCGATGTGCCGGGCTATGCGGTCGGCGGCAAGACCGGGTCGGCGGACAAGCCCAAGCCCGGCGGCGGCTATTACCGGGGCCGGCTGATTTCGACCTTCGCCGCGATCTTTCCGGCGCATGATCCGAAATATGTGCTGGTGCTGACACTGGATGAGCCCGAAATCCAGAGCCACGGCGAGCTGCGCCGCACGGCGGGCTGGACCGCGGTGCCTGTGGCGGCGGAGATGATCAACCGCGTGGCGCCGTTGCTGGGGCTGAGACCCGAGGTTGAGCCGGGGCAATTGGCTGGTATAACGCTGACATCGAATTAGAGGGGATCGGGGCCGGCAACCGCAGGGAATTGCGATTCGCATCCGCGCCGGTGGCGGGAAGCGGCGCTTTCCGGGCGCGCCGCAACCCGATCCTTCTCGAAGCCAAAAAGGGCATGCGGCAGATGGGCGGGCAGGCAAAGACTCTGACGGAACTGGGCCTGACCGCCCTGCAAGGCCGCGAGGCCGAGATCACCGGGCTGGCGGTGGACAGCCGCGATGTGAAGGACGGCTATCTTTTCGCCGCGCTGCCCGGCACGCGGGTGCATGGCGCCGAGTTCATCCAATATGCGCTGCGCATGGGGGCAGGGGCGATCCTGACCGATGTGCGCGGCATGCAGATCGCGGCGGACGTGCTGGGCCAGAGCGATGCGGCGCTGGTGGTGAGCGAGGATCCGCGCCAGGTTCTGGCTTATACGGCGGCGCTTTGGTTTGGCGCCCAACCCAAGACCATGATCGCGGTGACCGGCACCAACGGCAAGACCAGCGTGGCCAGTTTCGCGCGGATGATCTGGACCGAGCTGGGCCGTGAGGCGGTCAACCTCGGCACCACCGGGGTGGAAGGGGCGTGGAGCGCGCCGCTGGCCCATACCACGCCCGAGCCGATCACGCTGCACCGCACGCTGGCGGCGGCGGCCAAGGCCGGGGTGACACACGCGGCGATGGAGGCGTCGTCGCACGGGCTGGCGCAGAAACGGCTCGACGGGGTGCATCTGGCCGCCGCCGGGTTCACCAATTTCACCCAGGATCATCTCGATTACCATGAGAGCTTCGATGCCTATTTCGAGGCCAAGGCGGGGCTGTTTGGCCGGGTTCTGGGCGAGGACGAGGTCGCGGTGATCAATATCGACGATGCGCGCGGGCCGGACATGGCGGCGATCGCCAGCGGCAGGGGCCAGGAGGTGATCGCGGTGGGGCGTACCGAGGGCGCCGATATCCAGCTCACCGCGCAACGCTTTGACGCGACCGGGCAGGAGGTATTCTTCTCTTGGAAATCAAAGGGTTACCGCTGCTACCTGCCGCTGATCGGCGGGTTTCAGGCGGAAAACGTGCTGCTCGCTGCCGGGCTGGTGATCGCGGCGGGCGAGGCGCCCGAGCAGGTGTTCGAGACGCTCGATCATCTCGGCGGGGTGCGCGGGCGGATGCAGCTGGCGGCGCAGCGCGCCAATGGTGCGGCGGTGTTTGTCGATTATGCCCACACGCCCGCGGCACTGGCGACCGCTCTGCAGGCGATGCGCCCGCATGTGCCGGGGCGGATCATCGCCATCATCGGCGCCGGCGGCGACCGCGATGTAGGCAAGCGGCCGTTGATGGGGGCGGCGGCGGCGGAGCATGCCGATGTGGTGATCGTGACCGATGACAACCCGCGCAGCGAGGATCCGGGCGCGATTCGCGCCGCCGTGATGCAGGGCTGCCCCGAGGCCAACGAGGTCGGCGACCGGGCCGAGGCGATCCTGCGCGGGGTCGACATGCTGGGGCCGGGGGATGCGCTGTTGATTGCCGGCAAGGGCCACGAGACCGGGCAGATCGTGGGCGACGATGTGCTGCCGTTCGACGATGCCGAACAGGCCAGCGTGGCGGTGGCGGCGCTGGAAGGGGGGCTGGCATGACGCTGTGGACCAGCGCCGAGGCGGCGGCGGCGACCGGCGGGCGTGCGACGCGGGAATTCAACGCCACCGGCGTGTCGATTGATACGCGGACATTGCAGCCGGGCGATCTGTTCGTGGCGCTGAAGGACGTGCGCGACGGGCATGATTTCGTCGCCCAGGCGCTGAAAAAGGGCGCGGCGGCGGCTTTGGTCTCGCATCTGCCTGATGATGTGCCGGATGATGCAGCTTTGCTGATCGTGGACGATGTTCTGGCGGCGCTGGAGGCGCTGGGCCGGGCGGCGCGGGCACGGACCGGCGCAAGGGTTGTGGCGGTGACCGGATCGGTCGGCAAGACCTCGACCAAGGAAATGCTGCGCACCGTGCTGGAGCGGCAGGGCAAGACCCACGCGGCGGAGGCGAGTTACAACAACCAGTGGGGTGTGCCGCTGACCCTGGCGCGGATGCCGCAGGACAGCGAATTCGCGGTGATCGAGATCGGGATGAACCACCCCGGCGAGATCGAACCGCTGGCCCGGCTGACCCGCCCGCATGTGGCGATGATCACCACCATCGCCCCGGCGCATATGGAAGCATTTGAAAACATTGAGGGAATCGCGCGCGAAAAGGCAGCGATCATGGACGGGCTGGAGCCCGGCGGCGTGGCCGTGATCAATGCCGATGTGGAGACCTGCGCGATCTTGCAGCAAAAAGCGCGCGATGTGGAGGCGACGGCGGTTCTGTTTGGCAGCGGTGCCGCGGATTATCACCTTGAGCGCGTCACCCTGGCCGATGAGACCACGATCTGCGAGGCGCGGGCCTGGGGCGAGCGGCTGGTGTTCAAGATTTCGACGCCGGGGCGGCATTTCGCGATGAACGGGCTGGGCACGCTGGCGGCGGTCGCGGCGCTGGGCGCGGATGCCGGGATCGCGGCCTGCGATATTGCCGTCTGGCATCCGCCGACGGGGCGCGGCACCCGCGAGATCGTGCTGCTCGACGAACAGGCCGAGGCCGAACTGGCGCTGATCGACGATGCGTTCAATGCCAACCCGACCTCGATGGCGGTGTCGCTGGAAGTGCTGGCGGCGGCGACGCCTCTGGACAAGCGCGCCGGCCGGCGGATCGCCATTCTGGGCGACATGCTGGAACTGGGTGAAAGCGAGACGGACGATCATGTCGCGCTGGCCGCATTGCCCTGGATCGCGAAAATCCATGTGGTGCATTGTGTCGGGCCACGGATGCAGCATCTCTACGACGCGCTGAGCCCGGACAAGCGCGGTCAATGGCTGGAAACCGCGCCCGAAATGGTCGCGATGGTGCGCAAACTGCTCAGGCCGGGCGATATCGTGCTGGTCAAGGGCTCCAAGGGCTCGAAAGTCAGCCTTGTTGTTGACGCGATCCGCAAAATGGGCCATCCGGCGGCAACCAAACAAAGGGACGAGTGAATGCTCTATTGGCTGACCTTGCTGTCGGATGGCGGGGATGTTTTCAACCTGTTCCGCTATATCACCTTCCGGGCCGGGGGCGCCTTCATGACCGCGCTCTTGTTCGGCTTTTTCTTCGGTCAGCCGCTGATCAACGTGCTGCGCCGGCGCCAGGGCAAGGGCCAGCCGATCCGCGAGGACGGCCCCGAGAACCATTTCGAGAAGGCCGGCACGCCGACCATGGGCGGCTTGCTGATCGTCGGCGCGCT
The DNA here is from genome assembly GCA_965366835.1 of uncultured Rhodobacterales bacterium. Lineage (GTDB taxonomy): Bacteria > Pseudomonadota > Alphaproteobacteria > Rhodobacterales > Rhodobacteraceae > JAKGBX01. The sequence goes on from CBDUGF010000110.1 coordinate 7,072, forward strand.
GCTCACCTCGACGCTGATGTGGGCGCGGCTCGACAATCCTTTCGTCTGGCTGGTGCTGTTCGTGACGATGAGTTTCGCCGCCATCGGATTCGCCGATGACTATGCCAAGGTGAAAAAGCAGAGCAGTGCAGGTGTGTCTGGCAAGGTGCGGTTATTGCTTGGTTTTCTGATCTCCGGCATCGCCGGATACTGGGCCACGGTCTATCATCCCGAGGCGCTGCAATACAAGGTGGCGCTGCCGGTGTTCAAGGATACGCTGATCAATCTGGGCTATGTCTTCATCCCGTTCGCGATCATCGTGATCGTCGGCGCGGCCAACGCGGTCAACCTGACCGACGGGCTCGACGGCCTGGCGATCATGCCGGTGATGATCGCCGCCGGGACGCTGGGGGTGATCGCCTATGCGGTGGGCCGCGTCGACTTCACCGAATATCTCGATGTGCATTATGTGCCGGGAACCGGGGAAATCCTGATCTTCACCGCCGGGATCTTCGGCGGCGGCCTGGGCTTTCTGTGGTACAATGCGCCGCCCGCGGCGGTGTTCATGGGCGATACCGGCAGCCTCGCGCTGGGCGGGGCGCTGGGCGCGATCGCGGTGGCCACCAAGCACGAGATCGTGCTGGCGATTGTCGGCGGGCTGTTCGTGGTCGAGGCGCTGAGCGTGATCATCCAGGTGCTGTATTTCAAGCGCACCGGCAAGCGGGTGTTCCTGATGGCGCCGATCCATCACCATTACGAGAAAAAGGGCTGGGCCGAGCCGCAGATCGTGATCCGGTTCTGGATCATTTCGCTGATCCTCGCCATGATCGGGCTGGCGACACTGAAGGTGCGGTAGGGCCGCTCCGCCGCCCTGTCGGGCGGAGTCGCGGGTTGGGGAATGACGATGTTACCGGTGGTTGGATATGACGGCCGCAAGGTGGCGGTGCTGGGGCTGGGCCGATCGGGGCTGTCGGCGGCGCGGGCCTTGCGCGCGGGCGGCGCCGAGGCGCTGTGCTGGGACGACAATGCCGAGGCGAGAGAGCGGGCGGAAGCCGAAGGATTTCAATGTGTTGACCTGATGCGGGCGGGGGCGTTCGACGCTGTTGCGGCGCTGATCGTGTCGCCGGGGATCGCGCATCTCTATCCGGCGCCGAACCGGGTGATCGCCGCCGCATGGGAGGCGGGCGTGCCGGTCGACAACGATATCGGGCTGTTCTTCCGCTCGCTCGGCGGCAGCGATTGGGACGGTCACGATGTGATGCCCCGGGTGGTGGCTGTGACCGGGTCGAACGGCAAGTCGACCACCTCGGCGCTGATCCATCATCTGCTTGATCATGCAGGGAAACCGGCGCAGCTGGCCGGCAATATCGGACGCGGGGTGCTCGATATCGATCCGCCGGGCGATGGCGCTGTCGTGGTGCTGGAACTGTCGTCGTATCAGACCGAGCTGGCGCGCTCGCTGACCCCGGATGTGGCCGTGTTCACCAATTTTTCGCCGGATCACCTCGACCGGCATGGCGGGCTGGGCGGCTATTTCGCGGCCAAGCGGCGGCTGTTTGCCGAAGGTGGCCCGGATCGGGCCATTATCGGCGTCGATGAGGATGAGGGGCGTTACCTGGCCAACCAGCTGTCGGAAGGGGCGGCGGATGACCGGGTGATCGCCGTGTCGGTGGCGCGGAAACTGACCGGGCCGGGCTGGCATGTGTTTGCGCGCAAGGGCTTTCTGGCCGAGTGGCGCAAGGGGCGGCAGGTCTCTTCGATTGACTTGCGCGATGTGCCGGGGCTGCCGGGAGAGCACAACCATCAGAACGCCTGTGCCGCCTATGCGGTGTGCCGCACGCTGGGGCTGGGGCCGCGCGATATTTCGGCGGGATTTCAAAGCTTTGCCGGGCTGCCGCATCGCTCGCAACTGGTTGGCGAGGTGGGCGGGGTGCGCTTTGTCAACGACTCCAAGGCGACCAACGTGGACTCGGCGGCCAAGGCTCTGAAAGCGTTCGACGGGATCCGCTGGATCTGTGGCGGGCTGGAGAAGGACGGCGGGCTTTCGCGGCTGCTGGAGGCGACCGGTTCGGTGCTGAAAGCCTATGTTATCGGGCGCGAGGCGGCGCATTTTGCCATGCAGCTTCAAGGGGTTGAGACCGAAGTCTGCGGCACGATGGAAGCTGCGGTGGCGCGGGCGGCGGGCGAGGCGAAGGCCGGCGAGGTGGTGTTGCTGGCGCCGGCGGCGGCGTCGTTCGATCAGTATGACAACTTCGAGAAACGCGGCGAACACTTCATCGCCGAAGTCGCCAAGCTCCTGACATAAATAGGTTTTCGGTTTCAATAGTATCGGTTTTCGCTGCCTCTCGCCCAGGGCTCGAACGCGAAAACCGATGCCGATTGATTTGGTGGAAACCGAAAAACTCTCTACCTGCAAATTCCCTTTCGCTGGGCGCCGTCCCAGGGGATGTAGATGTCTTTCGGAATGTGCAGCTTGCCGACCGGGAAGGCGCCTTGCAGGAGGGCGCGGAGACGGGCGGTGCGCGGCGCCTCGGGATCGAGCGCGGCGCAGCAGACATATTCCTCGACGATGCTGGCCTGCTGCTCGTAGGCGTAATCGAGGAAACGGGTTTTGGTATTGATATCATAGAGATAGGGGTCTTCCCCGGCGTTATGCTCATTGGCGGCGCGGATCGGGGAATAGCCGGTCCTGGCGCGGTTCTGCCATTGCCAGACATGGGTGACTTCATGGGCAAAGAGCATGGCGGCGAAGAGGTTGAGCGATTTCGGGTAGGAGGCCAGATAATCGTTTGTGTAGTAAGGTTTGGCGTAGAAAATCGTGTTGAGCAGGGCGACCGCGGCGGGGCCGACCGTGACGGTTTCGGTGGTCGGCTCGGGCCAGATCCGCTCGCGACAGGCCAGGCGCGGGCGCTTCTGGCGCTTGTAGGTGATCTTTTCGATGATCGCGCCGTCGTGAAAACGGATGATTTCGGGGTTTGCGGTTCCGCCAAAGAGCTGATTGGCAAAGGATTTTTCACCCATCGTCAGGGGGCGGCCGCAGCCGGACAGGATCAGCAGGGAGAGGAGAAGGGCGACTCGCATTCCCTGAGTTAATCAGAGCTTTGCAGGGCGCGCGAGGGGGTTAATGGCCGGGTAGCGCCGATATTCGACGGGGGGTGACTCGCGGCTGACATCCGGCTGACTCCCGGCTGCCGGGCAATCCGGGGCGCACGCCGGGCGGTTTGACGGGTTAACGGAGCGTTTGCCGGGCCGGGGCAGGAAATAGTTTGGAACGGATCGCGCATGGCGGCGTTGATTGGGGGAAGGCAACCCAAAGGAGAAACGAGATGAACTGGGATCAAGTCAAAGGCAAATGGAAAGAAATGAAGGGCAAGGCCCGCGAGGAGTGGGGCGAGCTGACCGATGACGAGCTGGACAAGGCCGAGGGCAACCGCGAACAGATGGTCGGGCTGATCCAGCAGAAATACGGCAAGGCCAAGGAAGAGGCCGAGAAAGAGGTCGATCAGTGGCGGGCACGGCTCGGCTGATCGGCGTCAGACGCCGGACGAAGGATCGCCCCGGGGGTTTCGTGCCTCCGGGGCTTTTTCATGTGCTGTGCGGCGCGGCGAAGGCGGGCGGATCGCCCGGTTTACGGCTTTTTCTTGCCGCCGATGTTGAGCGGTTTGCCGAGGTTGGAATTCGCCGTGGCGCTGACCTTGGGCTGTTCCTTCTTCGGCTTCTTGGTTTCGCGATTGCCGCGGTTCTTGTCCTTGGACATGGGGTGTTCCCTTTAAAAAGCGTTCCCGGGGAGCGTGGCCGCCCGGGCCGTCGCATCGACAGACGATCAATTGCCCGGAATGCCGGGGTTGATCCATGGGAAGCGGCAGGGGCGCGGCGTTTGGCCGTGGAGCCTGCAAGGGAGGATAATACGCTTGTGGCGATGCGCGGGCAAGGGGGGTGAATCGCGGCGTGGCGCGCATACGGCCCGGAGTCAAGCGGTGCAGGCCCTGTGAGTGGCAGGCGCAACGGAGGGGCGCGCCCGAGCCTGGGTGGGCGCTTCGGGATGGTTGATCTCTTGTGGGACGGTGCTGTGCGATCCGGCGGTGGTGCGGAGCGTGACGGAGCGAATGCGCCCTCCCGCGGGGAGGGTCGGGCGCGGCTCGGTCCTTTGGCCCGTGCGGGTTGGGTGGTGAGGTTGTGGGCGTGAAGTGTGGCGAATGATCCGCTGGCAGATGGTGGACAGGATGAGCAGCCTAGAATCGCTTGATTTCAGTCGTTGCTGACGCAGGCCGGTTTGATGCCGACCGCCAGAACCGGACAGCCGCCATTTCGCCCGGCATCGAGGCGGTAAAGCAGCTTTCCCATCCAGGTCGTCGAGGCGCCGTATTTCTTGTAAACCACTTCATTTCCTTGCGTGCCGTCTTTCCTGAGAACCTTGCCCAGGCTGCGGAAAAACCTGTTGTCGAGGCTGGAGCCGCGCGTAAGGATCACGCCGACGTCAATCGCACCAGCGTCGTAAAACGCTGAAAAGGCATAGAGATCTCTGTCGTAAGTCTGGTCCTTGCTGTTCCATTCGAGATCAAGCGCGACTTTTCCTTTAACGAAATCAATTCTATGGCCATCCAGATAGCCTTCGCGGACGTAGTGCGACAGGATGACGTTTCTCCTTTTCGGATCCGTCAATCGAACGTGCAAATCGGCGGAAATGCGAGATTCCTGCCAGCTTTCATCGAACAGCTCATCAACGTATTTGGCGATCGGACCCTTGCTACCGCCCGGTGTGCGTATCATCGTCCTGGAAATCGAGAATTCTTCGAGCGCACGAGAAATGTCGGCAAACTGCGCCGGGAAACTGTGCTTCAGGATCACGGCGGCATTGCGATAGCTGTAGATTTCGAATTTTTCCAGAATATCGGCCGGAAACACCTGCTCCAATACCGCCGCAGGGTCGGCGATCTCTCCTGTCGATACATCGCAGGTCTCGTCAGGCACTATTCCGCGGCCATTCCGCTGTTGTATTTGTAGGTATCCCAGGTCGGCTTGTAGTCATCATCGGCCTGGTTGCCCCAAACGGTCCAGTTCTTGCGTTTGCCGCGACCGAAAAGCTCGAGATACGGACCCCAGCTGCAGGACTCGATGATGTCATACTGTTCGTCGGGTTTTCGCGAATGCTCGCGTTTCCTGGTGCCGAAAAGGTTGACCTGGGTGCGCCCGGGCTGGAGCGTTCTGGCGTTTTTTCCGCGCACGCCGAACAACAGCACTTCGGTGACATTGCGAAAATAGAAGCCGACGCCGCGACCGTCCGAGCCGCCGTCTTTCCTGATCTTGTGCCAGATGATGTTGGATTTGTAGGTGAATCCCCAGGACGAGAGGACCTGAAGCCCGTCCGGCAAAAGCGCGTTGGGGACCCAGAGGTAGCAATGCGCCGTATCTTCGAGATGCTTCTCGACGGGGAGTGCGCAAATGTCATCGAGGGTCATGGTCGGATAGCGGGCAAGCCGCTTGTGCTCCGGTGCGATCTTGCCGGTCCGATTGGTGAACCGCCAGGGGGGGTCGGCCATCACGGTCGCGAATCGCTGCTCGCCCAGAAATCCGCGCAGGTCTTTGGATGCTTGCGATGCCATGACGTTCCCCTGATCCGTACCCTTCATGTAGAACAAATTGCGCACAAACTATCAATATTTAGTTTACCGGGGTCTCAGACTTCCAGAGGCTCCACGAAGCGCGCGTTCTCCTCGATATGGCGCTTTGGCAACAGAGGGGCGCGCCCGGGCCTGGGTGGGCGCTTCGCGACGGTTGATCTCTTGTGGGACGGTTCTGTCCGATCCGGCGGTGGTGCGGGGCGGGACGGGGCGATTGCGCCCTCCCGGGGGGAGGGTCGGGCGCGGCCCGGTCCGTTGGCCCGTGCTGGGTGGGGGTGAGGTTGGGGGGTGAAGTTTGGCGGATGAAATGTTCGCAGATGTGCGCAAGATGCGCGGCCTACGATCGCTTATTATCTGCACTATTTGGGGATTTATCTTCGATTTGTTTGGGTTTTTCTTCATCCACGATCTGCCTGTAGCCTTCAACTTTCCGCTCTGTTATTGTTCGAGCCTCACTAATAGCTTCGGCGATTGGTTTTACATCATTACCGGCTTTCTTTACTAAATCAAAAACTATGCTGGCGGCGGCTACGAATGTTTGAAAACGCGTTTTTTCTCTAACCAATTCATCTTCTACTTTTGAAATCCAGTGAAGCACTTTTCGTTTTTGTGTTGGGGATAAACTCTTTGCCAGTTCAGTTAATCGACGCGCTTCTGCCATCAATGACCGTATCTCGGACTTTTCCTCAATTGTTAGTTCGGCTTCGTCAAATAGCTTGGCATCTTCATTACTAATGAAATGTTC